>JBBSDH010000154.1:0-10922 GCA_038249605.1 Chitinophagales bacterium | reverse complement strand
CTTGACGTTTTTCTTCGGACAAACCATCGTGCCGCCATTGCCAGACGGCGACAAAGACGGCATCATCGACGCCGACGACCAATGCCCGGACCAAATTGGCTCAGCCGCACTTTTTGGCTGCCCCGACCGCGACAACGACGGCGTAGCCGATAAAGACGATAGGTGCCCCGACCAGGCCGGCTTTGCGGCACTCAATGGCTGTCCCGACCGCGACGGTGATGGTGTCGTAGATGGCGCCGATGCTTGTCCTGATGTTAAAGGTTCAAAATCTTCCTACGGCTGCCCAGATACCGACGGCGATGGCATCGAGGACCGCGAGGATCGCTGCCCGAACGAAGCCGGACCCCTATCCAACAACGGTTGCCCAGTCAATGACCGTGACAATGATGGCGTACCCGATGCCGACGACCGATGCCCCGACAACGCAGGTCCGGCCGGTAACCGCGGCTGTCCCGACCGCGACAGCGACGGCGTGGTGGACATTGACGACCGCTGCCCAGACAAAGCCGGTCCTTCGAGCAACCGCGGATGCCCGGAAATCAAAGCGGAGGATAAAGCCGTACTTGACCTCGCTGTTCGGGACGTACAGTTCAACACCGGCAAAGCCACGTTGCTCGCCGCTTCTTACGCCACGCTGGACAAAGTGGTCAAACTCATGAACGACTACCCGGATTACTCGCTCGACATCAAAGGTTACACCGATAGCCAGGGCGATGCAGGGTTGAACCTCGACCTGTCGAAAAAACGCGCTCATGCTTGTTCCGACTACCTGGAGAAAAAAGGTATCGCAGCCTCACGCATGACGCACGAAGGCTTCGGCGAAACAAAACCGGTGGCCGACAACATGAACGCAGCTGGAAGGGCGAAAAACAGAAGGGTGGAGTTTGATATGCGTTTGAAATAAAACACATTAGGCACATTAGGGAACACATTAGATGGAGGATATCATGGATCATTTTTTCAAATTATTGAAGGATTTTCCAAAAGCATCAATCAAATCTTATGTGTTCTTATGTGCCTAATGTGTCTTTAATTTATCAAGATACCACTCAACAAATCGTTTCACCCCCGTTTCCAGATCCGTTTTTGGCTCGTAACCGAAAGCCTCAAAAGCTTTTTGCACGTCGGCATGTGTTTGGTCCACGTCGCCGGGTTGTTTGGGCAACCATTCAATTTGAATCTTGCGGCTAAGCGCTTTTTCGATGGCTTGCACCATTTCAAGGAGCGTGACGGGACTGCCGCAGCCGAGGTTGAAAATACCGTAACCGGAAAGATGTTTTTCCAAAAGCGCTCTTATGCCGTCGGTGATGTCGTCTACAAACGTGTAGTCGCGGCGGGAGGAGCCGTCGCCGAAAAGGGGAATGGGTTGGTTGCGGATGGCCAGGTCGGTGAACTTGCGAATGGCCAGGTCGGGGCGCTGCCTTGGACCATAAACTGTAAAAAAACGCATGCAAGCGATGTCCATCCCGTACAAATGGTGGTAGGCGTGGCAAAGCAGTTCACACGATCTTTTGGTGGCGGCGTAGGGCGAAATGGGAAAACCCACGTCGTCGCTTTCGCTGAACGGTACCTTCACCTGATTGCCGTACACCGAAGAGGAAGAAGCGAACAACATACGTTTTACGGCATGTTCCTTCATCGAATCGAGCAGTTGGGTAGTGCCCATGAGGTTCACGTCCACATATTCCAGGGGTTGTTCGATGGAGGGGCGTACGCCCGCTTTGGCAGCGAGGTGCACCACAACGTTGGGGTGTTGAGCCATGAGGCTGTCTACGGCGGCGCGGTCGCGGATGTCGGCTTCCAGGATACTGAACCCTTGGTAACTGGCCAATATCTCGGCATTGTGGCGTTTGATGGCCGTGTCGTAAAACGGATCAAAGTTGTCGATGCCGAGCACCCGGTGTCCGTCGCGCAGCAATTTTTCCGCAAGGTGCGATCCTATGAATCCGGCGGCGCCGGTGATCAGAACGGTCATGTCGCTGATGTGGTTTGTGATGTCAGTTTAAGGGGAGTAAATCCGTAAACCATGCCGAAAAGCGCGGCGGCGGTGGAGATCAGGTAAAACAAAAAGGCGATGGCCACGGCTTTTTCCGAATCGACACCGAGCAGTCCGGCACCGTAAAGAAACGTTAATTCCCGTGCGCCTGTACCACCAATCGTAAGCGGTAGCATAGCCACCACCGACGATACGAGGAACAACACGCTGTACGACAACCAATGGTCGCCTTCGCTCAAAGCGAAAACGATGCCGAGGGTACTGATGAGTTGTGCGCCTTGTACGGCCACAGAGAGCATGTTGCTGCTTAGCCAAATGGCGCGCAACTTTTCGCCACCCATTTTTTGGTAAAGGAAATACGTTACCGGAACGCTCGCGACCAAAAGCAGCACGATGGCCCAGCGCCAGGGCGTCAATCCATCGATGCCGAGGGAGAGTATAAGCACCCATTGTCCAAGCGCTGTGACGCCGCTGAGCCTGTCGAGTAGGGTGAGGGCAAACAGGCGTTTGAATGGTGTGCCAAACGCGTCCATCAACAGTTTGATCTTATACCCGTCGCCGCTGATACCACCGGGCAGCAGCAGGTTGTAATACATGCCAAGCCAATAAAGTCGGAGGTTGGCGCGCTGACCGATGTTGATGTTTTCGGTTTGTAAAAGTTGGCGGAAACGGACGGCCCCGATGAGTTTGGAAACCACAAAAAACACCATTGCCCAAAACAGCCACAACGGGTTGGCAGTCGCTACGATCTGCAGCAGGATTTTTTCGTCGATTTGCCGCAAAACGAGGTACACGATGAGCACCGAAAGCAGGAGTTTTACCCCTGTTTTGATCCCGTTTTTGACCTTGTCAGGACGTTTTTCGATGATGTCCGTTTCAGGCGTTGTGTTCATAGACGCGGCGAACTCGGTACGGTTTTTTGTCCTGCGACTCGTAATAGGTGCGCATGTGCATTTCCGAAAGGATGCCCAAGGCCACCAATTGCAAACCGGCCATGAAGAGGATAAGGCCCAGCATAAGCAGGGGACGGTCGGCGATGTCGTTTCCAAGCATTTTTTCCACAAGCAGGTACAGCAGGATGAGCACGCCCACGGCAAGCGACAATACGCCCCAGCCTCCGAAAAGGTGCATGGGTTTGTGGCGGAAACTTTTGAGGTAAAGGATGAGCATCAGGTCTGACAACACCTTGATGGTGCGGTTGATGCCGTATTTTGAACTGCCGAACTGGCGGGCGTGGTGGTTCACCGGTGTTTCGTCCATACGTGCGCCTTCGAGGTCGGCAAGCACGGGAATGAAGCGGTGCAGTTCGCCGTAGAGGCCGAGGCTTTTGGCGAGGTCGGCGCGGAAAATTTTTAGGGTGCAGCCGTAGTCGTGCAGGTACACGCCTGAGGCGCGGCGAATCATGGCGTTGGCTATTTTGCTGGGTATTTTGCGCAAAAACATGCCATCCTGACGTTTTTGGCGTACACCGGCGAGCATGTCGAGGTCGCGTTCCTGTGCGATTTTGAGCATACGAGGCACGTCGACAGGGTCGTTTTGCAGGTCGCCGTCCATGGTTGCAATCCATTGTCCTCGGGCGTACTCAATTCCTGCTGCGAGGGCAGCGCTTTGACCGTAGTTGCGGCGGAATTCCACCACGCGCAGGCGTGCATTATTGATCGATTTGAGGATGGAAAGGGTTTTGTCGGTGGAGCCGTCGTCGACGTACACCAGTTCGTAATCCATGCCTTCGAGTGCGCGCTCGATTTGTTCGATCATGGGTAAAATGTTGTCCTGTTCGTTGTACACACAGACAACTACGGAGAGCAAAGGATTGGCCATGGTTGGTCGTTGAAGGGCGCAAAGGTAAGGAAAGTTTGGAGTTTGGAGTTCGGACGGGATTTACGTGAACCTTCTGTGTAAATCCGAGCGAATCCATCACCGAAAAATCGGCAAAAACTTCCCGCCTTCCGAACGCACCGAATCGATGATGACGCCTGGATAATCGCGTGCGTAGGTGGGCTGACTGATGTACAAATCGCCTGGGTTGTGCAACGTGTCGGTACGTCTTATGATGTACCCTGAAGCTTCGGTGAGGTAAAAGCGCACCACGTTGTCGCGCACCGTATCGCGCCAAAACCAAAGTTGGGAAGTGGGATGTTCGGCTACGATGCGTTGTGCGTCGGCGCGGGTGTCATGGGTAAAAAGGTCTTCGTTGCGAAAAGGCAACACCAACAAATCGAGCCCGATACGTACTGCCAAAAGAGCGCCGACAAGCCAGAAAAAGACGCGCGGCTTGTCGGTCCACAGGCCCCAGACACTAAATCCCAATGGCGCAACAACAGCCAGCCAGGAAAGCCAAAGTCCGCCCGGCAACGTGTGCAGTCGCGGGTACAAGGGCGACAACAAAACGGCCACCAGCACGATTGCGCCAGCAAGAGGGAAGGTTGTTTGCAAAATGCGGCGTGACCAGTGGCTTTCCGGTGTTTGTTGCCAGGCATACAGGCAAATGGTGTTGAAAAGTGGCACAAACATGAGCAGGTAACGCGGGTACACCTGTACAGAACTCCAATAGATGGGCAGGTTGGCCGCCAGCATCCAGAAATTGAATTTTACAAAGTCGTTTTCACCAATCCATTGCCGGAAACGCGGCTGAAACAGCAACAAAATCAGCAACGACCAGGGCAAAAAGTGGTACACCGAATCGAATGGAAAGGTGAAAAGGTGCCCGATTGTTTTCCCTATGCCGTGGTGGGTGGCGGTGCGTTGCAACGATTGATCGAGCAATACGGCAAAAGCAGTTTGAAGCGATACTTCTCGGGCATACAACACATAATAAGCACCTGCCAAAATCAGAAACACCAAACCACCAAGGATGTGTTTGAGGGAAAAAAAACGGCGTTTAAGTTCACCGTGCAGGACCAGGGCTATGGGAATGGAAATGGCCTGAAATACAACAGCAGGCAGTCCTTTCAACAAAAAACCGGCAGCGCACAATGCGTAGGAGGTTATGAAAAAAGCCATCCATTTCCCCTTTTTGCCCAAAGTATACAACAGCATGAAATTCAGGTAAATAAGTGCTGAAAAACCAATGTCGATGAGGCCAAGCATGCTGTCCCAAAACAAAATCCGGCCACAGGTGAGCAGCATCAAAGCGCCTGCGGCGGCGCTGTAAAAACCAAGTTCCTTTCGCGTGTAGCGGAACACCCAAAAGGCAAAAAGGCCGAGAAAAAACAAGGTGGCACTGCGTGCGGGTATTTCTCCGAAAAAACCAAACAATTTGGAAAAAAGCAGGATGATCCAGTTGTAAAGCGGTGGTTTGTTCAGGTACGTTTCGCCATTCATGGTCGGCACGAGGTAGTCGCCCGAAAGGTGCATTTCCAAGGCTACAAGGGAGCGTATGCCTTCGTCGCCGATAAACGGAATGAGGCCCAGGTTGAGTGTAAAGGCTGGGATGGCGAGCAGCAGTAATAGGATAAAAAGATTGCGGTCTTTTATTTTGCTTAAAATTGGTACCATCTATTTTACTTTTACTTTAATTCATTGATTGTTTAGCCAAAAAAAGGAATGGAAGATACGATTCAAAACATACGGTCCAAGATGATCTGGTTGACGGGCAACCCCGCGAAACTTTTTATGTTGGACGGCGCAGGAGCGTTTTTGGATGCTTTTTTGTTGGGCGCCATCCTTGCAAACTTCGAGGAGGTTTTTGGAATGCCCTCGGCGGTGCTGTATTTTTTGTCCGCAATGGCTTTTTTTTATGCCGTGTACTCCTTGAGTTGCGCTTATTTCGTTACCAAATCCTGGCGACCTTTCATGGTTCTGATTGTCGTGGCCAATTTTTTACACGGCTGTCTGACCATCGGACTTGTGGTTTACCATTTCCACCGTTTAACGGTTTTGGGAGTGGTGTTTTTTGTGCTTGAAATTTTGGTGTTGGGTTGTGTGGTATTTTTGGAAGTGCGGGCTTTGGGTAGAAAGGATGGATTTTTTGATGCGGCATAAATGCCGCTTTACATTGCGGCGTGAACGTCGCGTTACCGCTGCCTGCTGACTACTTTTTCTCCGCCAGTTTTTTAAATTCATTCAACTTCCACAGTGCATCCATGGGCGTCATGGTGTTGAGGTCGAGGGCTATCAGGTCGTCGCGCAGGCGGATGGTGAAAGGGTCGGCGTCGAATATTTTGAGTTGCAAGGTTGGGTTGATGGCCTTGGCTTTTTGGCGCATGGATTCTTTGCCGGGCAGGTTGGTTGCTGCTACCGTTTCAGACGGGTCGACGATGTGTTTGTCTTCGAGTTGCGACAAAATTTCGCCGGCTCTTTCCACGATGGTCGGGGGCATGCCTGCCATGCGGGCCACGTGGATGCCGAAGCTGTGGTTGGAACCTCCGGGCGTTAATTTTCGCAAAAACAACACTTTGTGCCCTACCTCCCTTGTGCTGATGTGGAAATTTTGGATGCGTTCAAATTTTTCTGCCAGCTCGTTGAGCTCGTGGTAGTGGGTGGCGAACAAGGTTTTGGGTCGTGCCCGTTCGTTGTTGTGCAGGTACTCGGCGATACTCCAGGCGATGCTGATGCCGTCGTAGGTGCTGGTGCCCCGACCGATTTCGTCGAGCAGGATAAGCGAACGGTCGCTCACGTTGTTCATGATAAGCGCCGTTTCGTTCATTTCCACCATAAATGTACTTTCGCCGGCGCTGATGTTGTCGCTCGCACCCACTCGGGTGAACACTTTGTCGAGCATGCCCAACCTCGCACTTTCCGCCGGCACAAATGAACCCATTTGCGCCATGAGCGCAATGAGGGCGGTTTGGCGCAGGAGGGCCGATTTGCCGGCCATGTTCGGACCGGTGATCATCATGATTTGCAGGCTGTCGCTGTCGAGAAAAACATCGTTGGGGATGTAACCTTCGCCCAGGGGCAATTGGGTTTCGATCACCGGGTGGCGGCCGTTGTGGATGTCGATGGCGAGGGTGTCGTCGAGCTCCGGGCGACTGTACTGGCGTTGAAGGGCTGTTTTGGCGAATGACAGTAGACAGTCGAGCCGGGCCACCAGTTGGGCGTTGTGCTGGATGGGTTGGATGTAGCCGCCACAAGCTTCCACGAGTGCACCGAAAAGCAATATTTCGCGTTCGAGGATCTTTTCTTCGGCGCCTAAAATTTTGCTTTCCAGTTGTTTAAGTTCTTCAGTGATGTAACGCTCGCCGTTGGCGATGGTTTGTTTGCGCGTCCAATCCGGCGGAACGTGGGCTTTCCATTTGCTGGTTACTTCCAGGTAATAACCAAATACGTTGTTGAAAGCAATTTTCAGACTGGTAATGCCGGTGCGTTCGATTTCGCGTTGCTGTATGGCCAGCAGGATGTCTTTACTGTGGCGCACGGTGTATCGCAGCTCATCCAGTTCCTCGTCGGCGCCTTCGGCGATGGCATTGCCTTTGCGGATGTCGGTGGGCGCTTCGGTTGCCAAGTCGCGTTGTATGCGTTGAATCAAACTGGCGCAGGGGTTCAATCCTTCGCCTATTTTGAGCAGTTCGGGGTGCCCGCAGTTGGTGAGCAGTTTTTGCATGTGCTCTAAGGCTGTGAGGGCACGGTGCAATTGCATGACTTCCCGAGGACTGATTTTGCCCACGGCAGTTTTGCTCATCAGGCGTTCGAGGTCGCCGATGTGCCGAATGTGCGGCTCAACCTCGTTTCGGAAGGCTTCCGCTTCCAGCAAAAAGGAAACGGTGTCGAGTCTTTCGTTGATGCGGTTGAGGTTGGTGAGTGGCAGCAACACCCATTTGCGCATGAGGCGCGCGCCCATGGGACTCAGGGTTTGATCAAGCACGTCGAGCAGAGATTTGCCGTTTTCGTGGTTGCTCGAAATCAGTTCGAGGTTGCGAATGGTGAAGCGGTCGAGCCAAACGTAGGCTTCGCTTTGCAAGCGGCTCAGACTGGTGATGTGGCCCAGCCTGGTATTTTCGGTGGTGGCGAGGTATTGGAGTGCGGCCCCGGCGGCTGCTTGTCCAAGCTCCAAATCTTCGGCGCCGAAACCTTTGAGGGTGGGTGTCTGGAAATGGTTGAGCAATTTTTCCCGTCCGAAATCGTAGGTAAAAATCCAGTCCTCCAGCGTGTTCAGGTACCATTTATCACCAAAAAGCGCCGTAAATTCCTTTTTTCTGCTTTTAGGAACCAAAACTTCCGCGGGTTTGAAACTTTGCAAAAGTTTGTCGGCCGTACCATGATCGCCTTCCACAATGAGGAACTCTCCTGTACTGATGTCAAGAAACGACATGCCGTAACGTTCGTTTTTGCCCCACGCGAGGGTACATAGGAAATTGTTGGTGTTGTGGCTGAGCAGGGAATCGTCGAGGGTAACGCCGGGCGTGACCACCTCTGTAACCGAGCGGCGCACCACCTTGCCCGGCGTCGGTTTTTCCATTTGTTCGCAAATGGCCACACGGTAGCCGCCCCGAATGAGGCGTGGCAGGTAGATGTCCATGGCGTGGTAGGGGAAACCGGCGAGTTCAATGTCCGACCCGCCGTTGTTCCTGCTGGTGAGGGTGATGCCCAGGGTGCGTGCGGTTTTAACGGCGTCTTCACCAAACGTTTCGTAAAAATCGCCCACACGGAACAGCAGGATGGCGTCAGGATGTGTGGCTTTTACCTGAGCATACTGGCTCATCAGAGGGGTGAGCGTGGGTGTTGCACTTTTGTTTTTACCGGCTTTGGCCATAGGGAATCAGGGTTCAGAAACCTGTGCTGGTTGATTGATCTTATACGTGTGGCTGGACTTCTTTCGCAAAGGTAACAAGCCATGTGAGAGTGACGGTGTTAATACCTTTGGGTAATGTGTACAACAGTGTAGTTTTTTTAAAATATAGTTTACATTTGCCAGTGGCATTAAGGAATGCTTTGCCCAATGCATCGGTTTGCTGTATAGATCTCAACTTGTTATAATCCTCAGAAAAGTAAGTTGTCCTGATCTGTTTATTGAATTGCCAAACCGAAGCCTTATGCGTACATGTCGAATTGGCGGTAAAACGCTTTTAGTCCTGTCCTTTTTTTTCCTTTTTCAAAGTTTGCGGTCACAGTCCAACCACGAGGTAACCATGCAGGGTACCGGTTTCCGGCAGCAGTTGTTTGCGCCAGCGGGAACCAGTACCGTTCGTTTGTGTTCGATTGAAAAAGATCATCGGTATACGGTTATTGCTGTAGGCGCGGTAGATGGGCAACAGGCGTCTTTTACCCTGTCCATGAAAAATGCCGATGACGAAAAACTTGCCCAAACCATCACTTTTCCAGGCAGGCCCAACCAGCGTTCGTTTGTGGCCAAGGGCAACTGCTCCGAATTGATCCTTGACGCAAACGTGGCCGCAGCCGGTCCTGAAGGTATACCCATGTTTTTGTCGGTGACTTGCGACGATTGTCCGCAAGACCTTTCCTGGCTCGAAAAATTTCAGGAAAACGCAGAGCGTGCCATGAACCTCACCACTACAGGCAGTATTGCCGGGAGCAGCTTGATATCTGGCACCCTCATCGGCGGCGATTGTTTTGAAGTAACCAACATTGTGTCCACAGGCAATGCTGCTTCACGCGGAACGTTTGATAACGGCACGGCAAGCATCGACATTCAAAACGGATTGGTGTTGTGTACGGGCAATGTAAACGTGCTCTCCGGTCCCAACAATTCTGCCAACATCAACGGCGGTTTTGCGCTAAATACGCCGGATGATGCCGACCTGAACACCATCCTCACCGGAAACCAATTTGATTTGTCCAAAATCGAATTTGATTTTGTTCCCACATCGGACATGATTCAGTTCGACTATGTATTTGGTTCCGAAGAATACTGCGAATATGTGGGTTCACAATACAACGATGTGTTCGGATTTTTCATTAGCGGTCCGGGCATCAATGGCAGCCAAAACCTGGCGCTGATTCCGGGCACCAGCGATCCCATAACCATCAACGACGTCAACCACCTTTCCAACAGCAACTATTACGTCAACAACAACAACTTCAATCCGTGCCAAGGACAACCGGTGAAAGCCCTCGCTTTCAACCAACTCGACGGCTGGACCGTGCGGCTCACTGCCACGGCACAGGTTATTCCCTGCGAAACATACCACATCAAATTGGCCATTGCCGATGTGGCCGACGCCATTTATACTTCTGCTGTTTTCCTGAAAGCCAACTCCTTCAACGCTGGAGATAAAATCACCGCCGAACCTGTTTATCCTTCCGGACAGGATTTTTTGTACGAGGATTGCGACGAAGGATTTATACGTTTTGTAAGGACCGGAGATTTGTCGCAGCCCAATGCCATGACGTACACCGTAACGGATTCCAGCACCGCCATTGTTGGTATGGACTACGACGCTTTGCCCGATACGATTTATTTTGCCATAGGGCAAAGCGAAGTGCTTATACCCATCCAGGTGCTGGCCGATTCGTTGGATGACGATGCTGAAACCATCATCATCCAACTGGAAAATACCTGCGAATGCGAAGATATTTTTGTTGAAATAAACCTGCGCGACAAACCACTGTTGGAAATCGCACTGGATTCCGTGGTGTTGTGCGCCGATGAAGTAGGTATTGTAAATCCGACGGTAACCGGTGGTTTGGGAACGTATACCTTTCTTTGGAACACCGGCGAAACCACAACTTCCATCGGTATTTTAGTTACAGGTACCAGCATCTGCACGGTAACTGTAACGGATGGATGTGGAACCACTTCCACGGCTGAAACTACGGTGACGCTTAATGCTTTACCGACTGCGGCTATGGGTGGAACAGACGTCCTTTGTGCCAATGCACTTGATACGGCATTCCTGGAAATCCAGCTTACAGGCGATGCGCCGTGGCAGGTGACTTTGGACAACAACGGCACGGATGAAATCCTCACGGTTTTGTCTTCTCCAGCCATAGTTCCCGCAACATCGGCGGGTATTTACAACCTTTT
>JBBSDH010000153.1:0-10942 GCA_038249605.1 Chitinophagales bacterium | reverse complement strand
GAGCAGGGCAAGGATGGCAAGAATGGCCAGGAGGATGTGCATGGGTTTCATTTTTGGGTGTTTTATAAAGTTGATGATGCAAATTTAGGCCTGATTTCGGGCATAACAACGTGCTTTTTTATCGAAAGCTGCCAAAATGGTGATCAGGCAGGGTTAAGCAAGAAAGAAAGATCGGATGTAAACAAGCAAACCACCGTTTGATTTTTGTAAGTTATTGTTTGATTGAAATTGCTTTAAACTCTTATCGGGTGATTATATTTGTCAACTTATTTTTTCTGACTATGGCCATTTTCAACCTGAACAACAACGGCAAACAGCGGTAAGTCGATGTGGACCCCTCCACGCCGCTGCTTTGGGTCCTGCGCGACCACCTGCAACTGACCGGAACCAAATACGGCTGCGGCATTGCCCAATGTGGCGCCTGTACCGTTCACCTCGACGGCACGGCGGTACGCTCCTGCCAACTGCCCGTATCCGTCATCGAAAACCAACCCGTCACGACGATCGAAGGCTTGTCGGAAAACGGTAATCACCCGGTGCAACAAGCCTGGCTGGAAATCGACGTTCCACAATGTGGGTATTGCCAGGCCGGCCAGATCATGTCGGCTGCGGCCCTGTTGAAAAACAATCCCAACCCCAACGACGAAGCTATAGAGGCCGCCATGCACGGCAACATCTGCCGTTGCGGCACCTACACGCGCATCAAAAAAGCGATCAAAACAGCGGTATCAAAGAAGTGTTTACCTTCCAGACATATGCCTACGGTCAGGAAACCAGCTGGTCCGACAACAACTCCTTCCGGGAGCTCGTCGCAGTCGTCGGCGCCACAACGTGGGAAGTCATGAACGCTAAAAAAGCGCTGAACATCGTTTGGGAACCCTTCGAAACCTTTGAGACCGAAACCGGCCCACCCGACAAACGGCGCAAGGTTCAAACACAAGCAGGGCTGGAAGACTCGAAAAAGCACACCTCCGCGATGAAAAAAGCTGCCGGCAAACCTGGCAAGGTACTGCGCCGCGACGGCGACCCTGAAGCCGCTTTCAAGAGCGCCAAAAAAATACTCGAGCGCCATTACACCGCCCCCTTCCTGGCGCATAACACCACGGAGCCCATGAACTTTTTCGCCCACGTCACCAACGACAAAGCGGAACTGGTGGGCCCCCCATCCAGACAACAAACCCTCGAAACCGGTCCTTTCGAGGTGGCTGTCAATCAAAACTGGTCGGAAGGCATCGCAACAAGCATCCGTACGGGTATGGAGCGGTCGTTGGCCCTGTACTCCAACCTGGAACACCTCCTTTTTTTACTTTGCGACCAACCCTTTGTATCCACGCGGCTCATTCAGGAACTGGTGGACACGCACCTTCACATCGGCAAAAAGATAACGGCCTGTCGTTACGGCGATACTGTAGGCGTACCCGCCATGTTTTCCAACATCCTGTTTCCTGAATTGCAACAACTCACCGGCGACTGCGGGGCTGGCGGATTGATCCGGCAATACCCCAATGATGTGGCAGTGGTGCCGTTCGAGCAGGGGGCGACGGACGTGGATACGCAGGAGGATTACCGCAGATTGTTGGGATGGGGCGTGGAATGACAAGGGCGATCTGGGTTGAGGGCGGGGCTGAAGCCCCGGGCTACCGCCATCCATTACCTAAAAACGCCGCTGTGTTTTACGAATCAATTATAAAACTATCTGTTTTAAAAATAAATCTATATTAAACAAACCGTTTAATTTTGTCCCAGCCCTTCCTTTCAATCCCCGTGCGCCCACCCGCCTTCACCCCATGTTCCTGGTAAAAAACCCATTGTTTACAAAACATTTAAAAACCAGCGTAGGTGTATGTACCTCAACGCGCACACTTTTTTTAGCCTGCGCTACGGCACGTTTTCCCCCAAACAACTGGTGGAGGCGGCCGCCGCCGAGCGGGTGAAAACCCTGGTGCTGACCGACATCAACAATACGTCGGCGGCACTCGACTTTGTGCGCCTATGCAAAACCAAAGGCATCAAACCCGTGTTGGGCATCGAATTCCGCGACGCACAGCACCGTTTCCTGTTCACAGGCATCGCCCGCAACAACGCCGGCTGGGCAGCCCTCTGCAACCTGCTCACCGAACATTCCCTGGCCAGCAAACCCCTGCCCGCCGTACCGCCGCCTATGGACGACGTGTTCATCATCTACGACCGCGAAGTCAAACCTTTCGATACCCTCCGACCCAACGAATTCATTGGCATACGCCCCACCGAAGCGGGCAAACTGTTTTTCTCCTCCTGGACCCGCACGCCCCAACGCCTGGTCGTGTGGCAACCCGTCACATTCCCCGATGCCGAAGGTTTCCGCCTGCACAAACTGCTGCGCGCCATCGACGCCAATACGCTGGTGACCAAACTCGACGGCGTGCCTGTGGCCGCCCCCGACGAAACCTTCCGCCCCGAAACCGACCTGCTGGAAGCGTTCAACAGTTACCCCAAAATCGTGCAAAATACCCGGCGCCGGCTCGACGCCTGCTCCATACGTTTCGAAACGGGCCTGAAACTCAACCGCAACACGTTCATGGGTTCGAAAGCGGGCGACCTCAACCTGCTCTCCAAACTCGCCGATAGCGGCTGCCGGCGCCGTTACGGTCCCGACCACCGTCTGGCCCAAGAACGCGTCCGCAAGGAACTCAAAGTAATCGCCGAAATGGATTTTGGCGCGTATTTCCTCATCGCCTGGGACATCGTGCGCTACGCCGAATCGTCTGGCTACCACCACGTAGGGCGCGGCAGCGGCGCCAACTCCATCGTGGCGTATTGCCTCGGCATCACCGACGTGGAACCGCTCGAGCTAGACCTCTATTTCGAACGTTTCATCAACCCGCAACGCACGTCGCCGCCCGATTTCGACATCGATTTTTCGTGGGACGAGCGCGACGACGTGACCGACTACATTTTCAAACGTTACGGGCGCGAGCACACGGCCCTGATCGCCACGTACAGCACCTTCCAGCACGCGGCCGTCATACGCGAGCTCGGCAAGGTGTTCGGACTCACCAAAGCAGAGATCGATGCCATGGTGGACTATTGGCAGTCCACCGCATCCGGCAACTGGGAATGGCAGGGGCGCAAGGGCGAGAAACAGGCGCCGTCGTCCGCCGTGAATGGCAGGCCCAAAGATCCCGCTGCCGAAGCGCGGGCCGCCCGGCTGCATCCCTGGGCCAAACACATCCTGCGTTACGGCGAACTGCTGGTGGATTTCCCCAATTACCTGTCCATCCACGCAGGCGGGGTCATCATTTCCGAAAATCCGCTCTGCGAAGCCACCGCCCTGCAAATGATGCCCAAGGGGTTTCCCATTACCCATTTCGACATGTACGGCGCCGAGGAATGGGGTTTCCACAAGTTCGACGTGTTGAGCCAGCGCGGCCTCGGGCACATCAAGGACTGCGTGGACATTGTGCGCGACAACCAGGGCAAATCCGTGAACGTGCACGACGTGGAGAAGTTGAAAACCGACGAAAGGGTGCGCGACCAGTTGCGCAGCAGCCGTTGCATGGGTTGTTTTTACATCGAAAGTCCTGCCATGCGCGGGCTCTTGCGCAAACTGCGCTGCGACAACTACGTGCACCTCGTGGCGGCCAGCAGCATCATCCGGCCGGGTGTGGCCAAGTCGGGCATGATGCGCGAATACATCCAGCGTTTCCACCAACCGCACGGGTTTGAGTACCTGCACTCCGTTTTTAAAGAACACCTCGGGGAAACCTTTGGCGTGATGGTGTACCAGGAAGACGTGATGAAAATTTTGCACCACTTCGCCGGACTGGGCCTGGACGAGGCCGACGTGATGCGCCGCATGATGACCGGAAAAAAACGCTCCTCGGAAGCCTTTGCACGCCTAAAGCAGAAATATTTCGAAAACTGTGCCGCCCGGAAACACCCCGAAACCTTGGCCCTGGAAGTATGGCGGCAAATCGAAAGTTTCGCCGGTTATTCGTTTTGCAAGGCGCATTCGGCGAGTTTTGCGGTGGAATCATTCCAGAGCCTGTACCTGAAAACGTATTTCCCGCTGGAATTTATGGTGGCCGTCATCAACAACTTCGGCGGGTTTTACAGCACTGAGTTTTACGTGCACGAGGCGCGCATGTGCGGCGCGGCCATCCATGCGCCCTGCGTGAACCGCAGCTGCAACCTGACACGCATCGACGGCAAAGACATTTACCTCGGCATGATCCATGTGCGCGGTTTGGAATCTCAGGTGGTGCACGACCTCGAAAAACAGCGCGCGGAGTTCGGCGTTTTCAAATCGCTGGAAGACTTCGTGCGGCGCGTGCACATCGCGCCCACCCAGCTCGATTTGTTGATCCGCATCGGCGCATTCCGGTTTACAGGTTTGAAAAAAAGCGCATTGTTGTGGGAAAAAAGCCGGGTTTTGACGCCCGAAAGCGGCATGCGTGCCAACCTTTTGTTTGCCGACGAGGTCGACAGCTACCGTCTGCCGGTACTCGAGGACGGTCCCTTCGACCAGCCTTTCGACGAACTCGAACTGCTCGGTTTTTCCTTGTGCTCCCCTTTCGATTTGCTGGCCCTGGCCGTCAGGCAGGATCCTCCCGACCTGCCAGCCCGCGACATGCCCGACCACGTGCTCAAAATCGTGACCATGACCGGCTACTATGTGTGCCGCAAGGACACCCGCACCGTGAAAGGCGAACTCATGCATTTCGGCACGTGGATCGACCGCGAAGGCCGTTTTTTCGACACCGTGCATTTCCCCGACCAGATGAAAACGTCGCCTTTCCGCGGGCGCGGCGTATACCGCATCCGCGGAAGGTTGACAACCGATTTCGGGTTCGTGAGCCTGGAAGTGCTTGCAATGGAACGCCTGCCTTTCCGGGTGGACGGACGGTATGCGGAGTGAGGAATGCGGAATGCGGAATGTGGAATGCGGAATGCGGAATGAGGAATGCGGAGTGCGGAATGCGGAGTGCGGAATGCGGAGTGCGGAATGTGGAGTGTGGAATGCGGAATTTACCACCCTACCCCACGCAAAAAAGTAAAACAGCACCCTAAGTTTAAAACTTTTTGTTTGTCATGTTTTTTCCAGTACCTTTGAATCAGTTCCCACCCCATTCCGCATTCCGCATTCGAATCATTCCAATGTTTGACCGCTCCATTTTGCACCTCGATCTCGACGCCTTTTTTGTGTCGGTGGAACTGTTGCGCAACGACGCGTTGCGGGGCAAACCCCTCATCATCGGCGGCAGCAGCAACCGGGGCGTGGTGGCTTCGTGCAGTTATGAGGCGCGGGCTTTCGGCGTGCGTTCGGCCATGCCCATGAAGCAGGCGTTGCAACTGTGCCCTGACGCCCAGGTGTTGAAAGGCGACATGGAGATGTATT
Organism: Chitinophagales bacterium; assembly: GCA_038249605.1. Lineage (GTDB taxonomy): Bacteria > Bacteroidota > Bacteroidia > Chitinophagales > Saprospiraceae > M3007. Next base: position 5,565 of record JBBSDH010000153.1, on the reverse strand, counting down.
CCAAACAGTCGAAGCTCGTGCGCGAGGTGGTCGAAGACGAGGCACCCCTGTTCGAGCAGGCCTCCATCGACGAGTTTTACGTTGATTTGACGGGCATGGACAAATACATCGGGTGTTGGAAATGGAGCAACGAAATGCGCGAACGCATCATCCGGGAAACGGGTCTGCCGCTTTCGCTGGGCTTGTCGGTGAACAAAACCGTGTCGAAAGTGGGCACTGGTGAAGCGAAGCCCAACGGCGCGAAACTCGTGCCTGCGGGTATGGAAAGAGCCTTTCTATCCCCGTTGCCCGTGGGCAAAATCCCTTCCATCGGCCGGGAAACAGAGCGCCGTCTGGCCCTGATGGGCGTGCGCAACTGCCAAACCCTGAGCGAAGTGCCGCCTCGGTTGCTGGAGCGCGAGTTCGGCAAACACGGCTTGATGATGTGGAAAAAAGCCAACGGCGAGGACGACAGTCCGGTGGTGCCCTACCGCGAGCAGGACGCCATCTCCACAGAACGCACCTTCCACGCCGACACCATCGACATGCGTTTTCTGCACGACCAGATCCGCCACCAAACGGCGCAACTCGCCTATGAACTGCGCGCCATGGGCAAACTGACCGCCTGCGTAACCGTAAAACTCCGCTACGCCGATTTCAACACGTTCAGCAAACAGGCCAAAATACCGTACACCGCGCAGGATAGTCTGCTCGTAAGCCACGCCCTGGGCTTGTTCGACCGCCTGTACGAGCGCCGCCAGGCCATCCGCCTTGTGGGCGTGCGTTTCAGCGCCCTCGTGCCCGGCACCAGCCAGCTCAACCTGTTCGACGACACGGAAAAAGAATCGCGGCTGCTGTTGGCGATGGACGGGATACGGAATAGGTTTGGAAAAGGGGCGGTGAGGATGGGCGGGAAGGGGTGAGGGGATTTAGGACAAGGCACACCCTGTGCTCCATTCAAAATTCATTCGGACAACCCAGCAGGCTCTCGGGCAACCCAGAATGACCATTGGGAAAATACAACAATGCTATTTCAAAGTATTTTTATCAATTTGAGTCCTCAAAACACCTCGTTTTTATCAAATAAACATTACAACCAATTTATCGTATGAAAAATCTCTTTTTTATCACCGCCCTGTTCTGCCTCGTTGGCAGCAGCTTGCAAGCCCAATCTGTCAACGACGAACTTGAGCTTCAAGCTTTCACCCGCCGCTTCATGGCTGCCTACAACGCACAAGACCCTGTCGCCCTCGGGAAAATGTACACCGACGATGCCGTGCGCATTGACCAGGCGGGTAAACAAATCAAAGGAGCGGAGAACATCGCCGCTTATTTTGATGATCAATTCCGGCTCAACAACGCCACCCTGCTCCTCAGGCAGACGGGCATCAACTGGTCGGATGCCGAGCACGCCTTGGTAACGAGAGGCAACTACGAGGTGTATGGCAAAACCAATGTGTATGACATACCAATCAACAACGTCGGCAGCTACGCCAATGCGATGCAAAAAAAGAATGGCGAGTGGAAAATAGCCAAGTCGTGGCTCAGCACGCATGACATGGCGGCCATCAAAGATGAAATACAAGCCCTTGAAAATGCCTGGGCGGCGGCAGCCAATGCACGCGATGTAGATGCCGAACTGGCCTTTTATGCCGATGATGCCGTCAGTATTGAGCCATACAAGCCCGATATGCTGGTTGGGAAAGCAGCCATCCGCAAACGTATAGAAGCGGAAAAAGCCGGAAAAAAGGAAGGCGAAATGGCTACTTTTGAAACCTTGGAGGTTTTTGGCGACGGTAACACCGTAACGGAAATAGGCAGGATTACGGCGAAAGATGCCAATGGGAAAATTATTTATTCGGGTAAGTACATGGCCGTTTGGGAAAAACACAATGGCAGGTATGTGACTGTCAGGGATATTTACAGTAGCGACACAGAGCCTAAATAATGAGTATGGGCACCGCCAACGGGTATCAATTGGTGTATCCTTTAAGTGTAATACCATGCGAATGCATTTTTTGGTAACAATCCTTTTGTCCGTCGCATTCATGCGCCCGCTGCAAGCCCAGGTTGATGGAAACTCGAAGGCCTATTACAGTTTGGTGCACCAGTTTTAGGATGCTTTCAATAAGGAAGATCCTGTTGCGCTCCAACAATTGTTTTCGGTCAATTCCTTCTTTGTATTAAACAATGATACCAATGTTGTGCCCGTCCCGGAAAGTAACAATGCAATCCCCACAATCGTATTGGAAGAACGCCACCCGAAGCATTACCAGGAGTATGACTTTAGCGCGGATAAAATGGTAAAGAGGGATGGATGGCGCACCATCACTGGTCGAATGATGGATCAGGACAACGCAATCCTTATCGGAGGAACAATCTACAACAGGGATTTTTCCATTGGTGCAGTGACAGATATGGACGGCGAATACACGGTTGAGGTTCCGAATTTCTGCCAGGTATTGGAGTTTTCATACGATGCGACCGATTATAAAACAATCATCCTGACGAATGAGGATACGCTCAACGTTGTGCTGATGTGGTACGGAGGATTTGGCATTGACATTGCTGCCAAGATCAACCCCCTATACCGGCAGGGCAAACGCATCAAAAATGTTTTAGAAACCAAATAGTTTAGGTTGTTTCCATTCAACGGAAAATTAAGAAAAATGTGATTTGTGTCATTCTTCACTTCGCACGGGCCTCTATTTTGATGCGTTCGCCCTGGGGGGGCTGGGGTATTTCAAGGGTAGCCAAGTTTGAGGCTTTTGAGCGTTGTATACAATGTACATTGCCCATATTGGGATGTGGTATACCGCATTATTTCACACCATCGCCTCTGCCTCATGCGTTTGCTGGCGGAAATGATCGAGCAGGGCTGTGCGGTGGCGTTCGCCGTCGGTACTGATGGGGATGGCCAAACGGCGCACATTTTCGATCCAATGGCTCAGGCGTACCAATGCTTGCGATTGGCCGGTGACCAAGAAATGTGGATTGTCGTACGCTGTGAATGCTGCCACGGTTTCGCCCTGGCTGCTTACGAGCACCGTGTTGTTGGTGTATTCGATGTCATTGTAATAAACGGTAAGTGGCGCGTTGCCGTGCACCGTGCGTTTGCCCGAACGCAGCATGGTTTCAAAGGTGTCCACCATGCTGCGAACGGCATGGATGAGGCTTTTTGCTTCGGCATCGGTTTCTAAAAAACGGCTTTGCTGTGCTGCCTGGATCTGACGAAGGGTATGCGACAATGCATGTACCGACCACATTTCGATGGCCGGAACCGCGAAATATTTTTTCAAGATGCTCCTGCTCAAAGGTTCTATGCCGGGCCATTGTTTTTGGAAACCCGCATGCGAAAACAACTGAACACGTGCTTCCGCTTCGCTCAACCAATGCGTCTTTTGCCACATAAACAACTTAAAAGCCAACAATTCGGGTTGCAGCATGTAGTAAAACAGGGGAGTTTCCTGTGCTGCATACACAATGCCTGGTGTGTTCAACGTGCCAATAAATTCGAGTTGGGCATTGAGTTGGTTCAGGTAATCTTCCGGTGAATTTACATGCGCGTACAAGGCCGGATATTGAATGTTGGTGAGCAACTTGCCGGCTAGTGTAAACGCATCGATGGATATGCCGAAATGGTGCGATACCAACAGGACTTCGTTTAAAGTGAATGGCACGTCGCCGCGTATTTTGCGGTAAATGTTGGAGGCGCTTTGACCGAGCAGGTCGGTGAGTACGCGGGGCAGGGATATTTCGGCGGGCAATTGTTGCCGCACGGCTTCGATGAGGTAGGTGGAAAGTTCGCGTTCCATGCGAAAGTTTGAGGTTGTTTGGATTTGTTGTGGCATTTGGTGCGGTAAAGTTAGTCTTTATTCCATGTATTCGCATTGGCTGCGAAAAACCAAAGTAAAACTGTAGTGACGTGCGAATCATGGCTTAAATGAGCATAGACATGTGGGCTAAATTTGCAAACAACTTCATTTAAATGCTTCCAAATCATACAATCACAAAACAATTATTTATGCGAATTCTAATCTTGTTTGCATTGCTTTTTTTGCAAATTAAATCATTTTCTCAAAATGGTACAATTTCAGCTTCACCACCTGGGATCAAATTTCTAAAAACTGTGACGGTTGAAGAGATGCATTACCATGAAATTCAACAAGGCGTATCCCCACAAGGATTAAGTCCTGTTGATTTACCTTTTCTTGAACAAAAACGGACAATAAGCCGTGAAAGGCAAACCATCTGGGAAACAGGAGATTATGCTTTTAGAACCGAAATCCTGAATCCTGAGGAAGTTGATGCTGATTGGCCCGTTAAAATTGCCAGGTATGAAAGCGACTCAATGGGTGTCCGGGCTTTCAAAACGGACAGTATGCTGTACAAATCCTGGCCTGCCGATTCAACGTACACCGCCACCTATCAAATGGCCAAGAACATGTTCAATAGTCAAACGCAAATGGTATCAGACCATTTCCCAATGCCTGACTCAGCAACGCTGGGTGCAATGCAGTCTGCCGGTGGAGTCAACATAGATTACTTGAGCAATGGAAACCTTAGGATCAAAAGTGCCAATGCTGAAGGCGTGTATGCTCCTTCTCAAAATAGCATAATAACGAGTACGTACGAAGGAGAATACCTGGTTGAAAAACGAATGCAAAGGTTTGAGCAAATTCAGGGGTATTACTTTTTAGCCTTTGAGCGCATTGAACGCCCCGTCATTAGGCCTTCAGGTTTGTGCATGCGTGAAGTGATACGCCGCTACTACCGCAACTATGAAATTGGACTTGCTACAGAGCGAAGCAATACCATGCAACAAGAACAAAATAATGTTTTGGCCGTGTGGCCAAATCCGACCTTTAATGTTTTGAATTATCAGACCAACGATGATGTCCTCACCAATAGTTCTGTCCGGGTGAGCAATGTCGCAGGTGTCTCCGTTTATACCAGGGAACCGCCGACTTCGGAAAATCGAGGTATTTATTGGGTCCATGGTCTGGGTGGCGGACCAGAAAGTTGGGCGGAAGCACGTACTGCTTCCCAACTTGGAACCACAGGATTTCAAGCCAGGAAGGTTATTGGCACCCTCCCCACTTATGTACAAACAAGTCTGAACGCTGCTGGCCTTGATTTACAAGAATTGGTTAAATCCAATCCACTCGTAACAGATCCAAGTTTGAATTTTTTATAAATGAAAACAACATTACTCAACAAGCCATCAACAATCTATGCGAAGCTGCATCAACCGTACTCCCATTTGCCTTAAGTGATCTGCTTGCTGGAACGACCAATGATTATTACGTAGGTGCGCCAACATTGGATGATCTCAATGCCTACAATTCGACGGTTCACAAAGCGGCTTTTGTAGGTTTGGAGTACAAAGCAGATTTGGGAGAAACGCCAAGCAATCCGAAACAATTGTTCTGGCGTACCATGAGCAATTTTCAGGACAACAGCACCGGCCCTGCTTTTTCAAAGGACGACGACGATAAGTACGTAGAGCTTGCCAATGAATTGTTGGTAAATTACAATGCCGAGTATCAACCAATAAACAACATTGTGCAATTTTTTGAATCATTG
>JBBSDH010000152.1:0-11014 GCA_038249605.1 Chitinophagales bacterium | reverse complement strand
TACAACTTCTGGGAAGCGCCCATGAATTCGTTTTGCACCTCCGAGCGCATTTTTTTCATGCCGTCGAAAAGGACGTTGATGTTGTCGCGCAGTTTGTCGGCATGTTCGCGGAAAAGGTTGCGTTCACGGGCCTGTTCCTGGACTTTGTCCCAAAACGTACGGAGCTTGTCCCAAATCTGGTGGTCGTAGGTAGAAAGTTTCCCGACGGTTTCTTTAAAGTCGGCGAGTTCCTGCTCGTAAGCAGTATGGAGTTTTGCCGATAAAACGGCGAACTGCCATTCGGTTTGAGCCCTTTGGATCAGGTCTTGCCGGTCAACCTTAAGATTTTCTGGCAAAAGGCTTTCTGTAATGCTCAGGGACAGTTCGGTTTGCGTGAAGCCCTCGGGGAAAGGCACTTCCGCACCGTTTCTCCAGTCGGCCATCATTTTGTTTACGAATTCTTCGGTAGCAACGGCCTCTGGAAACGTGTACAACTGTACTTTGTTGGCGTCGGCTTGCAGTTCCAGGGCTATCAGTACTTTCTCGTTCTCCGCGTTTGTTCCCCAAACAACGATCTTGTTCTTCATGTGTCGTAGCGTGTCGGTGAAGGATGTAACAGTTTGGTTTTACAGGTTCAAGTCCTGTAAGGGTAGTTTTCGGATTAGCAAATCAAAGGTAAAACTACCGAAAATTTGCATTGTTTGTGTTTGATAACGCAAAACTATACCGCTGCGGCGTTTTTTTTGATTTTTGTTTTTAAAATTCCATGTTCGATCAGGTATTCGGCAATCTGTACGGCATTGGTGGCAGCGCCTTTTCGCAAATTGTCGGAAACCACCCACATGTTCAAAGTGTTTGGCTGACTTTCATCGCGGCGCAAACGACCTACAAACACCTCATCGCGATCGTGTGCTGAAAGCGGCATGGGGTATTGTGCATTGGCGGGATCATCAATCACCACCACGCCGGGCGCTTCTTCGAGCAATTGGCGAACCTCTGCAAGGTCGAAGTCGTGTTCAAATTCAACATTGATGGCTTCGGAATGCCCACCCATAACCGGAACACGCACGGTAGTGGCCGTGAGCCTGATGTGGTCGTCACCCATGATTTTGCGTGTTTCATGCACCATTTTCATTTCCTCTTTGGTATACCCGTTGTCGAGGAAAACATCGATGTGTGGAATGAGGTTCAAATCGATGGGATGTGCGTATGCGCGAACCACCTCTTTTTTTCCTTTGCGCTCGCCCATAAGCTGGTCAACAGCTTTGACGCCCGTGCCGGTCACCGATTGGTAGGTGCTGACCACCACGCGGCGGATGCCGTATTTGTCGTGCAGGGGTTTGAGAGCCACCACCATTTGGATGGTGGAGCAGTTGGGGTTTGCGATGATTTTATCTTTTTGGGTGAGAACACCAGCGTTCACTTCCGGCACCACCAGCTTTTTGTCCGGATCCATGCGCCAAGCGCTGGAATTGTCGATCACCACGGTACCGACGGCTGCGAATTTGGGTGCCCATTCAAGCGAAGTACTGCCACCTGCAGAAAAAAGGGCGATGTCTGGCTTTTTAGCTATGGCTTCTTCCATACTCACCACACGGATGCGGCGGCCACGGAATTTTATTTTTTTTCCTACCGACCGCTCTGAAGCAACGGGAATCAGGTGGGTAAGTGGAAAATCACGCTCTTCGAGCACTTGCAACATCTTGGAACCTACCAAACCAGTGGCTCCTACAACGGCTACTTTCATCAATGTTCAATCGTTTTAATGCTAAATCGCAGCTTCAAAGATACAGTTGTACCAAACAACATACAACGCGGAATGTTGACAACAGCCTTTGTAAAGCCGAAATCTCTTAAAAGAGCAAACAACAGTTATCTTTGCGCAAAAATTCCACCCCGATATGCTTTTTCGCATCCATAAAGAAGGGCACTTTCTGCTTATCGCTTTGCTCGCGCTGCTCGGTTTTACCAATGTGTTGTTGTCTAAAATGGCGCATCCGGTCATTTTCTGGCTGGTTCTGACGGTATCCCTGGTATTTTACGCCTTTATTTTTCAGTTTTTCAGAAACCCTGTGCGCACCATCGCTTCGGCGAACAACAGCTTGGTGTACGCTCCCGCCGACGGCCGTGTTTGCGTCATCGAAGAAGTGGAGGAAACGGAATATTTCAAGGACCGCAGGCTGCAGGTCTCCATTTTTATGTCGCCACTCAACGTACACGTCAACCGCAATCCTGTGGGGGGTATTGTGGCTTATTTCAGACACCATCCCGGCAAATACCTGGTGGCCTGGCATCCCAAAAGCAGTATGGACAACGAACGCACCACTCTGGTGTACAACACCGGTTCGTACCAAATCCTGATGCGTCAAATTGCAGGCGCTGTTGCACGCCGCATCTGTTGGTATGTGAAAGAAGGCGACCGTGTAGAACAGGGCGCCGACATGGGTTTCATCAAATTCGGCTCACGTGTCGATCTTTTCCTGCCCCTCAGCGCCAAAGTAGAGGTTCAGATGGATCAAATGGTTCAGGGTAACAAAACCGTGGTAGCACGGGAGTGAAAAGGTAAGCAATTTTGCCTCCTGATTCAGTTTCCCCTTCCGCCGCCGCCTCGTGAAGGTGCAGATCGTTGCGGTGCAGAACGCGAAGGCGCAGAACGCGAAGGTGTATTGTACAAACGCTGCTGGCTTTGCCGGGTTCGGTAATTGCCCCTGTCGCGCGACTGCTGCATCTGGTCCATTTGTCGGGTATTCTGGCTGGGTTGCCAGGTGTTGTTGTTGCGTTGCTTCCAGTTACCGTTGTTGTCATGCTGGTATATTTTGCCCGATTTATCGGTCATCACGTTGTTTTCCTGCGTACTCGGACGCGTACTCGGACGCGTGCTTGGTTTGGTGCGCGGCCGTGTGCTCGGCCGTGTACTTGGCCGTGTGCTCGGACGTGTGCTTGGTCTTTCAGTATCCGAGCGTGTGCTTGGACGACCGCTTCTGGCAGCAGGCACACGGTCTCTCGTGCTTACGTCTTTGCGGTTTTTGTAAATGTTGTTCGTCTGGCGTCCATCGTTGTAGTGTTCCACACGTGGGTTGTTGTTTACGCCTGTTCCGCCGCCGGGGCGTGGACCGTAATACCCGCCGCCACCGCCGCCGGGAGGATGATGGGGGTGGTAAGGTGGGTGGTACATTGGGGGGCCATACCAGCCACCGTAATGGCCGTACCAACCGCCGTAATAGCCGCCCCAGCCAACATGATAGGCATAGTTCATCCCCATACCCCAACCTATGTACGGATTGTAATGCATTCCAAATCCGTACGTCCATGGTTGAGGGAAATAATTGACACCAAACCATGGATTGTAGTGAAAGCCTGTACCATAAACGATGGTAGGTCCGAATACGTAGTTGCCCAAGTAACCTGGTGTGTAACCCACGTACACGTATTCAGGCGTAGATTCATACACGTAAACGTAGCGGGTGTTGTAGGCAGAGCTTTCCGGAGGAATCTGATTAACTTGTTCGGGCCTTTGATCGGAGACCTGCCACGGGCCTGTGGCGTTGTTGGATACAAACCAAACGCCGTTGTCGACGAGGTAGTACGTGTTGCCTTCGCGCATCACTGTTGAGGAGGCGTTGATGGCGAGTTGGAGGTTGGTGCCCTGGATGGCTTCAAATGTGGGTCGACCGTCGTATTCAACCGAAGCCTGGGCTTTTTTGCGGTCAACCTTTGCTGTTTGAGGCAATTGGGCATCGAGAATGGCCTCTTCGGCAGCTTTGGTGCCTGCTACACTGGCCAGCACCATGTCTTGCTCTGATCCTTCGGGGATATTGGCAAAATCGGCAGGCAATTTATCGGCAGCAACGTACGTCCACGGACCGTCGAGTCCGAAGGATTTGTACCAGCGGCCAGAAAGAAGGATGTAATTTTCCTGGGAATCAACATCTTTGAAGATGGCATTTTCCGAATTGGACAAATACAACAAATCGGTAGATTCCACATTGGCATAAGTAGCTGGTCCGTTTGTTTGCAACAATTCAGCAGGTACGGTAGAAACAAAAATTTGGGTTGGATTTTTAGGTTTCACTTCTGCTAACGCCTCAATGTCCTTCTCCTTGTCTTTGATCTTTTTATCGATCTTTTTAACCTTTTTAGGAAGTTTATCGGTAGGTACCCATCCTTTTTTTACATCATTTGAAGTGTACCAAAACCCACTTGCATAGAGAAAGTAATCCTGTTTGCCTTTTTCCTGAACGATTAAAAATGGTGAATTCAGAATCCGATCCACTTTCATATCATCGTCGTATTGCCCCTTGGGCTCACCGTCGATCAAAACGAGGGTGGACGGTTTATCCGAGTAAAAAATCTTGGGAGGGGCCGTGTTCAGGTTTTCCGCCTTGGCGTAGGTGCTTTGCTCCAGTTCGGTGAGCAACTGGTCCAGCGAAATTTGCAGTTCCCATTTGGGAGCTTCGGTTTCGATGTATTTTTTCAAGGCTTCCACGTCCTTAATGGCTGGCGAATCGGGGAACCTGGTGTCGGTAATTTTTATCGATTCCAGGGTCAACATACGGGTATCGCGGTTGGTTTCCGTGATGCATTCCGACCATACAACGCCAAAAACGGGTTCGCTTTCCAATTTTTCCCGAATGGAAATTGCTGCTCTGGATTTGAGTTTGTTGCCTTCGTAGGCTTCCGGTTGGGGCTGAAAAATGATGATTTTGCCGTTATCCTTATACGGAATTTCACGAGGCCATTCGTTTTGGGCTGTTAACCACAAACCGGAGAACAGCAACATCGCTGTAATTGCAATTCGAGGGTACATAGAGTTTGTTTTGGTTTGTAAATACTAAAAAGATCAAATATGCCGGTTTTAATTCAAATTTTGAAGAAAAAACAGGGTATTAACAAGATTTTAAGGCATTGAAGATTCAATGGTGATTTCTCCCAGCAACACCTGATGCACGGGGCAACGCGCAGCTATGTCGGCCAGCCGCATGCGTTGTTCTTCACTCAGGTCGCCATCCAGATGGATGGTTTTGATAAATTTGGTTTTTACGGTACTGCCTACCTTTTCGTAGGCAACATCAACTTCCACACGGGCCTCGTACAGGGGCCATCCTTTCCGGTCGGCATACATGCGCATGGTGATGGTAGAACAAGCGGCAAGGGCCGAGCAAAGAATTTCACCCGGACTGGGGCCCAGGTACCTACCGCCGTTGGTTTCCGGCTCGTCGGCGATGATCGTATGGGTGCCGTTGGTGATGAGGGTTTGGTATTTTTCGTTGTGAATGGTTGCTGTGATCATGCTGTGTGTTAATTTTGGCTCAAGTTAGGGTATTCTCCTGCAGTGCAAACCCAATGTCCATGCGCAAACCGCCCATCAGCCGCCTTCATCTCTACGAAATTATTTTTGAATCCGATACCAAAGCTGGCCGGAAATTCGACATTACGTTGCTTGTACTCATTCTGCTGAGTATGGCGACTGTGATGCTTGAAAGCATGGAGTCCATCCGATTGGAATACGAATGGTGGCTCCATTTCGCCGAATGGACCTTTACCATCTTGTTTACCATTGAATATGCGCTTCGTATGTACACGGTAACCAGACCCAGGGCCTACATGACCAGTTTTTTCGGCATCATTGACCTGGTTGCCATTTTGCCAAGCTACCTGAGTTTGTTTTTCCCGGGCATGCAATACATGCTGGCCGTCCGCATCATGCGGTTGCTTCGCGTATTCCGTATTTTCAAACTGGGGCATTTTTTGTCGGATGGCAACGTCATCGTTCGGGCGCTTTTCCTCAGCCGCCGAAAAATCGCGGTTTTTATGTTGTTCATCCTCCTTCTGGTTACGGTGATCGGCTCGATCTTGTACCTCGTAGAATCCCCCTACAACGACAATTTCAACAGCATTCCCATCAGCATTTATTGGGCCATTGTAACCATCACAACGGTAGGTTACGGCGACATCTCGCCCGTAACCAATTTCGGCCGGCTGCTGGCAGCCATGGTGATGCTGCTCGGCTATGCCGTACTCGCGGTACCTACCGGCATCGTTTCCGCTGAAATGTGGGCGGCCCGAAGAGAACCCCATCTCAACACTGGCCAAACTTGTCCGCATTGTACCAAAGAAGGGCACGAAGTTGATGCCGTTTTTTGTAAATTTTGCGGGGAAAAACTTAATTAGCCGTTAGCCGTTAAACAAAAAGCTTTTATGTATTTTTTTGTTTCGAAAATCCTCTGGGATGGTTTTTAAAGTAACATCCGTAATTTCTTTGGCACGGACGGTATCGGCTTCCATTTTGAATTTTCTGTAATTGGTAGAAAAAAACAACTGGCCTCCGGGTTTGAGGCGGTCCATCACGCGGTTGAGCAGCCAAGCATGGTCGCGCTGCATGTCGAAGGTGCCGTTCATACGTTTGCTGTTGGAAAAGGTGGGCGGGTCGCAAACGATGAGGTCAAACTGGTCTTGCACGGGTCCCCGCAGCCACTCCAGCGCATCGGCCTGCAACAGTTTGTGTTCTTTGCCTTCAAACCCGTTGAGCGCGAGGTTGCGGTCGGCCCATTGCAGGTAGGTATTCGACATGTCGATGCTGAGGGTAGATGCGGCGCCTCCGGCGGCCATGTAAACTGAAAATGATCCTGTGTAGCAGAATAGGTTCAGTGCTTTTTTATCCTTAGCCACTTCGCGCACCATACTTCTGCTGATGCGGTGGTCGAGAAACAAGCCGGTATCCAGATAGTCGGCCGGATTGATGATGAATTTAAGTCCGTTTTCCTGCACAATGAACTCCGCGCCGATGCGGTTGAAACGTTCGTACTGGCTCAGTCCTTTTTGCCGTTGCCTGAATTTTAGGTACACTTTGCTGGGGTGCACATCAAACACACGTGCCAGAATTTCCATACAACCGTCGAGCCAGGCAGTGTGCTCATCAGGTTCCATACCGTGATCGCGGGCATATTCGGCCACGTGCACCACCGATTCGTACCAATCCACTGCAAGCGGAAATTCGGGCATGTCAACATCGTACACCCGGAAGCAGGTGATGTCGTTGCGGCGTGCCCATTTACCAGTAAGTCTCAGATTTTTCGTCAGCCTGTTGCCGAACGATTCAAAATCGTGTTTTTTCAAAACAAAGTTTTTTTCAAGTAAACATGCGCGCAGCGCGTACGGCCTTTTTCCAGCCTCGGTAGCGCTCTTTGCTGTCTTTAGCAGCCATTTGCGGTTTAAAAACGCGTTCAAGCTGCCAGTTTGCGGCGATGTCCTGCTCATTGGCCCAATATCCCACGGCCAAACCGGCCAGGTATGCGGCGCCGAGCGCTGTGGTTTCCTGCACCTGTGGCCGTTCCACGCGCACACGCAGCATGTCGCTCTGGAACTGCATGAGAAAATTGTTGGGCACCATGCCGCCGTCCACGCGCAAAGCTCGAAGGGCAATGCCCGAATCTTTTTCCATCACATCGAGCACGTCTTTGGTCTGGTAAGCCACACTTTCCAGGGTAGCGCGCACGAGGTGGGCACGGCTGCTTCCGCGGGTGAGCCCAAAGATGGCGCCCCGCACTTTGGAATCCCAGTAAGGTGTGCCCAAACCTACAAAAGCGGGCACCATGTACACGCCTTCCGAGGAATTTAGACTCATGGCATAACGTTCGGTTTCGGCAGCGTCGCGCAAGATTTTTACGGTATCGCGCATCCATTTCACGGCCGATCCGGCCACAAAAATGGAGCCTTCCAGGGCATACGTCACTTTGCCTTTCAAACCCCAGGCGATGGTGGTGAGCAAACCATTTTGCGAAGCCACAGCCTGATCGCCAGTGTTCAAAAGCATAAAACAACCTGTTCCGTAAGTATTTTTAGCCATGCCTGGCTGAAAACAAGCTTGTCCAAACAACGCTGCCTGCTGGTCGCCGGCAATACCGCTGATCGGCACTTCGCGGCCAAGTAGTTCTTTTTTCAAAGTTCCGAAAACGCCCGAACTGTCGCGTACTTCCGGAAGCATATGGACGGGCACATCGAGCGCCTGGCAAAGTGTTTCGTCCCAGCGCAGGTCGCGGATGTTGTACAACAAAGTACGGGAAGCGTTGGTGTAATCGGTTGCATGGGTTTGTTCGCGGCTGAGGTTCCACAACAGCCAGGTATCGATGGTGCCAAAAAGCAGGTGTCCCGCTTCGGCGTTGGCGCGAACACCGGGCACATTGTCGAGGATCCACTTGATTTTGGTGCCCGAAAAATAAGCGTCGATCAGCAGTCCTGTTTTGTAGCGCACTTCCGATTCCAGTCCGCGCGCCTTAAGCTGGTCGCAGATGTCGGTAGTTTGACGGCTTTGCCACACGATGGCGTTGTAAACGGGCATGCCGGTGCGTTTGTCCCACACTACGGTGGTTTCGCGCTGGTTTGTGATGCCGATGGCCGCAATGTTTTGGACGCCCACTTTGTCGGACACGGAACGCAAGGTAGCCTGCACGGTTTCCCAAATTTCCATGGCGTTGTGCTCCACCCAACCGGGTTTGGGGAAATATTGGGTTATCTCCTGCTGGGCTACCGCGATGTTGTTGCCGGGTTTATCGAAGGCAATGCAACGGGTGCTGGTGGTTCCCTGGTCGATGGCGATGATGTAAGACATATCCGAGGTTAATCTCCTAGTTTCAAAATTTTAATTTCCACCCTTTGGTTTTCTGCCCTGCCCGCAGCAGTCAGGTTGCTGGCAACAGGATTGCGTTTGCCATAACCTTTGTACACCACACGTTTGGCATCTATGCCTTTGCTGAACAGGTAATCGGCTACCGATTTAGCACGAGCCGCAGAAAGCCTGTCGCAAAATTCATCGGAGGGCGTACTGTTGGTGTGTCCGCCAATTTCAATGACGATGGAGCCGTTTTCTTCCATAAAATCAAACAATTCGTTGAGCACGGGGTACGATTCCTCTTTTACATTCGTGCTGTCGGCATCAAAACGAAGCTGTTCCATGCGGATGGTTTGTCCACTGGTAAGCATACCGGGTGTGAGTGCGGGCAATATGCGCAAACCAGCCGAAAGTGTTGCTGTTTGGATGCAGCCATTGGCGTCTGTCACGGTGGCAGAGTGGTTGCCGGCATTGAGCTTGGCGGCTGATGTGCCTTTTTCACCGTTGTCCCACGTGATGTCGTAAGGAGGCGTGCCACCTTTCACTTTCAGGCCTGCCCTACCGTCTTTGCTGCGATCGGTGGTGGCGCCTATGTTTTTGCCCACGGCGACTTCAAGTTGTTCGGGTTTTTTCACGACGAGGGATGCGGTTTTGATGTTGCCTGCTGCGTCGGTCACGGTAACTTCATACGAACCGCCTTCGATGCCTCCCGGTGTGGCGCCGCTGAGTGTGGGTTGGTTCCAGGCATAGGAAAACGGTGATTTACCGCCTCCGACTTCAACTTTCAGACTGATTTTTTCACCGGCGCATTTGATGGCGCTGCTACCACCTATTTGTACAACGAGCGGTTGGATATTTTCACCCATGTTGATGGTTGCGACGGTGCTGCAACCTTTGTCGTCGCTGACGGTAACACTGCGTTTACCGGGCGCGAGTTTGGAAGCCGAGGCCGTGTATTCGCCGTTGTCCCAATTGAAAGCATAAGCCTCCGTGCCTCCGGTAGCCGTTGCAATGGCTTGTCCGTCGATGTTGTTGGTGCTTGCAGGTGCCTTGATTTTGATCTCAACGTTTATGGGGGCTGGTTCTTTGATGTTGAACGTTGCAGCTGTGGTGGTACCCAGGGCGTCGGTTACGGTAAGCTTGTAAGCGCCAGCTTTAAGCCCGGAGGCTTTGTCGGCGTCGATGCCGGAGCTCCAGGCGTATTTGTACGGACCTTTGCCTCCCGAAACGAGGGTTTCCAAGGCGCTTTCGCCTCCATTGCAAGCTATGGCAGAGGTTTCGGAAATTTTAACGGCAAGCGGCAGGATGTTTTCGGTGATTTCGACCAATGCTGTGGCTTTGCAACCTTTGCTGTCGGTCACGGTAACAGTATGAACACCCGGCGCCAGTCTGGTAGCTGCAACATCGGTTTCATTGTTGTCCCAGGCAAAAGTGAAAGGTGCTGTTCCGCCTTTGAGGGTGGCCATGGCTTTACCGTCGGCATTGCCTGTGCTTGCCGATGTGGTCACAGTGGCTGTTGCAACAAGCGCTTCAGGCTCTTTAAGGGTGAAATTACCGGTGGTTGTTGCGCCCAGAGCGTCGGTTATGGTGATTTGGTAAGCACCGGCTTTCACTTTGGGCAGACTTTCAGCGCCGCCTTCGCTCCATGCGATTTTGTAAGGACGTTTGCCGCCGCTGATGACAGCTTGCAGGCGTCCTTCGCCGCCGCTGCAAGTAATGGGTTCGTTTTCGGTGACCAATACGGATAGAGCCAGGATGTTTTCCGTGATTTCAACCGTGGATGTAGCGCCACAACCTTTTGAGTCGGTGATGCTGACGATGTGTTTACCCGGCGCAAGTTGCACAGCAGAAGCGGTGGTTTCACCGTTGTCCCAAGCGTAGGTGAAAGGCGCTGAGCCTCCGATGGCCGTTACGGTGGCTTTGCCGTCGGCATGGTCCGTGCTTGCGGGTGAATTTACTTGTATGGTTCCGCTCACCGCTTCGGGCTCCTTCAGGGTGTAATTGGCCGTAATACTAGTGCCTGTAGCATCTGTAACCGTGAGGATATAGGGGCCGGCTTTCAGGGCTTTGGCCCGTTCCCCTGTAGCGCCCGCAGCGCTCCAGGCATAGGTGAACGGACCTTTTCCGCCGCGAATGGTGGCTTGCAGGCCAGTTTCGCCGCCTTTGCAATTGATGGTGGAGGTTTCTACCAGAAGCAGGGAAAGCGGCAGGATGTTTTCGGTGATTTCAACCGTTGCCATAGAAGTGCAGCCGTTGGTGTCGGTTACGGTGACAGTATGTTTGCCTGCCGACAGTTTGGTGGCGGTGGCTGTTGCTTCGCTGTTGTCCCAGGCATAGCCGTACGGTGCTATGCCGCCACCAGCAGTAACGGTTGCTTTGCCGTCGGCCGTACCGATGCCGGCTGGTGCTTCAATTTGCGTTGCGGCG
>JBBSDH010000151.1:0-11078 GCA_038249605.1 Chitinophagales bacterium | reverse complement strand
TTCCTTTCCTTCCTTGGTCAGGTAGTAAACCTTCAGATCATCTGCGCTCAAATGGCCTTCAGCTACTTCAGCAAGCAAGGACATCAGCCAATGCTCACTGTGGGTGGAAAACAGAAATTGTTTATTTTCTTTTTCGGCGATTTCCACCAATACTTTGACGAACTGTTCAATCATAGATGGGTGAAGGTGGATTTCGGGTTCATCAATGCACACCAAGGAGTTTTTATCATAAAGTATTTTGGCGAGCAAAAAGACAATTTGGTTAAACCCCATGCCCTGGTTGACCAGTTCAGTTACAAAAGGTTGTTCGTTGTCTCGTACTTTCAAATAAAAAAAACCTCCAGTACTACCCATGTCAATTTGAAAATGTTTATTCGTTATTTTATTGAAATAATGAGCTACTTTATATTGTAGATTTTTATCAATTGACATATGGGCAGCCACTTCTTCTTCGCTGTTAATTTGGCCATTGAGTGGGATCGGGTTGTATATAGGTTTAAAAAAACCTCGTTGTGTTGGCGTAACGTTCAGTGCAAATAAATCGGTCAAAGGCAAGGAAATCATTGCATTTAATTCGTTCGAAACACGTTCATAATCGAAGGATCTTGAAGAAATTCCAGCTGCAATGAGATTTAAGTCTGTAATTTCATAGCCATTCCATCGAACTGAATAAACATCTGCACCGGCTGACACGCGCATTTCAGTGCTGTATTTCAAGGTATTGGGAAAGCTTACTGGAAGTTTTCCCTGAAATTTGTACGGAAATATCCCATTAATTAAATACAAATTCTGGGTACTAAGTTGTACAGAAAATTCGCTTTCAACAGGCACTGGTTTACCCTTAGATTTTATTGCTATTTCTATTGACTTGTTTAAATTCTGGTTGAAAGCAATATCCTTGATGCCGCCTAAATTAAGGTAGGAAAAATTTAAGGCATCTTCAATAGATTGATTTGGAGTAACTATTAAATTTTTCAAAACCTGCAACGCATATAAAATACTGCTCTTCCCACTGTTGTTTGCCCCAGTGAGTACAGTAATCCTTCCCAAGTCAATGCTCGCAGATTTTATACTTCTGAAATTTTGAACCTCCAAATTTTCTATCATCACTTCTGATTTGTGCTACAAAAATACAAAAAACGCATCGAAAAGGTTTCGATGCGTTGAATATCATGCAAATTTGCTTGTAAAGGTTTAAGGCTCTTTTGGTGCGTCCAGTGAATGACGTACAGTTTGGCGAGACCTGTATTTTGCTCAATTAGGCATGAGGAGGGCGAAATGCGGGACATTTTAACCGACGAACAACGAACTTGAGCGAAAAATAGGGCCGCGAAACTGTATGTTATTCACTGGACACGGACTCAACCCATCCCCAAATCGCCATCCAACTGTTCATGCCAAGGCAAACCATCTTTTTTCAGCCGGTCCATAAACGGATCGGGGTTCATTTCTTCCACGTTGAACACGCCTTTACCCTTCCATTCGCCGGTAAGGATCATGTAGGCACCGATCATGGCGGGTACGCCGGTGGTGTAACTCACGGCTTGGGTGCCTGTTTCTTGGTAAGCATCTACGTGGCTGCAGTTGTTCCATACGTAATACGTGCGCGGTTTGCCATCCTTGATGCCTTTGATGCGGCAGCCAATGGATGTAAAACCGGTGTAGTTGACGCCGAGTTCTTCGGGGGCGGGCAACACGGCCTTGAGGAACTGCAAAGGCACGATGTCAATGCCTTTGAAACGCACGGGCGCTATGCCTGCCATGCCGATGTTTTGGATCACACGCAGGTGGGTGAGGTATTCCTGACCAAATGTCATCCAAAAGCGGGCGCGTTTAAGCGTGGGAAAGTTTTTCACTAAGCTCTCCAATTCCTCGTGGTAGATGAGGTACGAGCGTTTGGGTCCAATTTCCGGGTAATCGATGTCTTTCCAGATTTCGTGGGGTTCGGTTTCGATCCACTTGCCGTTTTCCCAGTAACGGCCTTTTTGCGTCACCTCACGGATGTTGATTTCCGGATTGAAGTTGGTGGCAAACGCTTTTCCGTGGCTGCCGGCGTTGGCGTCTACAATATCGAGCTCATGGATTTCATCGAAATAATGTTTGGCGGCGTAAGCGGTAAAAACACTGGTTACACCGGGGTCGAAACCGCAGCCGAGCAAGGCGAGCAGTCCTGCTTTTTTGAAACGGTCCTGGTAGGCCCACTGCCAGGAGTATTCAAATTTGGCCACGTCTTTGGGCTCGTAGTTGGCCGTATCCATGTAGTTCACGCCGGTTGCGAGGCAGGCGTCCATGATGGTCAAGTCTTGGTAGGGAAGTGCGACGTTGATGACCAGGTTGGGACGAAATTTTTCGATAAGTGCCACGGTTTGCGGCACGATGTCGGCGTCGAGTTTGGCCGTTTTGATCTTTTTGCCGCCGTAGGCTTTAAAAATGTCGGCAGCGATGTTGTCGCATTTTTTCTTGGTGCGGGAGGCAAGCATGATGTCGCCGAATACGTCCCGGTGTTGGGCGCATTTGTACGCTACGACCCGGCCTACGCCGCCGGCGCCGATGATGATGACTTTGTTGGACATGTTGGTTGAATTGATGATTCGGTGCTTTTGTGATGCCTGTTGGCTGTGTGGCGGTGCAAAAGTAACAAAGGGGACCCAAAAATTGGGTTAAGTATTCGTTTAATCCCTTCGAAAAAACCACTTGTTGTTTCACACCAAATGGTTTTTTAAATCCTCCGGATGTTTGCAGCAAATTTGGTCCATCACCTGTTCCAACTGCGTTTTCAAAATGGCAATGGTGTGGTCGCCACCGGCTGCGCCAAGCGCCGCCACGCCATACATGAACGACCTGCCCAAAAAGGCAAATTCGGCGCCGCTGGCCAAGGCACGTGCCACGTCCGGACCGGAGCGCACTCCGCTGTCGAACATGATTTTGGTTTTACCTGCAAACCGCTGCACGATGGGTGCAAGTGCATGTATCGACGACTGCCCGGCGTCCAATTGCCGCCCACCATGGTTCGATACGATGATTCCGTCGAAACCAAGCCTGATCGCCATTTCCGCATCTTCTTCACTCGCAACACCTTTCAAAACAAGTTTGCCTTTCCAACGATCGCGGATGGGTTTTATCCGTTCCTCGTTGACCCGACCCGAAAAAGTCTGGTTCATGTATTCACCCAACTGCCGCATATCCATTCCTTTGGGCATGTATTTTTTCATGGTTTCAAACGCCGGTTTTCCATGCAACAAGGTTTTTAATGCCCAGGTTGGCCTCCCCAGTATTTGCAGTATGTTTCGCAGGTTCATTTTGGGAGGCACTGCCAGTCCGTTGCGGATGTCGCGCGGCCGGTAACCAAAGCTCGGCACGTCGCACAGGACGCACAAAACCTTACAACCCGCAACTTCGGCGCGGTTGAGCAGGTCGTCGCGCAAAGCAGGATCGGCAGGGTGGTACAACTGGTACCAGAAATTGCCTTGCGTTATTGCACCAATGCGTTCGATGCTGGCCGTGGTTACGGTGCTGAGTACAAACGGGATGTTGTGCGCCACGGCGGCTTTGGCCAAAATTTCCGGTGCCCCTGGCCACATCAGTCCCTGCAAACCAACAGGCGCGATGCCAAACGGCGCATCGTACACATGACCGAACAACTCGGTTTTCAGGTCGATTCCTTCAAAGTTGTTCAGGTAGTAGGGCTTCAACTCTACTTCACGCAACTCCGAGGTGTTTTTATACAAATTTACGTCTTCGTTGCAGCCACCATCGAGGTATTCAAAGGCAAAACGAGGGATGCGCTGCCGGGCCCTTTCGCGCAGGTCATCAATGGAAGGATAAGACCGATTCATGGGTTGTATTTTTTTAAAGCAATCAAACGGGAAGGTTTTGGACGGGTGTTCCAAAACGTGTGGCCAATCAGTGCAGCACCCAGCGCGGTAGCCTGTGCTACCTCTGCGGCATAAACTTCGATGTTTGGAAACGCTGCCGTCAATCCACGCATGTAGTGTTCGTTTTTTGAAAAACCGCCGTCTACAAAAATGCGACGAACGGGACTATTGCCCATGGCCAGCCGTGTGGACGCGACTTGTTTTGCAACGAGCGACCGCATGCATGCAGCGTAGTCGTTTAAAGCTGCGGGATGGTTGTTTTTTTGGATAAAATCTACCTTCAACCCATGTTCGCCAGCTATTTTTAATACTGCTTGTTCGTGCTCGTATCCGCCAAAATAGCGCCCTGCCTTCACGGGTACACCTTCCGCGGTAAGGTAACACAAGCAGTCCTGCGCCAACTCCTCCGGCGTAAGCGGTTCGTTGTTGAACGGATTGAGCGATATGCACCAGGTACCGGTGGAAATAAGTACAAAAGGTTCTTTAAAACAACTCAGATACGGCATAAGCGCTGCCGAACTGTCGTGAAAACCGTTGCCAATAAACATCTTGTCACCCCTGGAAGGTTTCGATGCAGAGCTGCACAACGGCGGAAACTTGTTCCCGATGCCTTCGGCTCCAACCCACGCGTGGTATGCCTTTTTTTGAAAATCCCACAACATCGTGTGGCAACCCAGACTGGTACTTTCGCTGCAAACATGGGAGGCACCATACACTGCTTTTTGCAACAGCGAGGCTACATATTGCGGCAGGTGCAAACTGGTTTGAATGTTTTGAAAAATTTCCGGACGGTGGTGTTTCAACCAAAACAACTGCAAACCTGAATTTAGGTTGCCAAGACAGGGCGATGCCGTTTCAAGCGTCAGTTTTTCTTCACTTCCGTCAGCAATGAAAAATTGCATTTTAAGATCTTCCGGAAAGGGTTTCAGGTAATTGTACAGCGGCGTAACTGGTTTCCCGTCGGCATCGAGGTGTACAAAACTGGCGCCGTAGGTGGTGGCATCAGCGGCCCGAAGGTTGAACCGCTTGTCGTTGAGCACTTCAACAAATGTTTCGGTGATCCAGCTGGTCAGCAGATGAATGTCCTCACACGGGTCGCCGTCTTCGTCGGTGGTTTCGGGCAGCGTCGCACTTTTTTCCCACACGATGCGGTAGTCCTCGTTGAGGACGAAGCATTTTTTGTTGGTTTTTCCGATGTCGAAAATGACGATGTGGTTCATGGCAGATTGTTTCACCTTAAAAAGCCCATGGCCACGCCGCCGTCAACATTCAAAGCATTCCCGGTCGATTTGTTGAGCAAACCGCCGACAAAGGCAAAACAGGCGTTGGCAATGTCCTCGGGCAAAATGATTTCACCCAACAAGGTGCGTTTGGCATAATACGCCGGCAATTCCTCCACCGAAATACCGTATGCTTTGGCACGCCCTTCCGCCCAGCCGCCCGCCCAGATGTTGGAACCGGCGATGACGGCGTCGGGATTCACCATGTTCACCCTGATTTTGTCGCCGCCCAGCTCGGAAGCGAGCAGGCGTGTGAGGTGAGCCTGTGCAGACTTGGCCGAACCGTAACCTGCGTTGTTGGGGCCTGCTACGACGGCATTTTTGGAAACGATGTTCAAAATGTCGCCTCCGAAATTCTGTTTGCGCATGATGGCCACGCCGGCTTGGCTCACCAAAAACTGACCTTTTACGAGGATATCGTACAATTTATCCCAGTTTTCCTCCGTGTGCTCGGTGAGCGAATGCGAAATGCTGATGCCCGCGTTGTTCACCACGATGTCGACACCGCCGAAAGCCAAAGCTACGAATTCCATGGCTTTGGAAACTGATTGGCCGTCTGTCACGTTGAGCAGGGTAGCGGCAACAGCGTCTTTTCCAAAATCCTTTAAAAACGCATTTTTCGCTTCTTCAAGACGCTCGGCATTCAGGTCGCTGAGCACCACACAAGCGCCTTCTTCCGCAAACTTGCGCGCAATGGCCTTGCCGATGCCGCCTCCCGAACCGGTCACCAGGGCGACGCGCCCACTGAGGGGTTTGGGCTTTGGCATGCGCTGCAGTTTGGCTTCTTCCAGCAACCAGTATTCGATGTCGAATGCTTCCTGGCGGGGCAAAGCGGTGTACTTCGAAACAGCTTCTGCACCGCGCATCACGTTGATGGCGTTGGTGTAAAACTCGGCGGCAACGCGGGCTGTTTGTTTGTCCTTGGCAAACGCAAACATGCCTACGCCGGGCCAAAGCAAGACCACCGGATTGGGGTCGCGCATGGCCGGAGAATGGGGACGGCGGCAGGCGTTGTAATACATCGCATACATCGCGCGGTAGGCTTCGAAAGCAGGCTCCAATTTGGTTTTGACGGCCTGCGCATCGGTAACATCCTCATCGGGTTGTAGGTCAAGGACCAGCGGACTGATTTTGGTCCGCAAAAAATGGTCCGGGCAGGATGTACCAAGCGGCGCCAGACGATCCAGGTCGTTGGAGTTGATGAACTGCAAAACGCGCTCGTCGTCGGAAAAATGGCCGATCATTTTGGTGCTGCCCGAGCACAGTCCGCGCAGGAGTGGAGCAAGTGCTGCTGCTTGTCGGTTGCGCGTGGTTTTGTCGAGACTTTCCATTTTGGCTCCGCCAAAAACAGGACGCGTTTTGCCTTCGTATTTTTGCAAATAATCGGCACAGCTTTCGATGACTTCCAACGTGTTGAGGTAGCTCTCGTAGGCGGTATCGCCCCAGGTGAACAAGCCGTGTGAGCCAAGCATGATGCCGCGCAGTGCTATGCCTTTTTGTGCGTGTTCATCCACGCATTTAAGCAGTTGCAAACCCAGGTCAAAACCTGGCCGTTGCCAGCCTACCCAACCTATTGTTCCTTCGAAAAGTGCTTCGGTGATGCGTTTACCATCTTTGGCAGCAGCGATGGCGATGGCGGCGTCGGGATGCAGGTGGTCGATGTGTTTGAAAGGTAAAAAACCGTGCAAAGGCGTGTCGATGGAAGGCGCCTTGGACGCCAGGTCGAAGATGCAATGGTTGAAAAGTTCCACCATTTCGTCTTCGTTTTCAAGTCCCCGGTATACATTTTTTAAGCTTCGCAAACGATCGACATACAGAGCGGCGAGTCCGCTGCGCTTCATGGTACCCAGGTCGCCGCCGGAGCCTTTTACCCACATCACTTCAACGGGTTGACCGTTGAGCGGGTCTTTGCGGGTTGTTTTGCAGGAAGTGTTTCCGCCGCCGTAATTGGTGAGACGCAGGTCGGCGCCCAACAGGTTGGATCGGTACACGAGCAGTGCCACTTCATCATCGGCGATGTTGGCTGCAGTTTGATCGTCCCACAAATAAGATACGTGTTGAAATGGGGTGGTAGTCATGGTAAATTAATTAAGGGAATTTCCGATGCCGACGAGGAAAATGGAGGCTATGATGAGTCCAAGTCCGAACAGAAATGTTCGGAATGTTTGTTTGCTTACGCCCTGCCATTCCTTGAGGTATAAGCCCCATAGGTTGGAGGTGAGGATGATGGTGGCCATGTGCAGGATCCAAGAGGAGGCGCCGTTGCCGAGTTTGCTTTCACCCATGCCGTAGAAGAAAAACTGCAAAAACCACATTGTGCCGGCAAGTGCTGAAAAAAGCGCGTTGCGGCCGTTGGGTGCACCGGTTTTGAAAAAGTCGCCGAAGGTTTTGTTTTTAAACATCAAATAGAAACACCAAACAGCGTTGGTGGTGAGGCCGCCCCACAGCAAAACGATGTAGGTTACATTGTTTTGGAAAAGCGGGTTGAAACCTTGGCGCACGGCTTCCTCGGCCATGGGTTTGCCGGCTTCGATGCCAAAATTGAAAAACGAGCTCAGGATGCCCGATACAACGGCAATGATCAACCCTTTGACCAGACTAAACTCCTGTACGCCCAGTGTTTTTTGTTCCTCAGTCAGTTCGCTTTCTTTCATCATGCCCGCCCAGCCTGTTGCTGCGATGCCGCCCAGACAAACCAATACGCCCAGTAGTACAAGTTGTCCGCCCGAATGTTGGAACATATCCACAATCGTTGTTTTACCGGCAACTGGATTTAAAGCGTAATAAACCGAAGGCACCAGCGCGCCAAAAGCTGAGCAAAACCCCAAAACCACTGAATTGCCGAGCGACATGCCGAGGTAGCGCACGCCCAAACCGTAAGTGAGACCGCCGATTCCCCACAGCAAACCCATGGTGTAGGTAAACGATTTTACGCCGCTGTCGGTGTTGCCGATGATGGCGCTGAAATTCGGAACCGTAATCCATGCCGCTGCAAACGGAACGATGAGCCAGGAAAATACACCGCCAAAGAGCCAAAAGACCTCCCAGGCCCAGTCTTTAACTTTTTTGTAAGGCATGTAAAAACTACCGGATGAGATGCCGCCGATGGTGTGGTAAAAGATGCCGAAAATGACCTGCATGGGTTGTTTATTTGATGATACACGTTTTCCAATCACAAAAAAAGAAAATAAACCTCACCCTGAGTGATTTTTGGAAGAAAAAGCAAGTGGTTTGATGCGTCCTGCGTCCGACGCATGAAAACTTCTATCTTTGCCCAACCAACACGCTTGCGCTCCAAACATGCACGCCCATACACTACCCGTATTCCAAAACATCTCGTTCAATCCTGAGGAGATTGAAACTTACATCCGCATGGAGCCGCTCCATCCGTTGGTTTTCGACCGTTTTTGCGAAGATGGCTGGTGTTATTGGGCAGATTTGATGTTTCGTCGCAATTTTTGGGAATGGCGAGGACAACCCTGTCGCGTGGTGCTCTTGCGCATCAACCTCAAGGAATTTGAATTTTCCAAAAGCCAGCGCAAATGCATCCGGCGCAACAGCGACCTGCGCCTGCTGCACCGTCCGCTCCAAATATCCCGGCAGCACGAACAGTTGTTCGAAAATCATGCCCGACGCTTCGAACACAACCGCCCTTCGAGCATTTACGGTTTTTTTAGTCCGTGGAGCCACATCATGCCTTGCTATGGCATGGAGTTCGACGTGTTTAAAGGAAACAAACTGCTTGCTTCAAGTTTTTTCCACCTTGGACAACGCAGCATGGCCGGAAACTACTGCATCCACCATCCGGAAGAATCGGCGCGCAGCCTAGGTACATACACCATGCTGCTCGAATTGCAATATGCCAAACAACTCGGTAAGGACTATTATTATCCCGGCTTTGTGTACGACGTGCCCAGCGAATTCGATTACAAACTCAGCTTCAATGCCATGGAATATTTCGACTGGTGGGGCAACTGGTACCCGATCGATCGGTTGCCGTTGAGAGAGTGGCGGGCGTTTGTTTAGATTTAAAAAGATTTACACAGAAGGTTCACGCAGATGTACGCAGATTTATGACGCAGATGCTCGCAAAATAAAAGTTCTGTGTTGATCTGCGCCTTAAATCTGCGTGAACCTTCTGCGCAATTCTATGGAAATCTACAAACTTCGCAACGTTTCCACCACCTTTCTGATCATCTCCGCATCCACATCCAAATGCGTTACAAACCGTATGGCTTGTGGCCCGAATGCAGAAGCTTTGATGCCTTCCGCTGCCAGTTTTTCCAAAAATACTGCCGGCGTCACCGGCGCTTTGAGGTCGAAAATAACGATGTTGGTTTCTACCGGACGAATACCTTCCACCCAAGGCAATGTGACGAGGATGTCGGCCAGTTGACGCGCATGCCGGTGGTCTTCTTCCAGTCGCGTCACCTGGTTTTGCAGAGCGTACAATCCCGCCGCAGCCATGTAACCCACCTGCCGCATGCCGCCGCCCATGGCTTTGCGTACACGCCGGGCTTCGGCGATGAAAGCGGATTTTCCGGTGAGCACCGTGCCGATCGGGGCGCCCAGGCCTTTGGATAGGCACAAACTCATGCTGTCGACACATTCGCCCACCTGTTTGGGTGTGTATCCGCGGGCCACAACGGCATTGAATAGCCGCGCCCCGTCAAGGTGCAGCGCCAGTTTTTTTTCACGGCATGTTGCACCGATGGACTGTAAACCTTCCAACGAATAACAACCGCCGCCTCCTTTGTTGTTGGTGTTTTCGATCACGCACAAGGTGCTGCGCGGGAGCCAGTCTTGAAGGGGTTTTACCGCTGCGCCAATTTGTTCGGCCTGCAGGATACCATTGGGAGAACGCAGCAGGTTGACGCCTATGCCAGAATGAAAAGCATATCCGCCCACTTCGTATTGGAAAATGTGGCTCGTTTCGTCGCAAATCACCTCGTCCATGGGACGCGTATGCACTTTCAGCGCAATCTGGTTGGCCATGGTGCCTGAAGGACAAAACAGGGCAGCTTCATGTCCCGTTCGTTCGGCAACGTACGCTTCAAGCTCATTCACTGTAGGGTCTTCTCGAAAAACATCGTCGCCCACCTCGGCAGCCCACATGGCCTTCAGCATGCCTGGGGTAGGTTTGGTAACGGTATCAGAAAGTAAATTAATCATACCGCGAATGTACTTTCTGAAAGGAACAACGGGTCAAAAAAAACGTTTGCAATGCCCTGACTTTCATCGTTTCCCAACCCACGCCGTTGAAAAACGGTAAAAATAAAAAAGCGTGTACGACCAACTGCCGTACACGCTTTTTCATTTTTACCGTTTTCAGCGGTTGTATCTACTTTTTTTTCTTGTTTTTTTCCTCCTGAACGCGCTGCTGTTCATTCACAGCCTGTTCGAGACGGGCGCGGAAGCCGGTGGTCTTTTTGGGCTTGTTTTTATTTTCCTCAAGTTTGACCCGTATTTTATCGTGGTCGATAAGCCATTGCTTGGTGACCACCGTTTGTCCGATGTTCAGCAGGTTGCTGAAACAGAGGTAAAGTGTGAGACCCGAAGCGAAGCTGTTGAAGAAAAACATAAACATCACCGGCATGGCATACTGCATGTACTTCATGATTTTCATCTGGTCGTTGGCCATGGCGGAGTTGTCCATCTGCTTCATCGAGTACCAGGTGTACCAGAGGGTGGTCACAACCCAGATGATGGTGAAGGCGCTAAGGTGGTTGCCAAAGCCCGGCAGGAAGAACGGTAGTTTGAGGGCTACATCGTAGCTGGAAAGGTCGGTGGCCCAAAGGAAACCTGCCTGCCGGAACTCAATGGCGGCTGGAAAGAATCGGTACAGGGCAAACCAGATGGGCATCTGCAGAAAAATGGGCAAACACCCACCGAGCGGATTCACTTTGTATTCGCTGTACAGTTT
>JBBSDH010000150.1:0-11165 GCA_038249605.1 Chitinophagales bacterium | reverse complement strand
GCAGCAGGCAGCAGGCAGCAGGCAGCAGGCAGCAGGCAGCAGGCAGCAGGCAGCAGGCAAAAAAATACCCATTTGTTTGATAATAAAACAAATGGGTATTTTTTTTCAAGGATTTTTCAAATTATTCCCCTCACGAGGCCGTAGGCCGAGGAGCCCTGCCTGCTGCCCGCTGCCTGCTGCCCGCTATAAGCTGCCCGCTTTTTTCCTAACTTTTGGCCGACCAATACTTTCGTAATGGTAGCCATTGGTTTTCATCACCTCGGTGTCGTAAAGATTGCGGCCGTCGAAGATGAGGCGGTCTTTCAAAAGCGTTCCCATGCGGTCGTAATCAGGCGTGCGGAATTCGCTCCACTCGGTCATGATGGCCAGTGCGTCGGCGCCTTTCAGAACATCGTACATGTTGTCCACAAATATAATGCTGTCGCCGTAGATGGCTTTCACATTGTTCATGGCTTCGGGGTCGAAGGCTTGCACGTGGGCGCCGAGTGCCAGCAGCTCGTCGATGATGACCAGTGCCGGTGCTTCGCGGATATCGTCGGTATTGGGTTTGAAAGCCAGGCCCCAAACAGCGATGGTTTTTCCTGCAAGGTCATTTTTGAAATATCGTTTGATCTTTTTGGTGAGCACGCCTTTTTGGATGCTGTTCACCTTCATCACCGATTTCAGAATTTTAAAATCGTAGGAACTTCTGCTGGCGGTTTTGGCGAGAGCCTGCACGTCTTTGGGGAAGCAGGAACCACCGTAACCAATGCCCGGGAACAGGAACCTTTTGCCGATGCGGCTGTCGGAACCCATGCCGATGCGTACCATGTCCACGTTGGCGCCCAGTTTTTCGCACAGGTTGGCAATTTCGTTCATGAACGAAATGCGCGTAGCGAGGTAAGCATTGGCGGCGTATTTGGTCATTTCGGCCGAACGCTCGTCCATAAAGTAAATGGGGTTGCCTTGGCGTACGAAAGGCTCGTAAAGCTGTTTCATCACCTTACGGGCTTTTTCACTTCGTGTCCCCACCACCACCCGATCGGGCTTGAGGAAATCGTCCACAGCCACGCCTTCGCGCAGAAATTCGGGGTTGGACACCACGTCGAAGAGTTTTTTCGACAATTTGGCGGCCATAATCGCGGCTACTTTTTCTGCTGTACCAACGGGAACGGTACTTTTATCAACAATGACTTTGTATTCGGTGATGATGTCGCCCAACTGAGACGCCACGCTCATGATGTACGAAAGGTCGGCGCTGCCGTCTTCGCCGGGAGGTGTTGGCAGGGCGAGGAAAATAATCTGACTTTTGGCGACCGCGTCGCGCAGGTCTGTGGTGAAATGCAGACGGCCTTCTTTGGTGTTGCGGTCGAAAATGAGGTCGAGGCCAGGTTCGAAAATCGGCACTTCGCCCTGGCGTAAACGGTTCACTTTTTGTTCATTGTTGTCTACACAAATGACATTGTTGCCCGTTTCGGCAAAGCAGGTGCCGGTTACCAAACCTACGTAACCGGTACCAACGACGGCAATATTCATGCTATTGGGATGTTTTAAATGCGAAACTCGTTGTTTGGGTAGTTGAATTGAGGGCGCAAAGATAGTGCGGAATGTGGAATGCGGAATGCGGAATTGCTGCCGGAGCGCTAAGTCTATAGACTTGGTGCCCCGGGGGAAAGTCTGAGGGGCTTTTTAAGCTATATTTTGATGTTAAATAATTGATTTCATTATTCGTAAAAACATATTTGCATAATATTGCGACTGAAAAATTAACACAGCCTGAGTCTTTCCAATTTTAAAGACCAGAAAAGTTTACAGACTTAGTGCCCCGGGACAGGAAGATCGTTACTTTTAGGGACCGGAAAAACACCCGACATGCAATACGTCTTTTCCATTTTTCTATTTCTTTTTGCCAGTGCTGTCACGGCCCAAAGCAACATCGTACCCAACCCCGGCTTCGAAAAATATGCCTCGCAGCCGCTGGGTTGGACGTACAAAGGCGCCGTTTTCGGCGAGGTCGTCAAATATTGGTTCAGTGCCACCACGGCCAGTCCCGACATCTACGGTCCGGGCGTACGGGTGCCTGTAGATTGGGCTGAAAAAGGTTTTGGCAAAGAAAAACCGCGTAGCGGAAAAAACATGGCGGGCCTCACCGTTTGGGGATGCACCAACGGCAAGCCCCATTGCCGCGAGTTCATTGAAATCCAGATGGCCGAGCCCTTGGTGGTTGGACAAACGTACTACGTAGAATTTTGGGTGATGCCTCTTGCACGTTCCCTGTTCATCAACCAAATCGGCGCCTATTTTTCCGTAGGTGAAATAAAACGCACCACCGATGAATTGCTGGTGCGCGAAGCCCAAGTGCGCGCCGATAAAGTGGTGAGGGCAACGAAAGGCCAGTGGGCCAAAGTGAGCGGATATTTTCAGGCCAAATACGAAGCCGAATTTATCCTGATCGGCAATTTTACGGAGGACAACCTAACCCAAACGGAAGAGCCTCCCGGCGTGCCCGAACCTTTCAACTACGCTTATTATTACGTCGACGATGTTTTGGTAAAAAAAAGCCCGCCATTCCTACCTGTGCCCGTAAAACCCGATGACCTGTCGTTGGTCAAACTCGAAAAGGGCAAAACCATACAGTTGAAAAACATCTATTTTGAGTTCGATAAAGACGAACTTATGCCGCGCTCTACTGTAGAACTCAACAAATTGCTCAAAATCATGCGCGACCATCCCAAACTCTCCATCGAGATCGTAGGACATACCGACAGCTACGGAAACGATGCCTACAACCTCGACTTGTCGAAACGCCGCGCGCAATCGGTGATCAATTTCCTGACCCAAAACAAAATCTCAGCCACCCGTCTGAAAGCCCGCGGTGAAGGCGAAAACAATCCCGTAGCCGGAAACAACACCGACGAAGGCCGTGCTCAAAACCGCAGGGTTGAGTTTATTGTATTGAAAATGTGATGATTGCATTTTTAAACGTATTTTTACGTTATAAAACTTAAACAATAGTTGTACGTGTGAAAAATACGTTGCACCTTTGTGGGGTTCCTTACAGGATGACAAAAAAGAAGCCATGCAAAAACTCACCAAAGGCGAAGAAGACATCATGCAGTTCATTTGGGACCTGGGCCCCTGCACGGTGAGCGATATTCTTGAAAAACTGGACGAGCCCCGTCCGCCGCACAGTACCGTTTCCAGCGTGGTACGTATTTTGGAAAAAAAAGAATTTCTTGGCCACAAAGCCTACGGGAAAACGCATGTGTACCACCCGCTGGTGAACAAGGAAGATTACGGCCGCCGTTCGCTGAAAGCTGTGTTGCGCGATTATTTCGACGGTTCGGTGAACCGCCTGGTGTCGCACTTGGCGCAGGACGAAAAACTCAGCGCTGCTGATTTGAATGAACTCAAACGCATACTCGACAAACACGAAAACGTCTGATGTGCCATGCTTAACTACCTGATTCAAAGCACGCTGCTTTGGGGGCTGTTCGCCCTGGTATACCACACGACCCTCCGTCGCGAAACCTTTTTTGCCCTCAACCGCACCTATTTGTTGCTGGCGTCCTTGTGTGGTGTGTTGTTGCCCCTTGTAGGTAGTTTTCTGCCACAAACCGGAGTACCTACGCTCACCCTACCCGTTGTGGAATTGTTGCCTGCACAGGTTGCCGGACAAAATGCAGCCGGTTTCGACATCGCCTTTTGGTTCACGGTTTTGTACGCCACTGGAGCTGCATTCGGCGCCATACGGCTGGCGACAGGCCTTACGCGCATTGCCCTGCTTATTCGGGATGCCGAACATGAAACTACTTCAGACGGTAGCATACTCGTACATACCGACCGCGTGAACATGCCCTTCTCTTTTTTCCACTGGATTGTTGTGCCGCGCCATTTTTCGTCCGATCCCGCGCTGTTCTGCAGCATGCTCGCCCATGAACGTGCGCACGTGTACGAACGCCACAGTCTGGATGTCCTCTTTTTCGAAATTTTGAGCATCATATTTTGGTTTAACCCTTTGGTGTATTATTTCCGAAGCCACATGCGCCATGTGCACGAATTCCAGGCCGACGCGGAAGCATCGGGTGAAACAGGAACCAAACAATACGGCCATTGGCTGCTCGAACAAGCGGGTTTGCCTGCAGCCAGGCTTGTACTCGCCAACCACTTTTACCAGTCGCCCCTGCGCCAGCGCCTTACCATGATGGTCCGCACACCTTCACATCCGCTGCGCAAATTAAAATACCTGCTGTTTTTCCCGCTGATGCTGGGTATGTTGTTCCAAGTGGGTGCAGCCCCGGCGCCTGAAGGGGCAGCAGACAAAACGGTCGGACCAGCTGAATTCCCTGGAGGAATGCTGGCGCTCATGCATTTTCTTGCACAAAAAATTCATTACCCGGATGAGGCCAAGGCTCAAAAACTGGAAGCCGTGGTGGTACTGGAAGTTGTCCTTGATGAAGACGGAAAAGTACAGGAAGTTAACAACCTGAGTGCAGGACGCACCCCGGCGCCGCATCCCGAGATGGTGGCCGAAGCAACCCGCGCAGTGTGGCAGATGCCGGCGTGGAAACCGGCCACATCCGCCGGTAAACCCGTGGCAACCAAAACCATGATTCCCATCAAGTTTAAACTGCAATAAAACCTGTCTGAATGATTGTAAATGCCCACGCGAAGGCCGATCACGCCACCGCGAAGGCCACCCTCGTGCCATTTTTCACCAACAACTACCATACGTTATGACAACAAAAATGTTTTTTTCGGCCAAAACCTGGATGATTTTGCTGATGTTCGCCTTCATCGCCAATATCGCAAGCGCACAAACAAAAAAAGTGGAAGAACTGGACAAAGCACCGCAATTCCCGGGGGGAGAACAGGCCATGATGACCTACCTTGGTTCCAACATCAAATACCCCGAATCAGCCAAAAAGGATAAAGTGGAAGGCATGGTGGTCGTGCAATTCGTGGTAAAAGCAGACGGCGCCATCACCGAAGCACACAACATCGTTTCGGACAAACAAACAAGCAACCCCGAACTCAACAAGGAAGCCTTGCGCGTGATTCGCAACATGCCCAAATGGACGCCAGGGGAAAAAGACGGCAAAAAAGTGGACTGCGAAATGGTTCTTCCGGTAAAGTTTAAATTGAGTTAGCGGAAAGTTGATGGATTATCTTCAAGCTCTCGGCTGCTATTGTCCTTTTACCAATTTCAGCGCAGGTTGTGGTTGCCCATTCACCCAAATCCGAAGCGTGTACAAACCTCCAGGCAAGTTGCCCAGACTCAACGCTTCGCCTGCCCGGGTACTGGTATCACGAACAACTACACCTTCTGCGCTTACGAATTGCACACGCAATTCGGCGCCTATAGGCGCGCCCGAAAAACGAACAACATCTGAAGCCGGGTTGGGAAAAACTTCCAGCCCGGCATTTTTTTGAACTGCCGTGCTGCTCACCGTCGTTTCCGGGAAAAGCCAGAGGTAAGCTGCCGGAAATTCCTGGGCCCAAAACCATTCGCTGTGTTCGCCACCGGACTGCACCAAACGCAGTTGTTCGTCGGCGGAAAAACCCGCTGCGAACATGGCATCGGCCACGGTATTCATGTTTGCAGCAACCGAAGACGGTTCGGCGCCGCCAGCCAGGAAATACACGCGGGCTGGCCCAGCCGAAGGATGAGATGCAGTGTGCTGGGCCGATTGGTTGCCTGCAAACCAAAACGCCGGTGAAAAAATGCCCGCTTTGGCAAACACATCCTGGCGCTCGGAGAAGGCGTACAAGGAAATCAGCCCACCCATACTGCTGCCCATAATGCCTGTACCTTGTCGGCCTTCCTGCGTGCGGTACAGTGAATCGATGTGTGGTTTCAGTGTTTCGGTAATGAACTGCACGTACAACTCGCCTTCGCCGCCGCCGTACTGAGCATTCACCCAGGGTGAATATTCATCGAGACGGTGGATGCCGTCGTTGTCGATGCCCACCACGATGCATCCGTAATTTCCGGCTGTTTGCAATGCGTTCAAGCTTTCGTCCACTTCCCATTCGGTACCAAAAGCCGCCGTTGCTGTATTGAACAGGTTTTGACCGTCGTGCATGTAAAGCACCGGGTAATTTTTCGAGGTGGCTGTGGCATAATCGGGCGGCAGGTACACCCAAATCCGGCGGGTCCGGTTGAGCTGGGGCATGTAAAAATCATCATCGAGCAACTGTACGTTGGAAGCAGCTGTACCCATATTGCCGCCGCCAAGGTCTTCCCAAGAGAGGATGGTTAGATCGACTGTAGTTGGTTGTCCGCTGTAACTGATCTCTCGGTCGGGCAAATAACCGCCCGAGGCGTTGCCTTCCACGCTGCTCCAGGCTCCGCGGGTAAATTTGAATTTCACTGTCCCGGCAGGAGGATTGATGGTAAGCGTACGCGAACCGTCGGGCTGTGGCGCCAGGATATCCGCGGCGCTTCCGGGATTCCAGTTGTTGAAGGTGCCGGCGGCAATTACATTGGCGCCTACGGGCGTATTGGTCGGTATGTCAGTAACTCGGAGGGTGAGTTGAGCGTGGAGGGCGACTGTCAGTAAAATGCAGGCACTGGTAAGCGTGGCGGTTTTGGTTGTAGACATTTTTCTTGGGTTAAAACTCAACTTAAGAAGGCAAATAACCCACATTTTCAGCGACATTTCGGGTTGTTTGGCATCCTGTTTTTTGCCTGAGGCACTAAGTCTATATACTTTCCAAGTCTTAAGACTTGGCATGTCACTTTTTTGCCCCAAAATTCCTTTTCTTTCCACCATGTTTTTCATAGCCTCCAAACTTTTCGCCCTGCTGCTCAAACCCTTCAACTGGGTCGTTCTGCTGCTTTTGGCGGCTTGGTGGAAACGCCGAAACCCGGCGCTCAGCCGTCGTTTGCTGGTTTGGAGCGTTGGTTTGGTCCTAATTTTCACCAATCCGCTCATCATCAACCTGCTTGCACGGGCTTGGGAATCGGGGCAAACCGGCACCCCCAGCGCACGGGCCGATGTGGGCATCGTGCTTGGTGGTTTTGTAGACATGGAAGCCATGGCGCCCGAAGGTATGGTACAATTGCACCGTTCGGGCAACCGCCTCACCACCGCTTTGCAATTTTACCACACCGGTCGCATACGGTACATCCTCATCAGTGGCGGGGCGGGCAGGCTCGTGGGCTCGGCGCCGGCGGAAGCACCCGTGGCCAAGCAATTTTTGTTGCAGGCTGGTGTGCCCGACAGTGCCATTTGGGTGGAGGATCAATCGCGCAACACCCGAGAAAATGCCGTTTTCAGCAAAAAACTGCTCGATGAAAAACTTCCCGGCGCAAGGTGCCTGCTTTTCACTTCCGCCTGGCACATGCGCCGCGCACTTGGTTGTTACCGGAAAGTGGGCATTGCATGCGATCCGCTCGGGACAGATTTTTTTGGAGAAAAAAGTAACGGAAACGTGGTGAAGTGGGTCGAACCCAATGGTGCAGCGATACACAAATGGGAAAGTTTGCTCAAAGAATGGATCGGATGGATCGTTTACCGTGTCAAAGGATATGTTTGATAAACTAAAAAATACATTTTTGCCTTCGCAAAAACAGCCAACCATGTTTGACCAAAAACCTGCCGAAACGGAAACCAATCCGTGGAAAACCCTGAACCAACAGGAGGTGTACAACAACAACTGGATCAGCGTATCGCACCGCGAGGTAATCAATCCCTCAGGCGGCGAAGGCGTATACGGTGTGGTGCATTTTAAAAACGTGGCCATCGGTGTGGTGCCCCTCGATGCCGACCTGTACACCTGGATCGTGGGACAATACCGCTACCCGCTCAACCGCTACAGCTGGGAAATACCCGAAGGCGGCGGTCCACACGGCATCGATCTGCTTGTTTCCGCCCAACGCGAACTGCTGGAAGAAACAGGACTCACCGCCCATACGTGGATCCCGCTGCTCGACATGCACCTTTCCAATTCCGTATCCGACGAATACGCCGTGGCATTCATCGCCCGCGACCTGCACCAAGGCATTGCGCAACCCGAAGAAACAGAAGAACTGCGTGTACGCCACCTGCCTTTTGCGGAGGTGGTGGAAATGGTGCTGAACGGCGAAATAACCGACGCACTCAGCGTTGCGGCGGTGTTGAAAACCAATGAATGGATAAGGCGTAGTAAATTGCCGTTATAAACTGCCCGTTGCATATCTTTATCGCGAAACCAACTTCTTCCTTTGTATGCGCTTCCTCCCGCGCCTGCCCATGATGGCCTACGTGCTGCTTACCTTACTTTTTGCATGCGACCACAGCATGCCTGGCTCTGCACAATCGTCGGTCACAGTTGATAGTCTGATCGAACAGGTTTTGCCCAATGAGCCCAAGAAAAAACCCACGGTCAAACGTACCCTCTCCACAACCGTACTCAAAGCCGCCGATCCCGATACGCTTCCTTACCTGCCGTTCGATCCGCTCATGTTGCAAGCCATGTACGAACAGGCCAATTTCCTACAGCGCAAAGACATCAAACCTGTAGGCGCTTCGGGCATCACCAAGGAAGATATGGTCTACACCATTGATCTGCTTCAGGACGTGCAACTGCTTCAACCCGAGGCACTGCGCGAACGTTTCGACTTTTACCGCATCAAAACCAGCGACAGCGACGACCGGGTGCGCATCACAGGCTATTATACACCCATTTTGAAAGCCAGTAAAAAACGCAGTTCTGCCTTTCCGGTTCCTATGTACAAACGTCCGAAAAAAAACGTGCCCAATCCCGCAGCCATCGATGCTGGCGCGTTGAAAGGTCGCGGACTGGAAATTTGCTACGTCACTTCCAAAAAGGAACTTAAAAACGCGCAACTCCAGGGCTCTTGTCTGGTGGAATACCCCGACGGCCACCGCGAATTTCTGGGCTTCGGCGGCTCGGTGCGTGGTACCGGTGGCACCTATGTTTTTTTTACACCCATTGGCGACAGAGTACAAGGCTCCGGCAGTTTCCCGCTCACCGCAGGGTATTCCATCGCCGTCGATCCGCGTTACATACCACTCGGAAGCACCTTTCTCATTGAATTGCCGGACATCAACCCTGCCGGAAAGCTCATCGGCAAAACTTACCGCATCGTTTTCGCGCAGGACCGCGGTGGTGCCATTCAAACCACCAAACGCATCGACATGTATTGCGGCATCGGTTTGAAAGGCCTCGAGGAAGCCCGAAAAATCAACCGTTACGGCCGGATGTGGCTGCTTTTGCCGAAACAATAAGGGGACAGAACATTTTCAGGGGAACGCCGTTTCATACCCACCATGCAGCAAAACTTCCAATACATCACCTACGGCTCCTCTGTGAGCGCCGAGAGCGTCGGCAAACTCATCGACCACAGCTTGCAAACCTTGCGCACCGGCGCCGAGCGCCCCACGCCCATCTGCATCTGGGGGCTGCACGGCATCGGCAAAACCGAACTGGTACGCGAGCTCGCACGCGAGCGCGGTTGCGACCTGGTGTACATCGCTCCCGCACAATTTGAAGAAATGGGCGACTTGGTGGGTATGCCGCAAATCGTGCGCGACACGGCCAAAGGCGACGTGACACGCTTCGTGGCGCCCGAATGGGTGCCCACCGAACGCGGTCCGGGCATCCTGTTGCTCGACGACATCAACCGCGCCGACGACCGCATTTTGCGCGGCCTCATGCAATTGCTGCAAAACTACGAACTCGTGTCTTGGAGCTTGCCAGCCCACTGGCTCATCGTGTGCACCGCCAATCCCGACGGCGGCGACTACTCCGTAACCACCCTCGACGAGGCCATGATTACACGCATGTTGCACGTGACCATGACCTTCGACGTGCGCGCCTGGGCCCGTTGGGCTGAACGTGCAAGCATCGACGCACGCGGCATCGACTTTGTGCTTACCTACCCCGAACTCGTGAACGGCCGCCGCACCACGCCGCGCTCGCTGGTACAGTTTTTCCAGGCCATCGCGCCGCTGGAGGATCTGGAAGAACACCTGCCGCTGGTGAAAATGCTCGGTGAAGCCTCGCTCGACGAAGAAACCACCCAGGCATTTGTCAATTTCATCAACCTGAAACTCGACCGACTTCCTACACCCGAAGCCATTTTGGGCGAAGAGGCGTTTGATGCAGTGGCAAAACGCCTCGACAAGCTGGTGAACACCGAAGGCGTAAAACGGCTCGATGTGTTGTCGGTGGTGGTCACACGCCTCACCAACCACCTTACCCAACGCCCTGCCGAAGCTACGCCTGAAGAGATGGACAGGCTACAACAATTCATCCTGCTCGAGTTGTTGCCCAACGACATGCGACTTGCCATGGCCCAGGAATTGGTAAAGAGTAAAAAGACCAGTCTACAGGGCTTGTACCGGATTCAGGAGATCGGACAATTGTTGTTGGGGAAGATGTAACTACTGCTGTACCACCAACTTCAATTGTCTGTAGAGTAAGCCTCCGGCCAAACTCGTCATGTCTCCGCCGCTTTCTGGTTTTTGTGCGCACGCTGGTGGGTTACCAGGTCGTCCACATGGTGGATGTCTCGGGTTGGGAGGGATTGCAACATGTCGGGTTGATTGCGGCTGCTTTGTAGGCAGCCAGAAGAGTGTAAGCCACTGCTGCACTTGGGCAGCATGCTCCGATTTACGGTGCGGACAGCTGCGAAGCGGTCGTTTTTTCTTCATTGGGTAGTAGCATTACATCCAGGAACTGCGCGGACATGAGCAGTAAGATGTCGGGAATATGTACGCACATTCCCAGTCTCCATCGGAACCACCCTTAATGGCTGGGACAAGACCAAAAGTCCGCTGGATGATTTGGAAATTTGAAATTCCAACTTACCTTTATACGATTAAGACCAACCAGATGAACCATACATGCTCTGTCATTTTTGAAACCACCCGCTGCGTGAATCCGACCGGATTGGTTGGATTCACGCAACTGCTGTGTAAGCCAATGGTATCGGGGAGTTGCGTAAAGCCACTCTATCCGGCTGGATTCACGCAACGGGCGGGTGCAGGGATATGGGCGACAAAGCGGGTTTTCACGCAATAGGGGCTGATAGGCAGGGCAGACGCATTAAAACCCGAGCATTTTTTCTCGATAGGAGTCTGACATAGCACATTTGTTTCGTTTTCTATTGACGCTTATTTTTTCTGGATTGGCTTTTATAAGATTCAAGGCAATTTTTCGAATGGTGGAGAAAT
>JBBSDH010000149.1:0-11179 GCA_038249605.1 Chitinophagales bacterium | reverse complement strand
TTTTTCTTCCGTTTCCTTTGTTTGGTTGGGGTTGTGGCGCGTCCCCCAACCCCCTAAAAAAGTCGGCGGTTGCTTTTTGCCCGTTCCCCAAACAACCCCAACCATTCAACGGAAACTTAAGAAAAACGTAATGATGTGTCCTGTTGAGCGAAGCGAAACAACCCGACCAACCGACCATCCGACCATCCGACCATGACCACCATCATCGAAACCAATCAGCTCACCAAAAAATTCGGCGACTTCACTGCTGTGGATGCCATCAGTTTCGGCGTAGAAAAAGGCGAAATTTTCGGCTTTCTTGGCGCCAACGGTGCAGGAAAAACCACGGCGCTGAAAATGCTCATTGGGCTGCTCAAACCCACAAGTGGTTCTGCCATGGTGGCGGGCTACGATGTGGAAAAACACCCCGATCAGGTGAAGCGCGGCATCGGTTACATGAGCCAGAAATTCAGTCTGTACGAAGACCTCACCGCAACCGAAAACATACAATTGTTCGGCGGCATTTATGGACTGTCGATGGGTACGATCAGGGAAAAAACCGCAATACTGCTCGACCGTCTCGATCTGGCGCCTTACGCCAAACGCCTTGTTTCGGAAATACCACTCGGCTGGCGCCAAAAACTCGCGTTTTCCGTGGCCATGCTCCACGACCCAAGCGTCGTGTTCCTCGATGAACCTACCAGCGGCGTGGACCCGCTTACCCGACGGCAGTTTTGGGACATGATTTACGAAGCGGCCCACGAAGGTGTTACCATCATGGTGACCACCCACTACATGGACGAAGCCGAGTACTGCGACCGTGTGAGCATCATGGTCGACGGACGTATAGAAGCGATGGATACGCCCGGAGCACTCAAAAAGCAGTTCAAGTCAACAACGATGGATGAGGTATTTACACGACTGGCAAGGCCAGACCAAAAAGTGAAACATTTTGATTGATTTTATTCGGCATAAACGCCGCTGTGAACTGCAAGGTGCGAGATGTCACCTGCTCCTTCGTCGCAGATAACACCTCACCCTCCGACCTTTTGCTCAACCTCGTCAGCCAACTATTGAAACGATGAACAGATTTCTTGCTTTCATAACCAAAGAATTCCGGCACATCCTGCGCGACCGCCGTACGCTGATGATCCTGTTCGGTATGCCTGTGATCCAGGTGCTGTTGTTCGGATTTGTACTCAACAATGAGATCCAAAACGCTCGAGTAGCCGTCATTGATCCATCGCCCGATCAAGAGAGCATGGCTTTGACACACAAGTTGCTGGCCGACAACATTTTTATGCTTGCGCCCGACGTCAACTCAGTAACCGATCTGGAGGGTGCCTTTCGCCGCAATGAGATCAAAATGGCGGTGGTATTCCCCCCTGATTTTGCAGGAAACCTGGCCAAATCAGGCACAGCCACCGTACAAATCATCGGCGATGCTTCCGACCCCAATACGGCCAGTACCTTGGTGCAATACGCCCAGTTGATATTTCTCAATTACCAACAGGAATACAACAGCCGCAACCTGCCGTCCACAGCAACAGGCATAAAAGTGGAAACCCGCATGCGGTACAATCCGGAAATGAAATCGGTGTACAACTTCGTACCTGGTGTCATGACGCTGATTCTCATGTTGGTGTCGGCCATGATGACCTCCATCACGATTGCCCGGGAAAAGGAGATGGGCACGATGGAGGTGCTTCTTGTATCGCCTTTGAAGCCCATTCAGATCATTTTGGGCAAAACCACACCCTATCTGGCTTTGTCGTTTGTAAATGCAGCCGTGGTGGTGGTGCTTGGAGTTGTGGTTTTCGGCATGCCCATGAGAGGAAGCGTGTTGTTGTTGGCCTTTGAGTCGATTCTTTACACCTTCGTGGCATTGTCGCTCGGCATTTTCATTTCCACAAAAGCCAAAGACCAGATGAGCGCGATGTTCATGTCGGCACTTGGATTGCTGATGCCCACCATGCTGCTTTCGGGATTTATTTTTCCAAGGGAAAGCATGCCCGTACCCCTTCAGGTGATCGGCACTGCCATACCGGCAACCTGGTTCATCCCCATAGTAAAAGGCATCATGATTAAAGGTGTCGGGTTGGAAATTTTGTGGAAAGAAACGTTGGTGCTGGCCGGCATGGCCTTGTTTTTTCTTGTGTTGAGTTTGCGGAATTTTAAAGATCGGTTGGGCTGAATGTTGTAAAAGCCAGAACCTTAATTTACTGGGCTAAGTCCCTCCAATGCTGAAAATCCTGATCCAATGCGCACCGTTTTTTTTCTCGTACAAAAAGAATTCCTTCAAATCATCCGCAACCGCACCATGCTTCTGCTTATGCTGTTGATGCCGGTGGTTCAAACCCTTTTGCTTTCGTTTGCCGCCAACTTCGAAATCAAAAACTTGGCGTTGTCGGTGGTAGACCACGACCTTTCGCCCATGTCGCGCCAATTGGTTGGTAAATTTACAAGTTCCGGGTATTTCAAGCTCAGCAAAAGTACTTTTTCCCGCAGCGAAGCCGATATTTCCCTTGCACGCGACAAAAGCGATCTGATTCTTGAAATACCATACGATTTTGAGCGCAATTTGATTCGCGAAGGCAAAACGGGTATTTCACTCACGGCAAATGCCATCAATGCGTCAAAAGCGGGTTTGGGCATGGGTTACGCGGGCAACATCGTGCGCGATTTTAGCTCAACGGTTTCCTCTTCTGCCGGCGCAACGGCTCCGGGTGCGCGCATCAAAATGACGTATTCCAACTGGTACAATCCGAAACTCGACTACAAAGCATTCATGGTGCCGGGCATACTGGGTGAAATTGTTGCGCTGATCATTTGTTTCCTCACAGCACTGAACCTCGTTCGCGAACGGGAAATGGGTACCATGGAACAACTGAACGTTACGCCCGTGAAAAAATGGCAATTTATACTCGGCAAATTGCTGCCTTTCTGGGCGCTCGCCATGGCAATGATGGCCGTTGGGCTCACCGTTGGATGGCTGGTTTTTCGCATCCCTATGGTAGGCAGTCTGTGGCTGGTATTCATCTATACCCTGATTTTTGCACCCACCATGCTTGGTATCGGATTTCTCATTTCCAACTTCTCCGAAACACAGCAACAAGCCATGTTGACGGCCTGGTTTTTTCTGCTCATTTTCATTCTCATGTGCGGACTATTCACACCTCTGGACAGCATGCCGCAATGGGCACAATGGCTCAACATGCTCAATCCCATCCAATATTTCGTGGCATTCATGCGCCAAGTCCTGCTCAAAGGTTCCACCTTTGCCGACGTACAGCAGAATTTCTACACGGTATTTGGTTACGCTGTGGCAGTAAATGGATTGGCGGTTTGGTCGTACAAAAAGAGAAATTAGTGCTTAGCGGTTTTGGACATACACGAACGAACAACCGTTAACGAACCATATCTTTGTCCAAATGTTCAGCAAACACACC
The DNA here is from genome assembly GCA_038249605.1 of Chitinophagales bacterium. Taxonomy (GTDB): domain Bacteria; phylum Bacteroidota; class Bacteroidia; order Chitinophagales; family Saprospiraceae; genus M3007. The sequence goes on along the minus strand of JBBSDH010000149.1, from coordinate 7,751 downwards.
ATGTTCCATACCCTTAACTTTCGCGCCGTTGCGGCGATTTTGTTTTTCCTTTTTGGCTTAAACAGCCTCACCGCCCAAACCGATACGTTGCGCATTATTTTTGCTGGCGACATCATGGGCCATGCCCCGCAAATCACCAGCGCGGAAGTGGTGAAAGACAAAAAATACAACTACGAGCCTTGTTTTGAATATGTCAAACCCCTCCTGGAAGGCGCCGATCTGGCCATAGGCAACCTCGAGGTTACCCTGCCGGGCAAAGCGCCGTACCAGGGCTATCCCATGTTCCGCAGTCCCGACGACCTCGCCACGGCCATCAAAAACGCCGGTTTCGACATCCTCGCCACGGCCAACAACCACTCCAACGACAGCAGAGGACCAGGCGTAGTGAATACCCTTACAACCCTGCGCAACCTGGGCTTCCAACAAACCGGAACCTTCAAAAACCTGCGCGACCGCGAACAATTTTACCCCCTTATGGTGTATAAAAACGGGTTCAAAATTGCCCTGCTCAACTATACCTATGGCACCAACGGCGTACCAACCGATACCCCCACCATCGTAAACCTGATTGATACGGCCCTCATACGACGCGATATGGCAGAGGCCCGCGCCCGCAAACCGCACTACATTATTGTTTTCATGCACTGGGGACTCGAATACCAGCTTAAGGAAAACCCGGAACAACGCTCCCTCGCCAAATTCCTCATCAAACAAGGCGCCGACATGATCATCGGTGCACACCCACACGTGGTGCAACCCATCAAAATGGAAACAGCGCCTGGGCCCGACGGCAAAAACAAAGAAGTGCTTGTGGTCTATTCGCTCGGTAATTTCATCTCCAACCAGCAAAAACCACATACCGACGGCGGCATCTTGTTTCAAGTGGATTTGCTGAAACAAAAAGGGTCCCCCGAAGTGAATGTCGGCAACTATGGTTACCTGCCCGTTTACCGGTACGTACACAAACCCGCCTCCGGCAAAAGCACCTATTATGCTTTGCCCATCGGACGCACACCTTCCGATGCCTATGTGATGAAAAACATGCCGGCAGCATCCAAACAAGCCATGCAACAATGGGGTGATGCGCTGAAAAAACGTTTGAATAATTCTAAAGAGTGGAAATATTGAAGTTTGAAGTTTGAAGTTTAAAGTTTAAAGTTCAAAGTGGTAGGTTTGAACTTTAAACTTCAAACTTTAAACTTCAATATGGTTATCAACCTCGCCGACACCAACTCCATCGCCAACCGGTTTGTTGCCGAATTGCGCAACGCTGAAGTTCAAAAAGACCGGCTGCGCTTTCGCCGCAACCTCGAGCGTCTTGGAGAAGTCATGGCGTATGAAATTTCCAAAACCTTGTTGTACGAACCGTACGAAGTAGAAACGCCACTGGGCACCGCCACCACCTTTCTGCCGTCTCAGCGCATCGTTTTGGCTACCATTTTGCGTGCCGGATTGCCCTTTCACCAAGGCATGCTCAATTATTTCGACGACGCCGACAACACATTCATCGCTGCTTACCGCAAACATCACAAAGACGGCTCCTTCGAAATACAACTTGATTACGTAAGCACGGCCGACCTCAACGACTGTGTGCTCATCCTCGCCGACCCCATGATTGCTACCGGCGCTTCGGTTAACCTGGCCCTCAACAACCTCACCCGATTCGGTACGCCTTCTAAAATTCACATTGCATCGGCCATCGCCAGTGTGGCTGGCCTTGATGCCGTGCGACGTCTGCACCCCAACGCGCAGGTGTGGCTCGGCGCCATCGACGAGGAACTCACGGCCAAATCGTTCATCGTTCCCGGATTGGGCGATGCAGGCGATCTGGCTTACGGTGAAAAAATTTGAGCGAGAACAAGTTCTACGGTCATTTGGAATCCAAAACTGCTTTCAGAGCACGCAAACCCGCCTGGTTTTCCGGCGATTTGAAGGCATAGTGCAAATCGAGTTTTTCGCGGTTGCTTAAGTGCAGACTCATGGAAGCCTCGTTTGCTTTGCGCACCGGCCGGTACGAAAAACGCAACATTTCCAACATGTTTTCTCCCAACATGTCATCAAGCATCGACAGGATGTTGTCCTGCTCGTAATCCTGAACGGTGGTTAAGCTCCCTGCCGCTTCTGCAGGCGTGAACAGGCTTTGAACAATGCCCTTGGAATCGGAAGGACCAATGGCATCAATTTTTTCAAAACAACGCATTTGTACGATCACTACGCCGCCGGTATTCTCCTGTATCCAATCTTGAAATACCTGGATGAAACGCGCCACGGTGAGCAAGCCATAGTTGTCGCGGAAACCTGCATCAATGGCCTCGATGGCCGGTTTGGTGGGCAACCAAACGTTGGGCAGGATGAGCGGATAAGTACAGTTCATACGTAAGGCGGTGGTAAACGCCAGGCTGTCGGCCTGCTGGCCGTCAAACATGCTTTTGAAATCCACGGCATCAATTTCTGTTTGCAATGAACCACGCTTGTTGTCGGGTGGGCGCATGAGGTACGACAGGTTGTGCGGACTGATGATGAGCCGCCGCGCGTCGTTCACGATGAATGGCGTTACGACCAGCATGGGAATCTGTGCTGTGCGCTCGGGGTCGCGGTAATGGGCCAAGCGCAGGGTTAAATAATTTCGGCAGTTTTCGTTGAGTTGTTTTTCGAGGATGTAGCCGCGGTCTTTGCGGTAGGTAAAATTGCCCGACTTGAATGAGCCGAAAGGAAAAAAGAAGTCGTTGGATGCCAGGGCAAAACTCACCGGATTGAGCAGGTCGCGACCTATGTCGTCAACCAGCACCGGATTGCGGCTGCTGAGCGTGCCGCCCTCCAGTTCGCGTCGGTAAACTTCCCTGAAATAGGCCGCACCGAGTATCCCTCCGGATGCGCCGCTCATGAGCACGGTTTGCCGAAAAAGCCGCCCATCGGTGGCACTGTCGGCCTGTTGCAGGCAATTCAACGTCCAAACCGCCGAGCGCATGCCGCCGCCGCTCACGCATAGGAAAACCATTTTGGGCTTTTGATGGCCCGCAGTCCTGTTTTTGGCGAGCCAAGCTTCCAGGATTTTTTTGGTTTCCGCAACATCTTTTTTTAACTGATCAGGTCCACACAACGCTTCGAGTTCGGCGTAGCTGTACGTCGCCCTTTTTTCCAAGCTGTAATCGATCCCGTAAGCCCTGTTACGGTAAGTAAACCAGCCAAATCCAGTGGTGATGTTCAACACCACCAACAGCACGATCATCACCAAAGCGCCCCATTGCCGAAACCAAAAAACCACGGCGCCATAAACGGCAATCATCATACTGGCAATCATAAAAATGCTTGTGCCGGTGGGTACCCGCATCCACTCGCTGTCCATAAACAACCCGGAAATCATTACCAGTACCAGTGCTACCCCCTGTACAACCACGGCATTCAGGTGGTTTTGGCGAAAAACTCGGGCAAGGATTTCAGGATTGTAGTGCGACACACTGCGCACCCAACGCAGGTGCAGGCGTTCGTTGAGGTAGGTATCCACCCGCCAGCGTGTGCTGCCAGTTTGTATTTCAAAAAGGGTGGGCAACCGTCGGCCCGGCGCCAGCAATTTGCCCCCCGGCCTCGGTACAAAATGTCCCGGGCTCAAAAACGAAACAATGTCTTTGTTCGTAAGTCGTAGGTACAACGCCAGCAGACCCGTAAGCACCACTATGCCCAACAAAAAACCGGCAATGTTGCTGAAAATTACCCCAAAAGGCGACAACTCGTCGTACCATTGAAAATGCACCGTGGCAAACAGGTAAGTTGTAAGGTAGGCCAGTGGAATGACGGCATTGTTCAGGCAATATTTGCTGAATGGAGCCTCAAGCGTAGCCAAAAAAGCAAACCTGTGCGCGCTCAATAAGTACGTGGTCAGGTTCCAAATCATAAACAATGCGCCAAGGGCCGAACCAGTAATGAAAAAACTCCAAAAATCAACTTCACCACGGTATTCCGGCGTCAGAAGCAGGTAGTGGATCCCAAAAAACTTTCCAATAACGCCGGTGCTAAACAAGGCGAGGAAAATCCAGATAAACACCAACACCAAGTGGTTGCGCAAATGCAGCGCAATCAACCGTATGGGGAAGGAGTAGTAGATTTTGCGTAGACGGGTTGGCATTGATGGTGATTAATGGTACCAAACATACGTTAGGACGCTGTATCAGTGTTACGAAAAAAATAGAGCGAAGGTTACATGTTGTTTCTTTAAAACAATTTGTTTTATTTGTGCGGATGAACTTATGTTTGTAAAACGGAATGACGAGTGCAACGGCCGGGCATCCCTTTGATTGACGAAATACGAAATACGAGATTTGTATCTCGTCAATCATTTTCCACCACAACCCGCACCGTTTCAATTTTCCGGTCACTCACCAATTCCAGCACAAAAGTTTTGCCATCCAATTCGATGCTGGCGCCTTGTTGCGGGATGTTCTGAATGGACGTAACCAGGTACCCTGAAAGGGTTTGGTAGTCGCCTTCAGGCAGGTTGAGTTCGGGATATTTTTCGTTGAGGTAATCGATGCGCAGGCGACCGGAAAAGATGCATTCGTTGGCGCTCACGCGGGTTTCGATGAATTCCTGTTGGTCGTGTTCGTCGTCGATGTCGCCGAAAAGTTGCTCGAGGGCGTCTTCCATGGTAACGATGCCCGCCACGCTGCCGTATTCGTCCACCACCACGGCGATGCTGCGTCTGTTTTTGATGAGTTTTTGCAAAAGCTCATCCACCGCGATGGTTTCGGGTACAAAATCGATGGGCATCAGGATGCTGCGGATGGAGGTAGGATTGCTGAAAATTTGCTGCACATGCACGTAACCAAGTACTTGGTCGAGGTCGTCGTTGGTAACCAGGATGCGCGAAAGGCTGCTTTCCACAAACAAATTCCGAAGTGCTTCCACAGGCTCCGCTACGTTGATGTGTACGATTTCGAGGCGCGGCATCATGCAGTCGTAGGCGCGCAATTGTTTGAGCTGCAGCGCATTTTCAAGTAGCTCTACAGCCACTTCTTCTTCGCCCGCATTGCCGGTGGAATTGTTTTGCAAAACAAAATATTCCAGCAAAGCGGCATCACCTGCCGCAGGCTGGTGCTTGTACATGTCGCCAAAAAGCACCTTGCGCAACAGCAACACCAGGATGGCAGCCACCAGTCCGAGCAACAGAGGCGCCATCCATCCACTGCCAAAAACATAGGCCATGGGTGGTCCCAGCCACATGCCAAAAGCAGCGCCTAGCAACACAAACAAAAAAATGGCGGCGTAGGCGTGACTACCGGGTCTCAGTGCCGGCAACCAAGAAAAAAAGTTGCTGTTGTTGTCATCGTCCATGGTTATTCAAGGTCTTTGTCGAGGTCGCCTACTTTGATTTTGCCTTTGGGCACAATGATTTTCCAATAGGAAAAATCCTGCGCAGCTTCCAGTCCATAGCCGTAGATCACCTCTCCGGGTTTGCTCACTTTTACAAATTTCTCCGTGTGCACTTTTTCCGATTTTTCGTCCCAGATAAGTTCTTCCGTTTCCAGTTTCTCTCCTTTCACCGAGGTAAATACCACACTGTCACGGGCCAGAATCTGTCCTTTTTCCTGCATGCGTATCGCGAATTTGGATGTCAAGGTACTGGTGATTTTCAGTTGTTCATCCAAAAACTCAACACGCACACCTTCCGGAAATTCCTGGCGCGGGTTCTCCTTGTCGTTGAAATTGTGCAATACAGGACCAACCACGCGTACACGAACTTTGGCACTATCAGAATACAATATCTCCACATCACGCACCAGTTCCACCGCCACATCATCCTGCGTGAATACCTGCGGTTTGGGTTTTAAATCGGAGCGGCATGCAGCAGGAAGCAGGAAACAGGCAGCAGAAAGCAGAAAGCTATTCAGAATTCGGAATAAGGGTACTTGGAGCCTGAAGTGTTTTAATACATTGTTCAAACTGCGAACTTTAACCTGCCTGTTGCCTGCTGCCTGCTGCCCGCTGCTCATGCTACCGTTCGTTTTACCGCCAGCCTGAAAACCAGCAATAGGCCCACTACGATGAGCGCCAGGGCGTAAACAGGTAAACGAACGAAAGCGAAAATATGTGTCCGATCGGCCACATACATCAGAATGATGATGGCGGCAATCGATATCCAGAGGCTGGTGATGCGGTCGAACCCGGGAATGTAGTCAAACGAAACATTCCGGCGGATGATGCCGAGGGAAAGCAGCATGGAAACAATGGGCAACACCTGCACAAACATGTCGGCATTCATGATGCTTCCGCGTTCGAAAAAGAACCGGTAAACACTGTAGGCCACAGCAAAAATGCCGGGGATACACACCGCGAAAATGAGCACGGTGTACAAATATTTCCAGGGCGAAAGATGCCCTTCCCCTTTGCCCAACATACCGGCAAGCAGGGCGGTAAAAGGAATGATCAGGAAATAAGCGAGCATTACGAACGGATGTTCGCCGAGGTAGGTAAAGAATTCACTTAGTGTCATGGTATAAAAGCAGGCTTGTATGGGGCTAAATATACGGCGTTCTTCACTTGTGTGCAGACTGTAGCCGGGTATCTTTGCCATTTATACTGCCATGACCAATCGCCACGACCGCTACCGGCAGCTTTGTACTGCCACCTCCATGCCCTTGCACCTGCAGGCGCGCTGGCTGGATGCCGTGTGTGGCGAAGGAGGCTGGGATGTGGTTTTTGCCGGTTCGCCCGACCGGCCCGACGGCGTGTGGCCTTTCCCGAAACCTGATCTGTTTCGCCGTGTGGGTTTGCCCCCATTTACGAGTTACGGCGGCCCATGGCTGTTTTACCCGCAAGGCGCCAAACGCAGTACCCTGTATGGTTTTGATAAAAAAGTGCTCACCGAACTGGCGGCAGGACTACCCCGCTGGGTGTATTTCCGCCAAAACCTACTGCCCGAAACCACCAATGTTTTGCCCTTGATCTGGGCAGGTTTCAAAACAAGTACGCGGTACACGTACAGATTGCTTCAGGGCACGGGGGCGGCGGAATGGTGGGAAAGTTTGGAGTCGGAAATACGGAAAAAAATCAAAGTGGATGAACCGGGAAGCGTTTTGTCGGAGGAGGACGATCCCGCTTTGTTGTGGAAACTGCGGGCTGCCAGTCTGCAACGCATGGGTATCAGCAACGGCGGTAGCGAGGTCAGCTTCCGTCGGGTGTACGAAGCAATACGGGAAGACAGTTCGGGAAGAATGCTGGTGGTGCGCAAAGCCAACCAACCCGTTGCGGCGCAATGGCTGGTGACCGACCACAACATGGCAAATTTTATTTTGAGTGGAAAAGCCGGTGAGCAGAGCTACGCCAATTACCTCCTGCTCGCCCATTGCGTGCGCTGGGCATTGGAAAACAACTTGGGCGTGGATTTTGAAGGAAGCATGCGGCCAAGTCTGGAGCATGTTTTACGGAGGATGGGCGGGATTTTGACGCCGTACCATAGAGTAGTACGCATTAAATAAAAACACACTATGCACAAAGGGAACACATTGGGCACATTAGATTTGATTCAATTGCGGTGTAACAAGCCGTATTATGCAGGAGCGGTTGTTATTTACAAATCTGCCAATTCTAATTTGCCCTAATGTGTTCCCTTTGTACCTAATGTGTTTTTATTTTTACCGTACCATCCTCAAAAAGATGTTTGTAAACCAATTCGAATCGGCTTTGATCAGCGTATCGAGTGTTTGATTGGCTTTGTGGGCAAACATGCGGATGTCGCTCACCACTTCGTTGAATTG
>JBBSDH010000148.1:0-11249 GCA_038249605.1 Chitinophagales bacterium | reverse complement strand
TTAAATCTGATTTATTGGCCTACATTTGGTAAAGTTTGTTGCTTTAAATATTTCTCCATGAAAAACCTGCTTTACCCCATCATTAGCCTTTTTGCCCCCTTTGCTGCCGGCGCCCAACCGCTCACTCCCATGTTTACCATGCCCATTTGGTTTGAAGATGCCATTGGGAAGAAAGATACGATTTGGGTAGGAACAGATACTGCAGCTTCTTACTTCAACATCAATTCACAATTTGGCGAAATAGAAATTATTGAACCCTTTGATAGTGTGTTTGAAGTACGTGGAGTTCATGCAAATGACCAGAATTGGCGAACCAGTAAAATCATTATTGAGGGCAATTCTAACGGGGGCGTTTGCCTTTTGCCCGCACGTACCAGAATCATGATACATAGTTTAAATTGGCCAATCACCATACATTGGGATACCATGCTTCTGAAGCAGATTAGTCCGTGCCATAAAAATGTGATATTAACACCTACATCTTTAACATTTATTTTACAACACTGGTTTGAATCAGACACTTACTATTGTATGATGAGAACAGATAGCCTCCAGGAAGATTTTATTTACGAGCAAGAACCAGTCTATCAAGGATGGCTGTTGCAACACTCTTTTGAAGTTCAAGGTCAAGGTTTGACCGAGATCAATGGGTTGTATTATTCCGGCTTTTCAGGCCCGCCCTATTGCTATACCCTACTCGACGCTTCCGCTCCAACGCAAGCGTCTTCTTCCGTAAATGTATTTCCCAATCCTGCGCCCGACGGTAAGGCCACCGTGGCTTTTGCACATCCCGAATGGGTGGCAGCCGTCACCCTTTCCGAAGCAGCGACGGGCCGCACGGTGCAGGTACCTTCGCAATCGCCTTCTGACAAATGGGAACTCCCGGCCGCAACACCGGGTGTTAATTTTCTTACGGTTTGGTTTTCCGATGGCAGCAGGACGGTACGAAAGGTGGTTGTTTATTGAAGGATTTTCAACGCCTTGTACTTCCAATACGTCTCCAAAGCCGCAATCCGACAAATCGTAAATCCCGCTTTCCCATCCAAAAAACCCAATTTTAAGACGTAATTCCGGAAAAATTTAAACACCGGACTCAACCACATGCGCCACCAGGCCCCTTTTTTGCCACGGGTTTTCATGGCCTTCGCCGCAATGTTGGCGTATTTTTGGGCGCGCTCCAGGTGCTCCTCCACCGTGTAATAACTGTAATGCAAAAGATCGCCATGCAGGCGTTGCACGTTGTCTTGCAATACCACTTTGTCGTGCGGGTTTTGGCCTCCCCAGCGGCCTTTGCGGCGGTCGAACAGGCGCAACTTCGTGTCGGGGTACCAGCCGCTGTGGTGGATCCATTGTCCGCAGTAGTTGGTAAGTCGGTTCATTTCGCAACCGTCGTGTTGCCAGTTGTTTTTGACGGAGAGAATGGCGGCGTGCAGTTCGTCGCTTAAAGCTTCGTCGGCGTCGAGGCACAATACATGGTCGTACGTTGCCATACCGAGCGCCCGGTTTTTTTGTTCAATGTGTCCGTCGAAGGCATGTTGTTCGAACCGTGCGCTGCGTTCGCGGCAAAGCCTTTCCGTGTCGTCTTTGGAAAACGAATCGAGCACCAGCACCTCGTCGGCGATGCCGCACAGGGCGTCCATGCAACGCCCGATGTTGCGCTGTTCGTTGTAGGTGATGATGACGGCGGAGAGTTTTACTGCCGTCATTGGCCGATCAAAATGGGTGCGCCTTTGCCGCCATTCATGACCACTACTTTGGCGTTGGGCGAGAGGGCCAGTTCTCTTTGCGCCTTGATTTGCTCGTATTGCAGGAGTTTGTCGGTAAGCGACGAGGTGAGGATGCGCTGGTAATCGGCGATGCCCTGGGCCTCCACCCGTTTGCGGTCGGCTTCTTGTTTTTCCTTGTCCAACACAAACCGCATTTTTTGCGATTCCTGCTCGGCGTTGATTTTGGCTTCGATGGCCATTTTTACACTTTCCGGCAAATTGATGTTGCGAATGAGCACTTGTTCAAGCACGAGTCCACGCCCCGCAAATTCCGTTTCCAGTGCTTTGAAAAGCCGCTGCTGGAACTCATCGCGCTTGGTGGAATACAAAGACACGGCATCGTAATACGCGGCATAATCGCGGATTTTGGTGCGTGTCATGGGCCGCACAATCACGTCGTGGTAGTTTTTGCCGATGCTGCGCAAAATTTCGGGCGCTTTTTCAGGCACGATGCGGAACAGAATGGTGAGGTCGAGTTGCACCTCCAGACCGTCGGCCGACAACACGCGGATCACGTCGTCGCTCACACGCCCGGCACCTTCACCCTCGTGTACACCCGACATGGTGTAGTTCTGCGTACGCGCACTGAAATGAATCACATCCATCATGGGGTTCACAATGTTGAGACCTTCGTACAACACGCCTTCCTGGACTTTGCCGAAAAGCGCTTTTACGCCCACTTGTCCGGATTCAACCTGTACAAACAATGAAGACATCACGCCCAAAACAGCGATGGCGATACCTACCATGCGGCCAATTTTGCCCACCTGCGCGCGGGCAGGATTGGCTTTGGCGATGGACCAGGTGAAAAAAACGACGAAAAGACCAAGGAATAGGAAAAACATGGATCAGAATTTAAGGATGATCAGGATTGGCTTTGATTTTGTAGCGACACCTGAAGGTATAAGCATAATGAAAATATTCCGACACTTCTTCAAATGTATTGGAAAACTTCCAGATTGGATCAATCTCCAGCAATGGGCAACCTACATAGCCGCGCTGAACTGCCGCAAAAACCGCACATCGTTTTCAAACAACAAACGGATGTCGCCGATGTCGTACAAACGCAATGCCTGCCGCTCGATACCCATGCCGAAAGCGTAGCCGCTGTATTTGGTGGAATCGATGCCGCAGTTTTCAAGTACCTGCGGATCCACCATACCGCAACCAAGGATTTCGAGCCAGCCGGTGCCCTTGGTGAGGCGTTGGTTTTTTTCGGTGTCGGTGCCCAGCCACACGTCCATTTCCGCAGAAGGTTCGGTGAAGGGGAAAAATGAAGGGCGCAAACGGATTTTCGTAGCGCCGAACATTTGCTGCGCAAAATAAAGGAGCGTCTGTTTCATGTCGGCAAACGACACGTTTTCATCAATGTACAAACCTTCAACCTGGTGGAACTGGCAGTGCGAACGCGTGGAAATGGTTTCGTTGCGGTACACTCGGCCCGGCGCTATGATTCGGATGGGCGGTTTGCGGCTGGTCATCACACGCGCCTGCACGGGCGAGGTGTGTGTGCGCAGGAGCATGCCCGGTGCATCAACAATGTAAAAAGTATCCTGCATGTCGCGCGCGGGGTGGTCTTCCGGCGTGTTCATGGAGGTGAAATTGTGCCAGTCGTCCTCGATTTCCGGACCGTCGGCCACGGAAAAACCCATGCGGGTAAAAATGTCCACGATACGGTTCATCGTTACAGCCACGGGGTGACGGGCGCCAACAGGCATTGGTTCTCCGGGCGCCGTAAGGTCGTATTCTTGGCCTACGGCGGCTTCGGACAAGGCATCCATCGCGTTTTTCAATGTTTGAAATTTCTCCTCCGCCGTTTGTTTCAAGGTGTTCACCAAAAGCCCGTAGGCCTTTTTATTTTCGTTGGGTACCTGGCGCATTTCTTCCATAAACGCTTTCACCACCCCTTTGGCGCCGAGGTATTGGATTCGGAATTCCTCCAGTTGAGCCGCATCGACCGGGGATGCAGCCGTTATGACATCGATGGTTTCCTCTACTTTTTTGAACAAATCGGACATGTAAATCGGCGTTTTTTGTTTTGCCTGCGGCAAAAATCGGTTTTTTTGGTGGAACTCGGTGAAGGTTTGGAAAAAACGTTTGTAATTCGGAGCTACATTACAAATTCAAATCAAACCTTACCCAATCCACCGTCGTTATCGCCGACGACGGCTTGTTTTCATTTTTCAACACAAAAAGCAGGTTGTGAAAGCTCCCGTCGGCCATGCCGGAATTCAAGTTAACTTGCAATTCCTGTACCTCCATGTTGTCCTTGCGGTTGAAAACAGGAACAACGACCTGGCCCAGCAGCGGACCGTTGGCGCTGTCGAGCCTGATTTCCAGGCGACCTCCGGCATATTGGAACTTCTTGTCGCCCGAACCTATGCCCACCACCACACTGTGAACGCCCTGTAGGTCCACATGTCGGAACACAAAAAAACTACCGTGTTTCAGGTCTGTGAGCACCACCGTATCGCTGTTGTCCAAACGGTAAAGCGTGATGTTTTTCGACATGCTGTCTGCCTGCTCGGCCTGCTGGAAGGCAGGCCTCAACGCGATGGTTTCGCTGTTTTCGAGCGGCATCTGGGTTTTGCTGCCTTTGTCTTTGTAACTCGCTTTAAAAATGTAGGTACCCGGCTGCTCTTTCTTATTTGCCGGCGCTTCGGGTACGCTGAGTACGTATTTTCCCGTCAACGCAATGGTTTGTTTCACTTTGGGCGCATCGGCAAGCGTTAAAATCCAACGGATCATTTCGCCTGCATCCTCTTCGCTCACCTGTGGGTGAGCGCTCATCACCGTTTGTCCCCAATTGCCCGCGCCGCCTTTGATCACTTTTGCAGACAGGTTACGCACGGCAAAATCGTCTTTGCGGTAACGCCCTGCTATGGCCTGGTACGATGGTCCGTTCACCTGACGGTCTTCGGCGTGGCAGGTTTTGCAGTCGCTTTTATCAATCAAACTTTTACCCTTGGCGTATTCGGTTTGTTGTACCGACGTTTGGTGCCCCTGCGCGATGGCTGTAATATCAAAACCCGTAGCGAGGTAGTCGATGTTGGCGGCCACGGTTTGGGGGGCAATTTGCCCTTTTTCCAACGATCCGTCTTCTTTGTCGGTCACCTGCACCTGATAGCGCAGCGTATCTCCTGGCCGGTAAAAACTTCGGTTTCGGCCTTTGAAATCCCAAAAAACGCTGGGCATTTCATTCCCCACGTTGATTTTAACCCTGTTTTTGCCTTTAGCGCCACTGGGATCGATGGCTGTAAGTACCGCCTCGTAAGCGCCCGGGGTTGTGTAGGTATGCGCGATGTTGTCGAGTTTCGAAATTTTGGGGCGCTTGCCTTTGCCTGCCATGGCCCATTTACGGCGGTGGCGGTCGCTGAGTTTCAAAGGTGGTGTTTGGTCTCCGAAATCCAGGGTGTAGTCCAGATGATCGCCGTCGTAATCCCTGGATTTTCCAATGGAAAAAACCACAGTGCAAGGCGTTGCTCCTGCTGTTTTGTCCGCGGCAAGATGTGGTTGTGGTGGCCTGTTGCCGCGCAAGTAGTCGATGCGGCTCAGGCGCGCGTCGGGGTTGGACGAAAACCACTGGGTGCCGTATTCGAGTACCCAGACGGAGCCGTTTCGGTCGATGATCATGTCCATCGGCCTCGAAAATTTCAACGAATCGAACAGGGGCTCCATGCGTGCGAAATTGCCCATGGAGTCGAGTGTTACGGCCATCATCCAGTTGCGCATCCAGTCATAAGTGATGAGTTTGCCGTTGTAATAATCTGGAAACCTTGTTTCCGCAGGGTATTTATCGGTGTAGTACACGGGGCCTGCCATGGCGTTTCGGCCGCCGTTGCCGGTGAGTGGAAACTCTTTTGAATTGCCATACGGATACCAAATGAACGCTGGTTGGGCGGGCGGCAACTCACGGGCGCCGGTGTTGTTTGGCGAGTTGTTGATGGGGTGCGCGGGGTCGTAGAGCGGACTGCTTTTTTTCGTTGCAAAATCGTATTCGCGGTAAGGTTTGTTGTCGCCCACAAACAGCGGCCAACCAAAAAAACCTGCCTCTTTAGCGCGGTTCACCTCGTCGTGGCCTTGCGGACCAAGCGTGCTATCGGGGTCGCCGGCATCGGGGCCCACTTCGCCCCAAAAAAGCAGATCGCGGCGGCTGTCTATGGAAATGCGGAACGGGTTGCGGCAGCCCATCACGTAAATTTCGGGCCTGCCTTTTCCGTTGGGGGTCGGCAAAGTGCCGGGCGCAACCGCAATCTCGGTGTCGGTGAAAAGATTGTTCTTAGGACAAACATATCCGCCTTCGGGCAGCGGAAAAATGCGCAGGATTTTGCCGCGCAGGTCCATGGTGTTGGCCGACGATTTTTGCGCATCCCAGGCGCTGCGACCCGGACGCTCGTCGCTCGGACTGAACCCCTTGGAATCGAACGGATTGGTGTTGTCGCCCGTGGACAAATACAAAACGCCCTTTTCATCAAACTCGATGCTGCCGCCTGTATGGCAACATTCCTCGCGTTGCACAGGCACCTTGAGGATGATTTGTTCGGAAGCTCGGTTGAGGGTATCGGCCTCAAATTTGAAACGGGACAAAATGTTTATGGATTCCTTGCCGACGGGAGAATAATACAGGTAAATCCAGTGGTTCATTTCCCAGTTCGGGTCGAGCGCCATGCCCATCAAACCGTCTTCGTGTTCGGTGTGTACGGGTAGTTTGTAGGCAATGGTGGTGAGGTCGGTAGCAGGATCGAAGATTTTGATGTTTCCGCGGCGTTCGATAAATATGACCTTGCCGTTGGGAAACATGTCGAGTTCCATGGGCTCCGTAAGTTCGGAGGCCAAAACGGTTTTGACAAAACGGGTGGGATCCGGACGGCGCTCAGTCCGGCAGGCGCCGAAATCGAGACGGCGGTTCAGGCCAATGGCGTATTTCAAACCGCCGAGCAGGTGCTGCAAAAAGGCGGGTTCGTTGTAACTTTCTTTGGTGTGACCTCCAGCGGTGTAAAAAGCGCGGCCGCCGTCGTATTCGTGGTACCAGGCCGCAGGGTGTTCTTTGCCCATGGTGCCGCCTTCATAGGTGGTTTCGTCGAGGTTGAGCAGCACGTTCACGTTAGGATTCACGTTGCGCAGGTTGTACCACTCGTCGTGGCGCTGCCAGGTATCGCTTAGGTGTTTGGTGCTGAGGTGTTCGTGGTTGAGCACCTGCAGGGTTGCATCTTGGTTGTGCGGGTGCCCGTTGAAATAGCCACCTACCAGGCCGCCGTACCAGGCCCACTGGTACTCCGTATCGGTGGCCGAGTGGATGCCCACAAACCCACCGCCAGCCTGGATGTAGCGTTCAAAAACATTTTCCTGAACGGGATCGAGCACATCGCCCGTGGTGTTTAGAAAAATGACAGCGGCGTAACGCGACAGGTTTTTTTCGTTAAAATCATCGGCGTTTTCGGTGCTGTCCATCACCATGCCGTTTTCCTTGCACAACTTGCGCAAGGCAGCCACAGCGGTGGGAATACAATCGTGCCTGAATTCCGTTGTTTTGGAAAAAACGAGGATACGCGCTGGAATGTCGTTGCGTTTGGAACAAGAAACGGTAAACAAAAAGAGGCTAAGGGGCAACAGAAGCAGGAAACGGGCTGTCATGGATGTGTGGTTGTTACACGAAGGTGGGAAAAATGCTGCATATTATATAGTATCGGGCACTTCAGTCCCTACCTTGAGACCAAATTTGACACCATGTCCGACCGTACGTACCATTGGGGCATCGTTGGCCTGGGCCGCATAGCCCGCAAGTTTGCCGAAGACCTGCAACGCCTGCCCAATGCACGCCTGCATGCCGTAGCATCCACCTCCCATGAACGCGCCGCCGCGTTTGCCGCCGATTTTGGTGCGCCGCACGCTTTTGGGAGTTACGAGGACATGGTTTCCTGTCCCGACCTCGACGTGGTGTACATTGCCACGCCCCACGTTTTGCATTTCGAAAATGCGATGATGTGTTTGGAAAACGGGTTGCCGGTCCTATGCGAAAAGCCCTTTGCCATGAACACTTTTCAGGCACGGCGTATGGTGGAAGCCGCCCGCCGCAACCGTGTGTTTTTTATGGAAGCTTTGTGGACGCGTTTCATCCCTGCTGTGGATTACGCCCTGGCGCTTGTGGAGCAGGGAGAAATTGGGCAGGTACACACCGTTAAATCCGATTTTGGTTTCAACATGCCGCTTGACCCCGGGCACCGACTTTTCAACAAAGCACTGGGAGGTGGCGCTTTGCTCGATATCGGTATTTATCCTGCGCTGCTGGCACTGCTCGTTTTGGGCAAACCTGAAGCCGAAGACATCCAGGCTGCGTCTGCTTTTGGCCCTACGGACGTGGACGAAACCACCGTGTTTACCTTCAAATATCCCAACCAGTCCATAGCCTTGGGGCACGCCTCCCTGACCGCCACTACACCCATTGAAGCCTGGATTCACGGCACTTTGGGCGCCATTTACTTTTACCCGCGCTGGCACCATGCGCACAAAATCCGTGTGTCTATTTACGAAGGACGCAACGTGGTGGAACGCGAGGTGGACATGCCCTACGAGGGCTGGGGCTACCATTACGAAGCCGCGCATGTGATGCAATGCTTGGACGAGGGGTGGCTCGAAAGCGACAAACTGCCCCTGGAATTGTCGGTAGAACTTGCCGAAACGCTGGATGCCATTCGGGAGCGTATTGGTTTGGCCTACGATTGATTTATTTTGTTGCCGTAAACACCAGGCTTCCCAGATCTCCACAGTAAATTTCGAGACGATCGCCTTTGATGTCGAAATGTTCAGCTTTTTGAAGAACATCGAAATACTGTTTTTCAAGTCCTGATGTTTCATTGCAATACATGTGCGTTGAAAAAACACCCGTTAATGTGATTTTTTTCAGGTTTTTAGCATAGCTGCCTCCGTAAGAATTGCAACCGCCGAAGCCTGAAATTTTTTCGTTTTCAAATTTAACCGTAACCGGTTTTTTCAACGTTTCGGGCATGGTAACGGGTTGAGGAGTAACCGCAATGGTCACCAATTGCCACATGGTACCTTCCAGCGAGGCGCCCGATTGTTTGGCATCTTCGCAGGCGCCCATGGTGTATTTTTTTATGCCCACACATTCGGCAGAACAGGCGTTGGGATACGTTTTGCCGTTGCAACCGCACACAGGATTGTAATCCATGGTACAGACACAGTTGGCGTTGGGGGTTTCAACACATTTTTTAGAGGTATGGCATGCACCTAAGGCGAGCAGGGTAAAAACCGAAATAAGCAGTAGTTTCATCACAGTATTATTGGAAAAATGAATTTGTAACAAACGTATTTTAATACATAGCGCTTCAACCAAACAGAACCTCAACCACATCATCCAGTTTGAGGTTGAGCAGGGTAGAAGCTCTGCCCATATTGATGGAAATTTCGAGGTAACCAGCGCTGTTGAACAGGCAAAGCGGTTCGCCCGGCGCCACGTCGCAATAATCGTTGCTCAAACGGGTAAGCGGATCATTGCGTCGGAAAAAGAGGGAAAACGTCCGACCGTTTTGTTGTTTTTCAAAAACATCACGGTGGATGTTCACCACCGCATTGTCGAAATGGTCGATGTGGATCACGGTGCCGCGAATGCGTGTCTTGGTAATGACCGGTTGAATGCTGAAGCGTTGCATGAGTGGCGCCGGGTGTTCGCCAAGCTCTTCGAATGCTGCCCCCGAAACGAGGTGGGCCACCGATTTTGCGAAAACGTTTTTCACCGCAAAATGCTCGTTGAGGGGCATTACATTGCGCATGTCGGCCTGCGAAAGGTCGTTGAACAACAAACTTAACAAACCATTATCTGGCGCGATGAAAAAATGCCCGCCGCGCCGCGCCGCCACAAAACGGTAACCTTCTCCATAAACGCAGTTCACCCCAATACAGTGGATGGTACCTTCCGGAAACTCGCGCCAGGCATTTTCGAGCACAAAAGCGGCCTGAACGATGTCGTATGGACGAATATGGTGCGTAAGATCCACCAGTTGTACCGATGGGGCAACACGAAGCACGGCGCCTTTGAGGGCCGGTGCGTAGAAATCGTTGTTGCCGAAATCGGTGGTCAGGGTAACTAAGGTCATGGCTGCGGAACCAACAGGTTGCTTTTGGTGTTGTTTTTGAATCGCGATTGCATTAAGTTTGTGGGGACAATATCCCAATTTTTATCCGTTTCAACCGGCATGGCTTGCTTTTGAAAACAAAACGTTGTTAAACAGTTTTTTAAACATCTGCGAAGCCCGCTGCTAAAAATCATAAGGACGTAACTTTTGAGCGACATCATTCTTACCGTAGACGGGATCGAACCCGTAGTGCTCTTCGGCGAAAACAACGCAAAGTTAAATCTTTTGCGCAAAGCCTTTCCCGATGTGGTCATTACCTCCAGGGGCAACAGCCTTAAAATGACCGGCGAAAAAAAAGACACCCAGGCCGCCAAGAGCAAATTTGAGCTCATGGCCCGTTACGTGCGCGAACACAACGAGCTGCCCATGCAAACCGTCGTCGACCTGCTAGGCGGCGAAAATCCATTTGAAGTACGCATCCCGGTGAACGGCACCGGCACCGACAATGTGATTTTGTATGGCCGCGACAGCCGCCCCATCCGCGCAAAAACCCGCAACCAAAAACGCATGATCGAAGTGTGCGAAACGAACGACATCGTTTTCGCTGTCGGTCCGGCCGGTACAGGTAAAACCTACACCGCCGTGGCCATAGCTGTGCGCGCCCTGAAAAACAAACTGGTCAAAAAAATCGTGCTCACCCGGCCGGCCGTCGAAGCCGGCGAAAACCTCGGTTTCCTGCCCGGCGACCTAAAGGAAAAGGTGGACCCTTACCTGCGCCCGCTCTACGACGCGCTCGACGACATGCTGCCCATGGATAAGCTCAACTTTTTCATGGAAAACCGCATCATCGAAATCGCACCGCTGGCTTTTATGCGCGGCCGTACGCTCGACAATGCCTTCATCATCCTCGATGAAGCCCAGAACACCACGCCACTACAGATCAAAATGTTCCTCACCCGCCTCGGACCGTCGGCCAAATGCATCATCACCGGCGACCTGAGCCAGATCGACCTGCCCCACCACCAGCGTTCGGGCCTGCGGCAAGCCATGGACATCCTCACCGGCGTGGAAGGCATCGAAACCGTTGCCCTTACCATCGAAGACGTGGTGCGCCACCGACTCGTGAAGGAAATCATCAAAGCATACGATAAAATTGAAGGCGAAGAACGCGCCCGCAAAGAACGCAAACGACTGGCCTTGAGCGAAGGTTCCGAAGATTTGCAAGCAGCCGAAGCAGCGAAGCGCCCACCCGAAACGGAGCAATAACGCTATAAATCATGCCGAAAATAACCATTCGCAACCTGGGGCCCATCATCAGCATTGAAGAGCTGGAGATTAAGGATGTTATGGTATTCATTGGCCCTCAGGCGAGTGGGAAAAGTACGGTGGC
>JBBSDH010000147.1:0-11288 GCA_038249605.1 Chitinophagales bacterium | reverse complement strand
TTCGACCCTTCGGTCGTTGAAATATGGGTAAACATTCAATGCCCTATGGCAATGTGCAAAGCTCGTTTGTGTGGACGAATTTGAAGTACTCCACGGCAGTGCCCATTTAATACCAGACGCTTGAAAAGCGGAGAATGCCCCTAAGAGCTTGTTCGGGAATTTGGATTCGGGCTACAAGAGGCAAATTTTATTTCACTTTTCGTTAAAATTTTCGCCGTAGATTCCTGCTACACCTGCAAATTTTGCCTCAATTGAAACAAAATTTGCTCACTTTCGCCTCGAACCAAATTCCCGAACAAGCTCTAAGTTTTCGTCATACGGCGAAAACTTAGGGGCATTCCCCACTTTTCAAGCGTTACAATCCCTACCTTTGTTTGCAAACACAAAAACAACCATGAGCACCATCATCCGCCTTAGTTTTCCTCTTTTGGTATTTTTAACCACCTTTTCCACCAATGCCCAAAATTCCTTAACAAAGCATGGCAACATCTGGCGTTTTGGCAACAATGCCGGACTTGACTTTACTTCCGGCGCGCCTGTGATGGTACCCGGCGCCGTTATGGATTCGTACGAAGGCTGCGCGGTGTATTGTGACACCTTAGGCCAACTGTTGTTTTACACCAATGGGGGCGGTTCGGAATTCAACAACGTGAACGGTCAACGCGACGGCATCATCTGGAACCGCAACGGACAAGTCATGTACAACATGGGCGATACCCAGGGCGGCGGTTACAGCGCGGCGCAAAGCAGTCTGGTGCTGCCCAAACCCGGAAGCTCAACGGAATATTACCTCTTTACCATGGACGACCGCGCCAGCCTCACGGCCGGCGACAACCGGGGCTTGTCGTATTTCATCATCGATATGACCCTCAATGGTGGATTGGGCGGTGTGACCACCACCGACCAACGCATCCATACGCCCGCTGTGGAATGCCTCACCGCTGTGCCCAAAAGCAGCGGTAATGGCTTCTGGGTGATAACCGTGGATGAAACCTCCAGCGATTTTGTGGTGGTAAGCGTGGATGACTCAGGCATAGGAACGCCGCAAATCCGCAACCGCAACGCTTCTGATGGGGCTACTGTGATCAAAACTTCGCCCGACGGGAAATGGTTGGCCTGCAACAGCGAATTGTACCGGTTCAATGCCGCCGACGGTACTTTTACATTTGTTGAAACGCTCGGAATCAGTAGTTACACCCTTTCCTTTTCGCCATACAGCCGCTATTTGTACAGCTTTACCGACGACAGCGGTTTTTCGCCACTGGTGCGCTACGATTTGGCCGTTTCGGACATACCCGCCTCACTTGAAGTCCTTCAAAACATCGATTTTACTTTTGGCGGACTCATGCAACTGGGCCCCGACGGCAACATTTACCTCGCGGAAATCACCATCGAAGACAGTGAAACGGGCAAAGTAAGCGTGTCGCAGATCGTGTGTCCTGACGGCGTTTTCCCTTCGTTCAACCGTTCAATTTTCCGTTTCAACGGCGATTTCAACAATGCGGGTGGTATTTTCACATCGCTGCCCAATTTTGCCGATTACATTTTTACTTCCCAATCACTTCCTATTGAGACTTTTACCATACCCTTTTGCGAAGGCGGCCTCACAACTTTGGCGCCGGGCTTGGCACTTGAATACCTGTGGTCAACAGGCGATACCACGGCACAAATTGACATCTTAAGTCCAGGACTCTACAGCGTATCCTTGACCGATTCCTGCACAACCGTAGTACGTTGGATCGACGTTATTGAAGACTCCCTAAACATCGTCGTACCTGCATTTGATACGTTGTGTTCAGCCCTGCCCTTCACCTTGCGCGTGGATGCGGGCATCACCACCGTGACAGGCTACCTGTGGTCGGACGGCACCACCGCCGACACCCTGCTTATCAAGGAACCCGGAACGTACAGCGTAACGGTAACCACTTCTTGCGGGCAGGCTTCAGCCACCTACACCACGCCCGACGAAGTTTGCTGCAAAGCGTATTTCCCCAATGCCTTCACACCCGACGGCGACGGAAAAAACGACGTTTTCGGGCCCAATTTCCCGGGGTGTGTGGTAGAGTTTTACGATCTCACGGTTTATGCCCGTTGGGGTGAACAGATGCATTATGCCTTCCGCGAGGATCAGTTGTGGGACGGCACGATTAACGGCTCACCGGCGCCGATGGATACGTACATTTACGTCGTGAAATACAAACTTACCGGCGAAGCAGAAAAAACCCAAAAGGGTGAAGTTTCGTTGATACGATAAAACCTCAACCATGCGATTTCTGCTCAGTCTGTTGTTTATGGTACTCACCGCCGGGGTGTTTATTTCCGGCGTTGTTTTCCTCATTGCAAAAACTTTTACCCAAATGCTTTCCAACCCTGATGGAAAAGCGTGGAAAAAAACTTTAGAGCGTCTGCGCGCACGTTTGAACAAACGCTACCCTACCCTAATTCCTTGGGACAAGGAAATGCTCAGTCTGCTTTCGCTCAACCGCGAATTGAAAAAACCGGGCTGGTTCGACAACGTGTACGAAGGCGTGTACCTGAGCATCTTCCAGGAGCCCATCCTGGCATTTGTACAAATGAAAAACGGCGCCAACAGTGTGATGTTGGCCCGAACAAGTGACCGGGAGTTCGTGTTCCGCCAAAAAGGCGCCGAAACCGAAATATGGCTCAACAGCCAACCTTTCGCCGTTTTGGTGAATGGCAACCTGCTCGCCGCCGGAAAAGGCAGCAGACTTATCGCCCAGGTAGACACCACCACCGGTGATGCGCATTTCCCCGTAACCTTCGGCAACCAAACCGCTGCTTCGATCAACAACCCCGAACACGCCGCCGAACGCAGTCCGAACCCGAGGGTACTTACCCTCCTGCGTGAAATGAATCCGGAAGAGGACAATGCGCTTTTGGCGCTGGCGATTCTTCAAATGAGTCGGCAAGGTTAAGTCGACAGTCGAGGTAAAAAGATCCTTGAAAATTAAGGGGAAAAACATTAAACCAATCCCATTGTTTATTCCTATTAAAAGGTTTGTCGACTGTTGACTGTTGGCTACCGACTGCTTTTTTATGGCGATTTTGATTTCCGATTTTCGAAAACAATTTACCTCCCTTCAAAACATTCCGCGTTTTTTCCGCATGATCTGGGCCGTATCGCCCCGGCTTGCGCTCACCAATGCTTTGCTGCGTTTGGTTCAGGCTGCCATCCCGGTGGCCATGTTGTACATCGGCAAAGAAATTATTGATGAGGTGTTGCGGCTGATTGCAGTAGGCGAGCTGTCGTCGGTATGGAATGGCGCTCGGGACTTGTGGCGCTGGGTGGGACTGGAATTTGGGCTTGCGGTATTGTCGAGTTTGCTGAACAGGGGCATTTCGGTGACCGACAGTTTGCTCGGCGACTTGGTGGCCAACGACAGCAGCGTGCGCATCTTGCGGCATGCGGCTACTTTGGATCTTTTTCAGTTTGAAAACCCTACTTTTTACGATAAGCTGGAACGTGCGCGCACCCAAACCACTGGTCGGACCATGTTGATGAGCCTGGTTTTGTCGCAGTTGCAGGACCTGTTGTCCATGTTGTTTCTCATCGGTGGTTTGGCGGCGTTCAACCCTTGGCTGCTGTTGCTGTTGTTTGTGGCCGTGATTCCTTCCTTCCTTGGCGAAACCCATTTCAACCAACGAACGTATTCGCTTACACGATCCTGGACGCCCGAAAGGCGCGAACTGGATTACCTGCGCTACATTGGAGCGAGCGATCAAACGGCCAAAGAAACCAAAATATTCGGTCTGGAAAATTTCATTACCGACCGGTTCAAGGACATCTCCGAGCGGTATTTCCATGCCAATAAAAAAATCACCCTCGAACGCGCAGCTTGGGGAACGATGTTTTCCATCATCAGTACCGCATCGTATTACGGCGCATATGCTTTTATCGTTTTGCAGTCCATCACCGGCGCCATCACGGTGGGTACGCTCACGTTTCTTGCAGGTTCGTTCCAGCGCATGCAGGGATTGTTGCAGGGTGTTATGGGCCGTTTTACCCGCATGACCGACACGGCCATGTACCTGCAGGATTATTTCGATTTCCTGGCCATACAGCCCCTTTCCGAACGGCACACCAACAACATGAGGGTGCCGAAGCCCATACGGGAAGGATTTGTTTTTGAAAACGTGGGTTTCAAATACCCCAACACCGAAACGTGGGCTTTGCGCAACCTCAGCTTCACGTTGAAATCCGGTGAAAAACTGGCTCTGGTGGGTGAAAACGGCGCCGGCAAAACAACGATCGTCAAACTGCTCGCCCACCTTTACGAACCCACCGAAGGCCGCATTTTGCTCGACGGTGTGGACCTTTGCGACTACGACCCGGAAGACCTGCGCCGCGAAATTGGCATTATTTTCCAGGATTTTGTGCGTTATTCCTTTTCCGCCGCCGACAACATTTCCGTAGGCAACATCAAAGAGCGGACCAATGAACCGCTCATAGAAGACTCGGCGGAGAAAAGTCTGGCTGCTGAAGTGGTCGAAAACCTGCCCTTGCGTTACGGCCAGATGTTGGGCAAACGTTTCAGTGGCGGCGTGGATTTGTCGGGCGGACAATGGCAAAAAGTGGCCCTCGCGCGAGCTTACATGCGCGATGCCCAGCTTGTGATCCTCGACGAGCCTACGGCTGCCCTCGACGCCCGTGCCGAACACGAAGTTTTTGTGCGTTTTGCCGAACTTATGCTCGGACGTATGGCCGTACTCATCAGCCACCGTTTCAGTACCGTGCGCATGGCGGACAGGATTGTTTTTCTGGAAGATGGAAAGGTTTTGGAAATGGGTAGCCACGAAGAACTTCTGGCCAAAGGCGGCAAATACAAGGAGCTTTTTGAATTGCAGGCGAAAGGATACTTGTAAAAAAGATTTACTCAGCATTTTGATCAACGTAACAACTTCAACATGCGCTTTATTCCGGTTTTACTCTTCCTTGGGAGCCTTGCCCACGCCCAGGGGCCGCTCGATGGCTATCTGAAAGGCAAAGGTGTGTTCAACCTTGTACCCAATTTTTCTTTCAACAGCGCCGACAGGTATTTTGGTGCGCCAGGCGAAACATACGACATACCGTTTAATGGCAACACGCTTTCGGTTTTCGGTGAATACGGTTTGACGGAAAAAATCGACCTCGTAGCGACGGGCGCCTATGTTTTCACTTCGGTAAGAAGTGGATTGCAGGACGGCGGTTTGTTTGTGAAATACCGCCCGATTTACCACGAGTTCCCCAAAGCAGGCAAACTTGCTGTATTGTTTGGTACCGGCATCTCTTTTCCCCTTTCCGATTACGAACCCACCGCAGAGGGCGCAATTGGACAAAAAGCAATGATGGCGCCCTTAAGGCTGCTGCTTCAATGGGAATTACCTTTTGGACTGTTTCTCCACGCTTCCGGAGGCTACAACATACGTTTTGACGAACTTAAAGCGGACGATGTGGCTGCCATCACAGCTTTGCGGCCCGATTTCAACCCCGAGCAACCGCCCGATCACAGCACGTTCCTGCTCAAAACAGGATTTCCTGCAAAACACTTTTACGTGGATGGCTGGGTGGAATGGCAAAAGGCATACGGCGGCAGCGACTACGCACCTGGCGTTCCCGATTTGCCGCAGGCATACGGCGTGTCGTACACGCAAACGGGCGGCACATTGTACTATTCCGACAATGGGCGCACGGGCTACATCCTGAGTGGCGCCTACACGTTTCAGGGCCGGAACACAAGCGATGTGGTGCGGGTGACGCTGGGGATGTCGTTCAGTTTTTAATTGTTGCGGGTTTATCCTGTTGGCTTATCTTTTGGTGAAGCAGCAGCAGCGCCACACGCGCGAAGTGCGCATGTACTCCGGAGCTCCAGCTCTGGTGCGCTATACGTTGGGAAAAACACAACTCCACAGGGAGCTCCGTGTTTTGCGCGTGAAACTTGAGTCATCCCAAATTTTTTTCGGTTTAGAGCTTTTAATTTAAAATATTTATTTTGTTTAAATAACATAAAATCAACATCTTAAGAAACATAGCCCCAGAGGGGCGGCAATGTCTGTAGAAGGATTCTACCCCAAATATGATCGGAGCCCCAGCGGGGCGGCAATGTAAAAGAGCTAAACCAGTCATTGATACAGAGGTATTTATGCTTTACCATTCAATTATTATGGTGACATTTTCACATAGCCGCCCCGCTGGGGCTCAGTTCATATGGTCGTAACTTTTGCTACAGACGTGACCGCCCCGCTGGGGCTTTCATTTATAAAAAATTGATTTACTGTTGTTTGTGCTAACCCTAGGCTATAAAAAGACATGGGTCATCCCGAAAAAATTCGAGATGACCCATGTCACATTAATCTTTTTTCCCGTGGGAAAAGTTTTAGCCTTACTTCATCAACTTCTTAACGCTGCTGCCGGCGGCATTGTCCACACGTACGAGGTACATGCCTGACGGCAGGTTTTGTACGTCGATGGGCAGGTATTGGCCTTCGAGCAGGTTTTGGGTGTTGATGGATTGCACCAGGCGGCCATCGGCGCTGAAGAGGCGAACTTGTACATCGCCGCGGAGGTCCTGGCCGACGCTGAGGTAGGCCATATCGCGGGCCGGGTTGGGCTGGATTGCGAGTTCGAAGCTGTTGGAGCCGGGTTCGTTGGCGCTGGTACCCGTTCCTACATTTACGATCACGCCGCGTTCTGGAGCGCGCGAGCAGGCGAGGTCGCCATTGTTGGAAGAAATACAGGCTTCGGTATCGTAGTTGAGCATGTCGATAACGTCAATTTCATCCACAGTCCAGTAGCCGTTGGGCACAATATTACCGGCGTTGGTGCCGAAGCGGAAGCGGAAGCGGATGGTTTGTCCGGAATAAGCGCTCAGGTCGAAGTACGATTGAATCCATCCGTTGGAGTTTCCGGAAAAGCCGTGTAGGAAAGGAATGGCATAAGTATCGTAAGAAACGCCGAGGGGATAACCGTTGCGGAAATCTTCGTCGTTGCTGAAGCGGCGCCACTGGTTTTCGCCGTCAATTTGAACGTCTACAAAACCAGCATCAAAACCACCTTCGGTGTTGTAGTTGTGCCAAAAACGAAGAGCCGGCTGGTTTCCTGTTACTGTAACGGTTTGGAAAGTTTCGAGGGTCATGTCCGTTTCATCTTCCAACGAGAAGGCACGCCAAGCTGCGCCGCCGGCATAAACCAGATCGCTTTGCAAGCTAAAAGCTGCGTTGCCCTCGCTAACCAGCGAGATCCAGTCGTCGTCGGTGTCCATCACATCCTGGAAATAACGCGTCGAGCCGTTGTTGCTGGCTTTGGCGGTATAGGTCAGGGTAAGGGTCTGGTTGGTGGGCATGTCGCCAATGTTCCAGGTAACGGTACCGCCGTTGAAGTTGCCGCCGTTGCTTGCAGAAACGAATGAAAGACCGGAAGGAAGTTCATCGGTAACCACCACACCAAGAGCATTTCCTACTTTATGGTTGGTGATGGTGATGGTGAATTCGGCGTTTTCGCCCGGATTGATGGTTGGCGTCGAGGTAACTTTTTTGATTTTCAGTTCTTTTACGCAGGTTGGGATGGGGTCGAAGTTTTCCACGCCATCGCCGGAGTTGTTTGAACTGCCCTGATCCGCCAGGATGCCCATACCGCGACGTGCGAACACCGAGCTGATGAGGCAAGTATCTTCACCATTATAATTGATGATGTTGGACAACATGATGCCGTCGCGGCCGTCGATGAAGCCGGGGTTACAGGGTTGCAGTTTCATGCCGTCGAGCACGTGTTGTATCGCGCGAGCGTTGCCGCTGTTGGGGTTGGCAAGGTCGGCATCGAAGCCATATTTTTCCACAAAAGCCCAGTAAAGGTCCCAGGTGGTAGCTGCCCAGATTTCGCCGATGGCGTGTACGCCGGAGCTTTCGGCAACCGTACCAAAGGTGACGGGATTGATGTTCATGTCGGCGGAATACGGGTAGCGGCGGATGCCGGTGCCGTTGTTGGGTTCGCGGATAACGTAAGTGCCTACGCCGCGTTTTCCGGTGGCTGTATCGCCGGGTTTAACCGCCGTAAAGAGGCTGAACCAGTCGCTCCAGCCCTCTCCCATTTGCTCGCCGTTGCCGAGGCATCCGGCCTGGCTCGGACCGCCAGTGAGGCGGTTGGAGATGCCGTGACCGAATTCGTGGGCGATGATGCCGTTGTCGAAGCTGGCGTCAAGGAAATCGGGACCAGCCTGCGAGGGTTGAACCAAAGAAATGTTGAGACCGCTGCCGACGTACCCGCGCAGCAGGTCGCAGTCCGATTTGGTCATCATCACCACAGGAATGGTTACCGATCCACCTACGGATCCGGAGGCCATGCCGATGGTAGCGTCTTCAAAGTTGCAGATGATGCAACCTACGGCACCAGCATTTTGGGCGTTGAGGGCTTTTCGTCCGAACTCACATTCGCCGCGGTCAACCATAACGATTTTACCGGATACGTCGTTCACCAGATCGGAACATCCGGCCGTGGCAGAAGCCGAACCATCATTTGCAATGGCTACATCACCTGTTACGGCGGTAGTGGAAATCACAGCGCCCCAGCCCGACGATGCGGTGGCGGCATAGGTGCCGAGGATAGCGCCGGGTGCGTTCACACGTACGATGTTGCCGCCACGACGGGTCCATTTGTACATCTGCATGCGGCCCGAGCTGCCGTCGGGTGGTGTGCTGAAATTGGCATTGTCTTCACCGCTGCCGTCGATAGCTTCGGCTTGAACGGCATCGTTGCCTTGTCCGCCCTGGCCGTAATTATTTACCTGGAAGTTGCCGGCAGGAGCATCGAAACCATAACGCGAGGTGATGTCGTGCATCATGTTGTTCATATAGAACAGGTTCACAATGGCGGGTTCGAGGTTGGCTTCAGGTTCGAAATCGGGGTTGAACGGGTAGTCGAAGTTCAAACTGGCGCCCGGATTTGGAAATGGTATCGTAGGCGGCAGGTTGTTGTCGTCGCTGTCTTCGTAGGCATACACGTTGTTGCCGCGAGTGTAGGTAAACTCTGGTCCTGCAGCGCCGTTGGTGTCGTGCCAGCCGAACGGCGACGCGATGGGATCGGCGGGATCAGTTAGCATTACGTGTGGGCCGTGGGCCGGGCTTTCGGCGGGCAACGCGAATACGCGGTAGGTACCATTGACGTTGGTGGGGCCTTCCGCTTTTTCAACAGCAACAGGAGCCGCATCAACCTCATTGGAGCAGTTTTCTCCGCCTTTGTGCACGTGTCCGGCTTTACAGTAAACAGTAAAGTTGATTTTATCGAGGATTTCACCTGTTTGGGCATCCACGCGCATGCTCCACACATCGGAGGAGGTTGCTTGTTCGATCACCACCGTCCAGGCAAGGCGTACGGCGCCGTTTTCGGTAACTTCGAAACAGGCGGAAACAGGGATGTTGCTGCGCGAAATAGCGCCGCCGGCGAACACCCAGTTTTGTTCGTTGATTTTTTCACGCACCTGCGGCACGGCGAACCCGGAAAAACCAAGGTTGATCATGGCCATTTCAACGGCTTTGGAAGCGCTGAGGGAGGGCATGGAGGTATTCACTTTTCCGGCAAGGCCGGGAACAAAACGGTGGCCGGTGTGGTATACCTGATCGTTATTTTTGACGTGCAGACCAAACAGACCGTTAAAAACCGGGATGCCGTTGTACTGCTGCTGCAGCCAAACGTGGGTCAGACCGTTGTGTGTGGAAACGTACTCATCGGTCACTCTTACATCGGCAACATCGGCTGCCGACAAGCCGAATTTGGCCGGATTTCCCCTGAGAAATTCTAGGGCTTTGTTGCGCGCGTTTTGTGCGGTAAGCATCGTACTTACAAGCAAAAGCATAACCGCGGAAACACCGAGGCGTTGTAGGAAATGTCGCATCATGGACAAGGCAAGTTGGATTTGGTTGAAAAAAAGTAGTTTGGTCTCGGAGCTTTCAAAGTCAAAGGTAATATTTGTTCAGCCGGCGTTGTACCGCGATGTTACAAAATGTTACTATTAGACATTTGAAATTTCGCAACCGTCAGGATAAACAGCATTTTACATCAATGGTTTTTGTTAAAATGAACATTTGTTCCTGCCCGCGGCGGCAAAACCGACACAAACGATTGCATCGCAAAAACGGTCGGTTCTCGATGAAATACGGTCGGTTCTCTCTACCTTTGCAACAAACTTAACTTTCTTGCAAGCGATACCTCCTTCTTCACAACCTTTAGCGGACACCAACACGGTTATGCCCGAAATCAAACTCTTTGCCTGCTCGGCTTCACGGGCCCTGGCAAACGACATCGCCAAATTTTACGACATCCCCCTCGGCGACAATTCACTTTCCCGCTTCAGCGACGGCGAAATGCAAACCATCATCAACGAAAGTGTGCGCGGATCCTACTCCTTTTTCATCCAAAGCACCTGCCAGCCCCACGACAACCTCCTGGAACTGCTGCTCTGGATCGATTGTGCAAAACGCGCCTCGGCAGGATACATCACCGCCGTGATCCCTTACTTCGGATACGCCCGCCAGGACCGCAAAGACAAGCCCCGCGTACCCATCAGCGCCAAACTCGTGGCCAACCTGCTCACCGCTGCAGGGGCCAACCGCATCATGACCATGGACCTGCACGCCGACCAGGTGCAAGGCTTTTTCGACATCCCCGTCGACCACCTTCGCTCCGAAGCTATTTATACCCCTTACCTCAAAACCCTCGACCTGAGCAACGTCATCTTTGCCAGTCCCGACGTAGGTGGCGTAAAACGTGCCCGCGAATACTCCAAAAACCTTAAACGTGGGCTCGTCATCTGCGATAAATACCGGACCAAAGCCAACGAAGTAGCTTCCATGACCGTCATTGGCGACGTGAGCGGTGCAGACGTCATCCTCGTCGACGACCTCGTCGACACCGCCGGAACGCTCTGCAAAGCCGCCGACGCCCTCATCGAAAAAGGCGCCAAATCGGTGCGCGCCATCTGTACCCACCCGGTGCTTTCCGGCAAGGCCTACGAGCACATCGAAAACTCTCAACTGAGTGAACTCATTGTGTGCGACACCATACCGCTGTCCCGCATTTCACCAAAAATTAAGGTCCTCTCTACAGCACAGCTTTTCTCCCGCGCCATCCGCAACACGGTGGAACACAGGTCGATCGCCGCTTTGTTTTTAGGACAGGATTGAATAGCAGGCAGCAGGCAGCAGGCAGCAGGCAGCAGGCAGCAGGCAGCAGGCAGCAGGCAGCAGGCAGCAGGCAGCAGGCAGCAGGCAGCAGGCAGCAGGCAGCAGGCAGCAGGCAG
>JBBSDH010000146.1:0-11290 GCA_038249605.1 Chitinophagales bacterium | reverse complement strand
TCTACATCGGATACAGTTCAACGGTTAAGGTGATGACTGGATTGCTCACGTTTCCACTTGCGGCGTGGGGCGTGTTCAAACTGGCGTTTTGGGTTGTCGGCCATACGGGCTACGCATTGCTCATCCATGCAGCACTGGTACTCAGCGGATTTTTTCTTGAAAAATACCTCGACATTTACAAACGATTCACCGAACAACACCGTGCCGCCCAAAATGTGTCCGACACGCTGGAATTGTTGTCCAAACGTACCGTCATTTGGCACAGATTAGAGCAAATGATTCGGGAAGCAGACAAAGTAAAGGCGGTCCATTAATCCAACCCAACGGTTATCCTGGATGTTTCATTTTTTGGTAAAACGCATGCATGCCAAGTATGTGTGGGAAACTGATGCATGAAAGCACGATGAAGAAGATGGCAGCATGGTTCCAGGAAAGCAACGCTTCGCCGGCGATGGCAAAGGCCAGTGCAAACATTCCCAAAGCCCCGAGTGTGAATGGCGCTGCCTTCATCAGCATTTCCCTATGGGTGGTTTGGAGGGTTTTACGAAGGTGAAACCATCCTGATATGCTGTGTTGCCCGATGAAATAAATGCCAAAACAAAGCAAAAGTGGCAGTTTAATACCCAAAAGCAAGGTCATCAAGGTAACCGTTTGTTTCCAGCCGTTTTTTGCGAATAAACTGAACGCTGTCTGAATGGCGAGCAAAGCCAGTCCTGCAACCATGGCCTGGCTGCCGAGCCAATCGGGAACATTTCCCCATTCGATGTGCATCGCCCGGAGAATGTGGTTAAGTTCGTCGAAATGGGTGAGTAGGATGATGAGCAGCAGGCTCATGCCCCACAAAAAGGCCCCGATTTTGGAGTTGCGCTGCCATTCGGTGTAGTCCGTCTGACCAAAATGCCAAGCGGAATACCCGACAAAAAGCATCACACCGAACAAGGGCGAAAGCCACCAGCAAAATGCCATTATTGCAGCCTTGCCGAGGTACCGGACAACAAAACCAGGCGTGATTTTTTTTCGAATGTTGCCTGTTTCCACAACATGGTCGAGGGCGCCGTGGGGAAGGCCTACCATGATCAATCCTGCTACCAACAGGAAATATACCGCCGGCTGCAGGACCGGGAACAAAACACTTAAAATACTCAAAACAAGGGGGAGCAGCACATGTTTGCGCTTACCTATGTGTGTTTGAAAAATGGCTTGTATTTCAATACCAAGTGCGGCCAGAAAAGGACGAAATGGCAAGCTCAGCAAAATGGAAACATCTTCCTTTAGGGACGTTCTTTCGTCGAGAAACTTCAGTACTCCAGGGGCAGGAATCTTCCGGAACAACTGCTCAAAAATCGGTTTTCCCCAGTGCGGCCAGTAGTGAAGAACCAGCAACAACAAGCGGTCGTAAAAGGCAAATTTTGCCGGCGTCACAGATATGGCCGGGGTTTGTCCATGCGACAATGCCTCCCCGATCTCCGTGGCATGGCGCAGCATTTTCATGAATCCATATCCGGTACTCGGTTTGATCTTTCCAGCCCGCCCGCCAAGATTAACTACGCCCGTGGGTTGGGCGGATGTTTCGATTGCTGCGCTGACCATGGGGATGTTTCCACGTTCAACGCCGGTGATGGTATGGTCGCCAAATTTCTCCAACAGGTAGGTGTCCAGTATTTTTCGGGCCTGGCCTTCCTGAATTTTTTCCGACCCGAAACGGGTGAGTTCCACAAGGGCCGTGTTGGCACTAAAGGGCAGGACGTACATGAACTGTGTGTAGTCATCCTGTGGCACGTTGAAATCCATCAGAACAACGGTTTCCGGGTCGATGATGTCGGGACCGAAAGACACCTCCAGACCCAGGAACGACTGCCACAAAACGACCTGGTTCTTTTTTGGCGTGAGGTAGCGTGCAGGCCTGCTGTCGAACACCGTTTTTCCGTGGTACGCCGTCGATTGGGTTCTGACAATTACGGTATCATGGTCGTTTTCCAGAGCATCTGCAAAGGACTGGTGGCAGGTAGCTCCGATTTTTTGAAGAATGTTTTTTGCTTTTTCATAGAGGTCAATGCTGCGTACGCGATAATATTGGAGGGGTGCAATGGATGCACCTGTATGAAAAGGTACGCTGATTTTTTGCCACTTGTTGTTGATGATGTCCTGTATGGCTAGAGTGGAATGATCCTCCGGGGTTGTCCAAAAACAGTAAGTTTTATCGTTTTCTGTTTTACCCGCTGGCTCGAGCACAAGAATTGATTTTCCATGAAGCAGTCCCCGCCTGTCCAGTTCGAACAGCACCAGCGACCCCGAAGCGCCCAGTCCGCAGAAGATGTAGTCGTACAGGAGAAAAGGCGGTTGATTGATCGGCATGGTTATGGTGTTGTACTTGTTTTTGGAAAAAAGTAGGGGCTCCTCAACGTGAAGAGCCCCTTTTTTTACATTTTAAACAGCAACTGATTAGGCTACATTAGACTTTGCGGAGGAAGCAACGGCAAGGCTGTAGATAACCAGACCGAAACCAATCTTGTTCACGGCATCGCCGATGTTGTAGATCAGGTCCAGGTTGGATACGGCAATCACGCCGCGCAACCAACCATCGGTTTCGATGGCCATGTAGCCGATGGGATAGATAGCCCAGCCCACCAGTACAAACCAAGAAAGTGCACTGAATGCTTTTTGAAGGTTTGGATCATTGGAGTTGTTGGCCAGTTTACGAGCCGAACCAAGCCAAACTTCGTAAAGGATACCGACATAACCGAGGGTGGAGATGATGCCCCAAATGACACTGTTGCTTCTAAATGCGGTTTCGCCGAGGTAGCCGGCTACAAGCATCACCATAGAATAAGCGATCATTTTCCACAACAAACTGATCTTAGCACCAAAGGCCTTAAGAATGAGGTAAAACTCCACACACATCAGGGGAACCGTGAGGATCCAGTCGATGTAGCGGAACTGTGTGGGAGAAGTTTGGGTTTCCAACCAAATGTCGCGCATGTAGAAATAGTGTACAGCGGCGATCATCGTGATGAGACCGGAAATTAGCAAAGAGGTCTTCCATTTTCCGTCTACCTGACTGCGCTCAAAAAAGAAGAATACAGATGCAGCAAACATGGCCATGTAGCCAATGAAAAAGGTGAACCCAATGTAATCGTTCTGCGCTAGGTTGGCAGCAAGGAAAAGAGGGGATGAGAACAAAGATTCCATATAACCAATGTTGTTTAATATTTAAACCGGAAAATCCCGGAAAACTTAAACACAAATGTATACATCAGGTTGATTACGGTGTTAGCTATTTTTTGCAAAATCTTAAAATTTTAAAATTAAATTTGTTTTCTTATTTAGATTAATTCTTAATAATGGTTTTTTATTAAAAATTTGAACTTATTTCGAGCTGTAAACCAAATAAAAGTTGGTTGATTTTGCAATCTGAAAAACTCTTCGATTTTTAACCCAATAGCGGGGGCCAGTAGGAAGGTTGGTGGGTGTGCTGCCAGCAGACTGATTTTTGGGTGGTGCCGCATCCATGTATTCGATGAAGCTGCCTTAGCTGAGCATATTAAACCAAGTGGCATTGCAAACACCATGAGGACTGGGAACCAAACAGGTCCACGCATCCAGAAAAAAGAAGTTTGTACCAAAAAGAAAAAGAGCATCGACGACCAAGCGATGCTCTTTTTTATACCGGGAATCATCCCCTGCGCCGTTTCATCACCAAACTGTCCGCAGGATACTGTGCCGCGAGCGAATCCATTTGCATTTGCGCCCAGTCGGTAAGCAACGTGCGCTGCGGATCGGTGAGTTTCGCGTCGGAATGCATGCCTATGTACGTGTACGACTTGAGCGGCATCTCGCCTTCTTTCACCATTTCGATCACCTCTTCAAATTTGTGGTTCTGAACGGCGATGGGCAAGTTGGTGAATTCGGAAAAATTAAGTTTCTGCTTGCCTTCCTTCACGTGGTTGGCAAGGAACCAAGCCGAAGGTTGAATTTCGGCATACCAGGGGTAACGCGTTTGGTTGCTGTGACAGTCGTTGCAGGCCGATTCCATGATGCTGTTGACTTCCGCAGGAACGGGGTATTTGGTGGAAACATGGTACTTCTGGTCGTTCGACAGGTTTTTTTCCGGACGAATAAACTGGATGATGATCAAAATGGCCAAAAGGGCAATGCCTATTTTTTTGAGCATAACAGTGGTGGTTTTGTAGTGTACGTTTGCTTCGCCAAAGCTAATGATACACGCCGGTATTTTTCAAGTGAAAACTGATTCCACCTTGTAGAGTGCATTGTGGAGCAACGCAACGGATCAAAACTGCGTCTATCATGGAAACGTCCTGTAATATGAAAACCAACGCCTTGTCTGCCGTTTTTTGTTGCTTAGTAGCAACCACTTTTGCCCAAACGCCCGATGCCAAACAGGTGCTCGAACAATCGGCCGCCGTATTGAAATCCAACAACCTTTTTCAGTACACCTCGGAGTACCGAATCAAGTACTTTGACAACTCCGACACCACCGCTTTTTCCAGTTACCTCTGCACCGTGGCCCGTGCGCCGCAAGACACCATTTTGAACTACCACGCCCGGGTGTACAACAACGAAGAAGAAAGGATATACGACGGTGAGAACTTTTTCCTCATCTTGCATTCTACGAAAAAAATGATCACCGACAACCCCTACACGTCGGGCCGAAATTTTGCCAAAAGCAACATCAAACGCGAGAACATCCCCTCCTTTTTGTATGCTGAAAAACCTTTCAACAGCTACCTCTCCGATGCTGTAAAAACGGTGGTAAAAGAAACGGTTTGGGACGGAAAACAGGTTTGGCAAGTAGAAGTATGGATGCCCACCGATGAAGAGATTACGTTTTTAAAAAGGGTGGTGTACATCGACAAAAAATCATCGCTGCCACTGCGTGTGGAGGGTTTCGCAAAATTCCAGGACATACAGGACGAATATTGGGAACACAACCTGCATTGGAAATCGGCGGAAACTTCCGGTATTGAGCAGTTTTCCTACCATTACACTTACCCTGAAGATTACGCCGTGGAAGTGTATGTACCTTCCAGCCTCGACCTCAGTATGTTGCCGGTGGGCTCTTCCATTTCTGCATTTATAGGCACCGATATGAAAGGCTTTACCTATGCTCTCGACCCGTCAGTGGCCGCAGAAGCCCTGGTTTTACTCGATTTCTGGTACATCGGCTGCACTCCCTGCATCCGCGCCATGCCGGGAATGAATGCCTTTGCTGAAAAATACCAGGACGAAGGACTGGTCGTGCTGGGCCTCAACCCCGTAGACGATTTCAGTAAACGCGCATCCGACCTCAATGCTTTCATCCAAAAAATGAACCTTCAGTACCCCTTACTTTCTGTTTTGAATTCGGTTGCCCAAGCCTACAAAGTCAAAGTTTTTCCTGCCATGTACCTCATCAGTAACGGTAAGGTTGTTTACGCGCATTACGGTCATTCGGCGGAAAAAATGAATGCCCTGGAAGATGCGATCATTAGCGTGATTGAAAAATAGGGCAGCCGTTTAGGAAATTCTTCCCCAAACCCGCGCATCCTTAGCCGCTGTTTCGAGCTGAACCCTCAGTCGGCTGTGCTCCGGAGTCGCCAAACCCGGATCCTTTTCCAAAATTTTGTTGGCAAGTTCCCGGGCTGCAGCCAGGATTTGTCCGTCGCGGGCAAGGTCGGCGAGCAGGAAACGCAACATGCCGCTTTGTTGGGTGCCCTCGATGTTGCCAGGACCGCGCAACCGTAAGTCGGCCTCCGCGATAACGAAGCCGTCGTTGGTGCTCACCATGGTTTTGATGCGCTCGCGGCCATCGTGGCTGAGTTTGAAACTGGTGAGCAGGATGCAGAAACTTTGTTCAGCGCCCCTACCTACCCTACCGCGAAGCTGGTGCAATTGAGAAAGTCCGAAACGTTCGGCATTTTCGATCACCATCATCGAAGCGTTGGGCACGTTCACGCCTACTTCAATCACCGTGGTGGCCACCATGATTTGGGTTTCGGCGCGCACGAAACGTTGCATTTCGAACGCCTTGTCCTGCGCCTTCATTTTACCATGCACGATGCTGATTTGGTATTGCGGTATGGGAAAATCACGGCTCAATGCTTCGAACCCCGACATCAGGTTTTGCAAATCGGCCTTTTCCGTTTCTTCAATCATGGGGTACACCACATACACCTGCCGTCCTTTGGCAATTTCTTCTTTCATAAAACCCTGCACACGCAAACGGTGGTGTTCGTTTTTGTGCATGGTGGTGATGGGTTTGCGACCGGGCGGCAACTCGTCGATGACCGACACGTCGAGGTCGCCGTACAAGGTCATGGCCAACGTTCGGGGTATGGGCGTGGCGGTCATCACCAACACATGTGGCGAACCGGCGGGGTTTTTGGCCCACAATTTCGAACGTTGTTGTACGCCAAATCGGTGTTGCTCGTCGATGACAGACAAGCCCAGGTTTTGGAATTGTACCCAGTCTTCGATCAGTGCGTGGGTACCGATCAGGATGTGTATCTCCCCTGCTGCGAGTTGTTGCAAAATGGCTTCGCGTTTTTTGCCTTTGATGGCGCCCGACAGGAAGCCGATGTTGACATCCATGCCTTCGAACAGTTCGCGGAGGTTGTTGTAATGTTGCTGGGCCAGAATTTCGGTGGGCGCCATCATGCACGACTGGAAACCGTTGTCGAGCGCCATCAGCATGCTCATAAGTGCCACTACGGTTTTGCCCGAACCCACATCGCCTTGTACCAGGCGGTTCATGTGTCGGCCGGAGGCAAAGTCGGAACGAATTTCCTTCAGTACGCGTTTTTGTGCGCCGGTGAGTTCAAAAGGCAATTTTTCCTGAAAAAACGTATTGAAATGGTTGCCTATTTTTCCAAATACAAATCCTCGAATGGCGTCTTTGCGCTTCAATTTGGTTTGCAAAAGACGCAATTGCAGGTAAAAAAGTTCTTCAAATTTGAGACGGCGAACGGCGCTGTCGAGATCGTTTTGGTTTTCGGGAAAGTGGATGCCCGACATGGCTTTCCAGCGCGACGCCAGACGGTAACTTTCGATCAGGTAATCGGGCAGGGTTTCGGGCAGGTCGGTAGGGCGCAAACTGTCGATGAGCATCCGCAGCAATTTGCGCAGTCCTTTGGCGTCGAGGCCTTTTTGGGTAAGTTTGTCGGTGGTGGGGTACACCGGATCAAACGTACGTGCAGGCGTGTCGGCCCCTGCTGCTTCCTCTATTTCGGGGTGGGCGATGTTGAAACGGCTGTTGAATTGGTTGGCACGGCCGAACACAACGTATTCCTTGCCAATGGTGAGCGTTTTTTCCGCCCATGCGATGCCCTGAAACCAGACAAGCTCGAGCGAACCGGTATCGTCGCGCAAAACTCCCACCAGGCGTTTGGCGCGGCCTTCGCCCATGGTTTCGAGTTTGCGAAGGATGCCTTTCACCTGGTATTGTTCGCCTTCGGTGTGGAGGTCGCGGACGTTGTGAAACTTCGTGCGATCGATGTACCGGAAAGGCAGATGAAAAAGCAGGTCGCGGCAGGTAAATATGCCCAAATCGCGTTTAAGCGTGTCGGCCCGCTGTGGACCCACGCCTTTAAGGTACTCAATGCCGGTGTCCAGGTTGATCGGTGCGGGCATGTTGCAAAGAAAGGAATTTTTGGTGAAGTGGCATCCCGGCCGCATGAGGAAGCGTCATTTCGCCAAAAAGGTTTGGTATTTAAGCGTTCAAAAAAAATGAACCGCAAAAATACACAATTTGTTTTAAAAACAAAACAATTCCAGCAAACTACCCAAAAAACACGCAAATTTGTAGCCTATGTCGGTAGCACAAGTCAACCTCGAACAATGGATACGCGAGATCAACTCGCTGAAAAGCAAATTGGAAGCACAGCAGGGTCCGCGGCTTCCGGGGGCTTTAACGCGTTTGTTGTGGATACACCACTCCACGCGTTTGTCGGGCGCGCGGCTGAGTTTGGCCGACACGGAGTTGCTCATGCAGCCCAATACGGTGCCGCCGGAGCATTTTCCGCACCGGCTCGTGCGCGAGGTGCGTGGACATGCCGATGCCATCAA
Source organism: Chitinophagales bacterium (assembly GCA_038249605.1). Taxonomy (GTDB): domain Bacteria; phylum Bacteroidota; class Bacteroidia; order Chitinophagales; family Saprospiraceae; genus M3007. The sequence goes on along the minus strand of JBBSDH010000146.1, from coordinate 3,229 downwards.
TTTGTTGTGCGACTGGGCCGATGTGGGCATCGCGCATCTAAACCGCCATTCGGTGGAACAATTACAGCTGTGTTTGCTGGGCGCTGAAACGGCGCCTTTTCGTTCCATTTCGATGCAAAGCACGTTGCCTGGTATAAAGCCGTTTCACCACCCGGCTCCGGGAGATGTAGCAAATGAACTCGACGCCTTGCTCGAATGGTGCCAAACCTACGCTTTCCAGGAGCACCCCCTGCTGCTGGCTGCCGAATGGCACGTAGGTATCCTGCGCATACAGCCGTTTGAGCGCGGCAACGGCAGACTGGCCCGTTTGCTTCAAAATTTCCCGCTCATACGTCAGGGCATGCCGCCCATCCTGATCGCTTTCGACGACCGCGAGCAATACACCGAGGCGCTCGGCAGCGCTTTTTCCGACGATTTTACCGCCTTCGCAGGTTACCTCGCCAAGCTTGAACTACAGGCCCTCGAACGCCGCCTGGAAGCAAACGAATTGGAAGATGCCGACGAGGACGACAACTGGGAAAAAGATTTTGGTGCGCTCGAAAGCAGCTTGAGTGCTTACAGGCCCGAGTCGGTGCGCTCCAACGAACTTTTGTACCTGCGCCTCAAAGACAGCGTCCTTCCTTTGCTCGAACGCTGGTGGCAACGCACGCAACAACTCGACAAATATTTTTCCGACAGCAGGCGCGCAGGCACCCTCTACACCACCGGTCGTTTGTATGACTTCCGGCCCGAAAACATCACCGAAGTGGTGGAACTCATCGGCGACAACGGCACTCTGGAACACCTGCACGAACTCGAATACATCCACCGCTGGCATGGTCGCAAAGGCATCGATTACGCCGACATCACGGCGGCCATTAAGGTTCGTTTCGAAGCCACGGAATACGTGGTTTACGGTCCTGACATGGTGGTTTGGCTGCGCAAAGACCTCTCCTTGCCGCTGTTGCTGCGCGAGCAGAACTCGATTTTGCAGCAGTTGAGGTTGTGGATTATGGAGAAGATGTGAAAAAGTCAACATTCTTAAAATGGTCGTTTCACCTTCTTTACGAATCCCGATTGTCGACTCTCAACAGTTGACTTAATATCCACTCCTTTTCACTCAGCAGCGGCTCCTCCAAAATCTTCTTCCGCAGCTCCTCCAACGCTTTTTCATCCCTGAAATTCAGCGCCATCAGTTTTTCCGTGAAATACACGATCCGGCTGTAATTGCTGCGGTGGTAGCCGATGGTGGTATGTCGGCGGATGTAGTTTTTCATGCTGCCGAGGTGGCTTTCGAGCAAGGTATATTCGCCTGTTTCGTAATAAATTTTCAGTTGAAGGGTTTTGGCGATGAGGTTGTTGATGAGGTCTTTGTAATCGGCGAACTGCAGGTTTTGCAGGGCCGTAGCCAGATCACGGCGGGCGTAGGCCACACGGGCGAGGTTGAGGCTGGCGGTGGTTTCGCGGTAGTTGCGTTCGAGTTGTTGTTTGTGGTTAATGATGAATGTCTCGGCCCACACGAGTTCGCCCAGGCGCAGCGCGATGGCCACCATGTTGTTGAAAGCGAAGCGGGAGAGGCGGCCGTTTTCGAGCAAAAGACCGCGTTCGAGGGCGTTTTGGTATAGGGTAAGTGTATCGCGCGGCCAGCTTGCACCGGCTGTGTTGATTTTGCGGATGCCGAAGTTGATGGCCAGCAGGTACAGGGTGCGCTGCTCGTCAGGCGGGAGCGTGTTGCTGTGTTCCCGTAACAGTGCATTGAAAGCCTGAAAATCGCTTTCGGCATCGCCCGTTTCGCTCAGAAAGCGGTAGCAATGGTAGTAAAGCCCGAGTACGGGAATGTGCAGGTGCCGGGCGGCGAAGTCGAGCGCTGCGTCGAGCAGGTTGAGTTTGTAATCGGCCTGGTACACCATTTGGTGGGAGAGGGCCAGGCAGGCGAGTTGTAGTTTGCGGGCGCAGAAAGCGACGTCGGCGTTGTCGGAAACAGCCTGCAAATTGAGCTTACCCGTACGGCGTTCTGAGGAGTCGAATTGGTATTGTTCCCACTCGAGGTCGGTTTGGTCAGCATAAAATCCGGCGTGCCGCCAGGGTTGTTTTTCCTGTTGTTTCCGCGCGTCGCGCAAGGCGGCGCGGAAAGGTTTGGCAAGACCGCGTTTGCGCCAAGCTGCTGCGAGGCACAGATGGTTCAGACTTTCATCACCTTCATTTTCCAAATAAACGAGGTACTTTTCGAGCAGGGCAAGCAAGGTGCTGGAAACCAGCCGCATTTTGGCGTCGTCGTAAGTTTGTTTGAGAAATGTTTTTTCAAACGCTTTTTCGGCAGAAGGTTCCTGTTTTGGGGAAAGACAGGTTTCAAGGTAAGCCAAAAGCAAAACCGGCTTGTCCGAGCGGTTGAAAAAAGGGGATTGTACAAAACGTTCCAATCCACGACGTTCGGTGGCGGTAAGGGTTTGCAAAGCGCGGTAAAGTTGGGTGTTTTGCATGTTGTGTAATACGGAGCTCCAGCTCTGTATATTTTTTACTTAAATTCAAACAAATTTATTCTAAATATTTGATTTTCAATATTTTCAGAACTTATTTTAAAAAAATAAGACAACAAACATAAATATTTGTCTTTGTATTCCCAGGCAGCGATGTGAATTTTTGCAGCATCAAAACCTGTGGACACAAATCCGAACGAGGCTACCTTCAGCCGAACTTCCAAAATCAACCTGCTATGATCCGACATTTGTACCTTCTGATTTTTTTTGTAATCGCCGCTGCAGGCCAACTACGTGCACAATGTTCTACCGACGCTGGAACGCTGAGCGACTTACCTGCCAACCAATGCGAAGGCATCTCGATAACAGCCAGCCATGCAGGCAACGAAGTGCTCGACAGCAACGACGTGCTTGTGTTTGTGGTTTACATCGGTTCCGATCCCCAAACGGGCACGGTACTGGCCATGTCGAGCAATGGTACATACGCTAACGATCCCGCATATCTCGACAATATCCCTGTTTCTGTTGCAGCCTTGGCTGGCAACAACAACGGTCAGGGCGGGGTGGACTGGTCTGATCCGTGCCTCTCGGTTTCAATTGATTTGGTGGTCCAATTTTATCCGTCGCCTCAGGTTACGGCCACCGGCGGAGTTTTGAACTGCAACACCACTTCGGTCAAGATAACCGATTCTTCCGACCTGCCGGGCTTAACTTTCACCTGTACCGGGCCAGCTTGATTTAATTCAACCATGAAAAATCCAATAACCAACTCT
>JBBSDH010000145.1:0-11334 GCA_038249605.1 Chitinophagales bacterium | reverse complement strand
TTCGCCTGTGGCTACATCGAGCACCACAGCGGCCATGTTGTGCACACCGTTGCCCCGGTACAATTCCTGCCGCCGTGCCAGAATGGCATTCAACTGTTGTTGCAAATTACCGTCGAGCGTACTTTGAAAATGTTGCGCTTTGCCGGATGCAGCCATAAAGCGATCCAGCAGATGGGGCGCCAAATGGGGTAAAGCAAGCGGTGCGTCGGGCAACGGTTCCGACTGTGCAAGTTCGCAGGTGAGTGTGTCAAGATGCCCCTGTTGCTGCAATTTTTGCAAAAGCCGGTTGCGTTTGTTGAGCAGGCGTTGCCGGTTGCGACCGGGGTGTATGAGGGCAGGACTGTTGGGCAAAACCGCCAGCGTAGCCGCCTCTGCCCAGGAAAGCTGGTCGGCTTGTTTGCCAAAATAACGCCACGACGCCGTTTCCACACCCACCACATTGCCACCGAATGGAGCATGTGCGGCGTACAGAGCCAGTATTTCTGCTTTGCTGTTGGAGGCGTCGAGACGGGTAGCCAGAAACATCTCCAGCATTTTTTCACCCACATGGCGTCGCTGATTGTTTCGCGCCAACCGGATTACCTGCATGGTGAGTGTACTGCCGCCGCTCACCACACGCCCGGCATTCAGGTTTTGCCAAAGAGCCCTCAGGGTACTCAACGGATCAATGCCGGGATGCAGGTAAAATCGCGCGTCTTCAAATGCGATTACAGCCGTTGCGTATTTTTCAGAAACATGCTCGTTGTAGGGAAAACGCCATTGTCCGTCGCGTGCAATGCGGGCACCCAAAAGCATGCCGTTGCGGTCGGACAAAACCGCCGAATAAGGCGATTCGAACAATGGTTGGGGCAAACAAAACAACCACGCCAGGCACAGCAATACCAAACCTCCCAACAACCAAGGATGGTTTCTGAACCAAAGTATGCTGCGGTTCAGCGCATGCAATCCTTTGGCAAGATGCAGGGCAGGAGGTTGGGTAAACATATCGGGGGGTAAGTTAGAACTAATTGCAATCACGCAGCAGCAGGGTTCACCCTACTCAACCATACCAACACTACCGCCGCCCCAAGCGCCGTAACCATCAGCGCGGCGCCTGATCCGATGTTATACCAAAGTATTCCCGTAATGGTGCTGGCAAAAAGCGCACAGATGCTTTGGAAACCTGCAAACATACCCAGTGCCTTGCCGGCGTCTGCCGGATCCGCAATGTTGCTCAACCATGCCTTGGCATTACCTTCCACAAAAGCAGCGTAAGTACCATAAAGGAAAAACAAAATCAGAAATTGCCACGCATGGGTGCTGAATGCCATGCCGGCGTAGGTTATGCTAAACAATGCCAAACCAATCAGCAAGGCCTTTTTTAAACCAAACCTATCGCCAAAAATACCCGCCGGAAACGAGATCATAGCGTACGTCAGGTTGTAAAAAACATACATGCCAATGACTTCAGTATCCGAAAATCCCGCTTCCTGGATTTTGATCAGTAAAAAAATGTCCGAACTGTTGAACAGGAAAAAAACCAGCAAAGCTGCAACGACCTGCCGGTACAAAACCGGGCTTTTTTTCCAATAGGACAACGATTCTGCAAATGTTGGGCGGACAGAAACCTTAGTTTTGGCTGTTTTTTTGTCCTTCAACAGAAACGTAAGGCCAACCGCGAGCAATCCGGGAAACAAAGCGAAGTAAAACAGCTTTAAGTACTGTCCAGGGTAAAAATACAGGTAAAGAAGGGCTATCCCCGGGCCAAGAACTGCGCCGAGGGTATCCATACTGCGGTGAAATCCAAACACCCGGCCTTTGGTGGCCGAAGTTGCTTCAGCGGACAACAAGGCATCGCGCGCGCCGGTGCGTATGCCTTTTCCGAGGCGATCGACCGTACGCATCATAAAAACCCAGCCGATGGCGGGTGAAAGGGCCGTCAGTGGTTTGGAGAAGGCACTGAAGGCATATCCAAGTTTTACAAAAGGCGCTCTTTTGCCACTGTAGTCCGACAAGCTGCCAAAATAACTTTTACTCAAACCTGCAACAGCTTCTGCCATGCCTTCCAGTATGCCGATGAGCACAATGGTGAAACCGATGGTTTTTAAATACATGGGCATCACCGGATACAACATTTCACTGGCAGTATCGGTAAACAAACTGACGAGCGACAGGACCCATATCCGTCGTGTCAAAATTTTGGTTGATTTGGAAGCAGCCACCTTAAAAGGGATTTAAACCTGCGGTAAAGTTGCGTTATTTCCCATTCCACTTGTTGCAATCCAGTGCCGGATTATCCGCACCCGGATGGATGCTCGGATTGCTGTCGTCGCAGTCCTCGTAACTGAAATAGCCGTCGCGGTCCTTGTCTTTGTAAAAATAGGACCTTGCCAAAGAGAATGCCTGAGTACCGATTTTGGCGCCTGCCACCCTGCCCGGTATGTCGTCGAAAGGCGGGTGAATACCGCCCCAGATGCGGGAAAGGCTGCATTGGTCGGAGGCATCGCGGTAGGTGGCCCACTGAAGGGTTACATCCACACTCGGACCTTTTTCCACCCTTAAAAAATTGCTGTTGGCCCGCACTTTAAATTCACCCAAACCACGAGGGAAATAAGGATCGCCGGTGATGTGGGTTACAACTTCTGCTCCTGCACGCGAGTAGGTGGAATGCCCGGATATGTAGCCTGCAAACGGCGGAGTAACAAACGTTTTGAGCTGGTATGGCCACCAATGGTCGGCCAGAATCCAGCCTACCCCTGCAACCTGGGTAGCAGTGTCTTTCACCGCCTGAGGACCCCGCCAGGTGTACAGTTTAATTTCATTGATGTTTTCCCCTTTTGGGCCTGCGAGCGGATCGCCTTTTTTTACCATTTCAATTTTTCCCGGCACCAGTGGAATACCTGCAGGATGGTAACGAGGCAGTTTTTTGTCGCTGCACTGACCCCGATCGCTCATGTAACGCACCGCCGTAATGGGCCGCACGCCGTCGTACCAGCCTTTGATGCCCCAGGCAGTAATGGCCGCATCGTGTAAGGCACCGCCGAGTGCAAAATAACTTTTGACATCCCATTCAAGGTCATCCAGAACTTCCCCTTTGCCATTGAATTTTTTAACCAGTTCGGGCTGGTCGTTCACGTAGTTCAGGATGGCAAACCAGTGTCCGGGCGGTGTTTCCGAGGTAGGGCCATCGGCCCAAAATTGGGTTAAAACCCTAGTGTAATCGCCACGTGGTACCACCTGTGGTTCATAAGGTTTTCCGTTAAAGGGATTGATTTCATGTCCTTTGCCGGGGACTTTTCCATTCTCAAAATTGTAAAAAGTACGCAGATCGTCGAGTGTTGCAGGAAATTGTTGCACGTTGCCGATGCTGGCTGGAGAAATGTCCCACATGGTGGTGTCCGACGGATCGAGGTGTGCGCCCCAGGCAGGCACAAGAATAAAATTCCATTTGTAGTGGTCGGAAGAGCCGCCGCCGGCAAGTGTGTCGAGCAAGGGCATGGGACCGGGATCGAGGTACACCTGGTATTTGCGGCCGTCGCGGGTGTAGGTTTTCATGTCCGATCTTTTCAAAGCGAAGGGGTTAACAAGGCCCCATTCAGGGCTTTGAAATTTCTGGATTCCGGGTATGGGGTGGCCATTTTGGTCGAACGCTTCGGGCAGTTTCAGCGGTTGCCAGCGGTTGGGATCAACGAGGGACGAATCGCCTGGTTTTACCACCGGCAAAGGAGGGTTCACAGGTTCGTAATACTGAACCATGTAGTTTTTCTGCTCGTTGGAGCCATCCTGAAACCCAAGTCCTATGATGCACTCTCCGATGTAGTTGCCCAAAGCAGCTGGTGAGCCGTTTTCGTAATCGATGTTGCGGTTGGTGGGGTCGTACCCAAGTTCCTTCATTTTTTTGCGGAAACGCATGTGTGCGCCAACGGCTTTGGGAGATACGGAAAAACGTGCCGTAAGCATGCGGTACATCGCAAAACTGATCGTTTCACGGCGCGCAGCTTCCACGTCTTCCGGTATCGGAATGCCATTGAAAGGACAGTTGAATTTACCCACGGTTTTACCCAGCAAGTAGGTTTCCGCTTCGTTGTCGTACACCGCCCAAGAGTCGTACATGGCCACGGAAGTGTGAAACAGGTTGCGCGCTTGCACAGGGGGACGGGCAAAATCCTCACGTATGGTTTGCAGCATGATTTCATTCCATTGCCGCGCTATGGAATGCTCTGACAGTTCTACATGCTGGCCATAAAGCTGGTTAAAAACAAGGAATAAAGGTAAAAAAAGCAGGTTGGTCGAGCGCATCATGATCGGATCTTAGAATCTGCCAAAGTTATCAGCTTTAAACGCAAAATTGATTAAATTCGAATTAGAGGAGGAGAGGAAATGGCCGTTCCAGTTTCGGAGCGGCCGTTTTTTACATAAACAACAATACCGCCACAAACGCCAAAATTGCTGGTACTGCTTGGATGTAAAAAATGGATTTAGCTGCGGTAACTGAGCCATAAAAACCTGCTAAAATAACACAGCCCAGGAAAAAATAGGCAACGTTTTTGCTCCACTCCGGGTTGGAAATAAACAAAGACCAAAACAGTCCTGCAGCCAAAAAGGCGTTGTAAAGTCCCTGGTTGGCAGCCAATACCTTCGTTTTTTCAAACATATCGGGTGGCAGGGAGCGGAAAGCTTTGCGCCCTCTGGTGGTCCAGGCAAACATTTCCATCCAGGCGATGTAAACGTGTTCAAGGGCTACAAAAACAATGAGGATTTGGGCAACAATGATCATGTGCAAAATACTTTTCATCAAAAGTAGTCAGTCCTGTCCTATTTCCCCCAAAAAACAATAGGCGCCCCATATCCGGGACGCCTATTGGAACTTGCACATGGTAACTTATTTCGGCACTTTGTTCGGATTCAGCAGGTCGTAAAACTGATCAATTTTGGGCATAATGATGATGCGTGTACGGCGGTTTGTGGAACGGCCCTGGGCAGTATCGTTGCTCGCCAGGGTGTTGTATTCACCACGGCCTGCCGCAATGATGCGGTTGGGATTGATCTTGTAATCGTTTTGCAACACTCGCACCACGGAAGTCGAACGCTTCACACTCAGGTCCCAGTTGTCGTCGATGCAACTGTTTTTGATCGGCACATTGTCGGTGTAACCTTCAACCATAACCTCAAGCTCGGGCCTGGATTCCAGGATGGCAGCGATTTTCCCCAACACCTCATTGGCTTTCGGCGTCAGTTTGTAGCTGCCGCTTTGGAAAAGCATTTTATCGGACAAGTTGATGAGCACCACCGTTTTGTCCACTTTTACCTCTACATCGTCGTCTGCCAAACCCGCCGGCAATACACTTTTCAAATTCACCGCCAGGGCGAGGTTGATGGAGTCGGCTTTCGTTTTGGCGTTTTGAAGCAAATAAATGTACTTGTCTTTTTTCGCCAGCTGGTCCAGGGTCTGTTGCATGTTGGCGTTGGCCGACTGTGAAAGCTGGGTCAGATTGCCCGCCTGCGCAACCTGCTGGTCGCGCTGTTTTTTCAAATCGTCAATCTGTGTTTTGAAATCGTTGACTTGTTCTTCACGCAAACGCGATGAGCTCAAACAAGCATTCAAATCAGCTTTTACACTGTTTTTTTCCTGATCGCATGCCGTCAGTTTTTGCATGCACTCACCGTATTGGGTGGTGAACTTGACAATTTCCCGGTTGGCCGCCTCAAGTTCAGACTGCTGGGAAATAAACTTCTTTTTGCTGACACAGGAGGACAGGGCCACTCCCAGACAAAGCATAAGGACAAATTTGTTGGTTGTACGCATTATTAAAATATTTTATGAATAGTTGATGTTTTGAAACGTAAGATAAAAACCTACCTGTGAACGTAAGTTTTTTCAAGATCAAAACTACCCCAACATCATCCACCACACAAGCCTTAACCACAACAATTTTAAATTTGGTTGTTTTTAAATGAAAAAACCCGGGAACCAAGGTCCCCGGGCGCTTTGTTGTTTTACGATTCTACAAAGGCGTATTAAAGAAAAAATAGTTTCTTTTATTTTATGTTGATCATCTTCTTCGTTTCACTTCCATCAGCGGTTTCTACCTTGTAATACAGCATACCCGAAACATCAGCTTGTGAGCGATCCAGTGTTATGGCATTGTGGCCCTTGGCAAATTGTCCTTGTTGGGTATGGATCAGGCGTCCCGATTCGTCGTACACCGAAAGGGTCACTTCTCCTGCTGCTGGCAGGTAAAATCCAATCACCGTTTTGCTTACAAATGGGTTGGGTTGGTTTTGGTAAAGTTCAAATCCAGGGCCCTGTGCGTTGCTGTCATTGAAACGCAAAGCCACGTCAAGCCTATCTCCGTTGGCACCGTAAGCTTCTGCGCGGGTTATGCTGCTGGAGATGCTGAACATGTTGCTCAGGCTGCCGGATTTAAGAGCCTTAAACACAACAGTAAATTCGCCCTGGACATCGCTTTCGAACGACGTGGTAACGGCATCTGCAAACATGCCAAAGTTTTGCATCGTCATACCCTCGCCCGGTTGGATGTCAACTACTTCCATTCCTTTGGACAATAAGGTAAACTGGTAACCGGAAACTTTTTCCGAAGCTTTGAACCGTACCGCAATTTCTTCACCTGCCTGTACCGAGCGATCATTGAGGTCGAAAAGCAAGGTGCCGAAAGAACGATCATCTGCCTGAACTAGGCTGTTTGCAATGGCCGAGTTGTTGACGTCACCTATTTTGACGGAAACAAAATTGTTGCTCAGTTGACTGGTTTGTACGTCGGTAACCGACTTGCTTTCCGGGAAGGCAGGAACGAACGGGTTGTCAGGCGTTGGGAATGTATGTGCGGCATCCACGAAGCGCCAGGATGTATTTTGCGGCAGATCACTGTAAATGCCGAGGATCAATTTGCGGAATTCCGCAATGTCGAAAGTGGTTACTGATTTGCTGTTGTTGGCATCTGCAGCAATGATTTTGTAAGGTGAATTGAGGGTTTCAATACCGAGAATGTGTTTGTTGATCAGCACAAGGTCGAACGTTGAAACGCCGTTTAAGTAATCCACATCCAAGGTAGGTGCAATCGAGTAGTTGGAGGCAATCGGTACAGCATTGCTGAACATAAACGAACCATCGTTGCCCGACAGGTCGAACATGTTGATGGCTGGCAGCGCCGGGTGGGAGCCGTTCAGCTCAACCTGTACATCTTCGAGAGACAGTTGGTTTTCTGTTTTCAGTGTTCCGGCTACGGTTACGTGGTCCGAATTGCAGAAGCCCTGGTTGTCTTGTACCAACAAGTACGTTTCGCAGTAGTCTGCATTGCCAGCCAAATCCAGCCCCCAAAGTTCAACGAACTGGGTGCCGATGTCTGCACAAGTAAAGTTAACCACTGTCTGAGGCGTTCCGTCAGGATTCGTCGGAAAACCGATGCCGTCACCTTTGCGGCGTATGCCCAACTTTAATTGATTGGTAGGCGTACAATTGTCGTCAAGATACTGAATAAAATCCGAGGCCCACATGGAGATCATTTGCGTCGGCATGATGTTTACACTCAATCCATTAAGGCATACCACCGTCGGCGCTTTGCAGTCTTTAACAACAAACGTGTATTCACAAATTTTTTCATTGCCGCAATTGTCCTCGGCAATCCACTTGATTTTGTGGGCGCCGTAAGGGAATTGGGGCACTACGTAGTTGTTCGGCGATTGGATCGTGTTCCATTTAACGGAAGCCGTTACGCTGCCGCCGTTGTTTACCGTCTGAAGGGTAAATCCGTATTTTTGATTGAATGGTACGGCACGTTCATCAAACGAACGTGGTGTGCCTCCAATGAAATTCGGGTTGTTGGCGTTGCCGAACGATACAGTATTGTAGCCCGGAAGGTTGGCGCTGTTGACCACCGTTTCCATGGTGCCGTTGTTGTCCAGATCGAGGAAAAGCTGGTAACGGAACTTCAGCTCGTTGCTGCAAGCATCGGAAGCGGTGATGGCTAAGTCTGAAGGCGCTTCGCAAAGGTCATGCGAGCCAGTCAAGGCATCAAACCAATACATTTCGTTCCAAAGCTGTGGATCGTTGGCCGTCAGGTCGCAAACCTCCACCGGAGAAACCGGACAGTTTTCAAACACCGGATCTTTGTTGTCGCTCACCTTGATGATTTGTTTGTACGTGTAACAGTTGGCGTTCGGGTTCCAGAAAGTTGAATAGTCGGTTGGGAATGGGTCGGTAGGATTGATCCTCATCAACGAAGGCGTCCAAAGACCTGTAGTTCCCGATTGCGAAACCGTTGGACCCATCAGGTTTTGTGACGAATTGACATTCGGGTTGGGGTTCGGATTGGGCACGTAAATGCAAGGCAAGTTGGGGTTGTAGGTACACCAGTTGATGATGGTCCACGTGCGCTCAATTTTAAAACATGCGTCGGGCACAACCGTAAATACTTCGTCGTGGTAAGAAATGGCCAGTAATTCGCAATCTTCACCCAGCAAAGCAGGCTCCTGATAAAAAGAGCTGTCGCAAGAGAATAGCAGTTTGTCAACCGGAAAACGAATGAAATAATCTTGCTCGTAAAACACCACAATACGCTGGGTACAGGTGCTCGTCAGTCCGGCGCAGTCCTCAACCGTCCAACGGCGGGTGATCGTTCCTCTGTTGCAGGTCGTATCGAAATTGGTCAGGATGTTGACAACCGACAGGTCGTCCACGCAGCAGTTGTCGAATGCCGTAGCGGTGCCGTATGCCCAAAGCGTAGGATCGAAGTTTTCACACGAAACCGTTACGTTGGCTGGCGCCTGGCAAAAAGGTTTCAACTTGTCTTCCACCAAAACCTGTACCATACATTCGTTGCTGTTTTCTTCTTCAAAATCAAGCGACACATCGCCGGCAGGAACAGAAACGTCGTATACACGAAGGACAACAGTAATGGAGGCGCCGATGTCGGAGCAGCAGAATTTGACCTGATCGAAGAATTGATTCGAGCTTTGGCAACTGTTGCTGTCCATGCGGCGCACTTTAAAGGCCACTGCCGAACAATTGTCGTACGATCCGTCATCAAAAGTGGTTGCATTCACCAATGTCATGCCGTTGGAGCCCAGCGATACCTGTGTGATTTCGTCACAAACTGCCACCGGCGGCACATCATCTTCCACCGTGACCTCAAAGGTGCAAACGGAAGAGTTACCACAATTGTCCGTAGCAATGTAGGTTATTGCTGTAGTTCCAAGCGGCAGGTTGTTGGCAACACCAACAACACCGAGCGTGTCAGGCGTCCACAAATTGTTGCCCGGGAAGGAAGTCAAGGTGCCGTTGATGGTGTAAGTAACACCGTCAACCGTGTACTGAGCCACAAGCGATTCGATGCGCGAACAGGCATCCTCAATGATGACGTCAGGCAGGTTCAGGTCACGTTGGCAATCTGTTGCATTGGTGCTTACCGTCAGGTCGGCCGGACAAGCGATCACCGGCCCCTGATCGTCTAGCACCGTGATGACCTGGATGTGGTACATGGGGTTGGTAAATGGCGGGAATGGGCTGGTAGGCAAACAGGCGTCATAAACCGTCCAGGTACGCAGGATCTGGTAAGTACCGTCGCAAAACGGCAAAGGTTGGTCATTGTACGTGATGCTGAGGTCGCAAAAGGTGCTTCCGGGAAAAAGCGGGAAGGTTTGGCCGGGGGAATCCGGATCGCCATAAAACGGAGCGCCTGTTGCCGAAGGATTGGTTGTCGGACTGGTGCAGGAAGCCGAGAAATCTGAAGGAAACGATACGTCGTACACATGAATGCGCTCAATGTAAATGTACTGGGTGCACGACGACTGGTTGCCGCTGGGGTCAACAGCCGTCCAGATGCGACGAATGTATGCACTGAGGTCGCCGTAACCGTTGACGCCTTCGTTGCATCCCAGATCAAACCATGTGTCGGAATACGTAAGTTGGCTGATGGCACAATTGTCTGTGGCGCCTGGGTTGGCAGTTGCAAGCCCCAGCACCCCGGAAAGGTAGGCTGGGGTGAAGTTGGACACTGCGCAGTGCACTACGACATCCTGGCAATCAAAGGTAGGAGGAAGCTTGTCTTTAACCGAGATGGAACCCGTACAGAAGTTGTTGCTGCAATTGTCGATCACTTTTACGACCAGCGACTGGCCGATGTTGGCACAGGTAACCGGATTGGCCACAGGCATGCCCGAAGGCGTGGTGATCAATACAGAATAAAACGGCAATTCGTAGGTGCCTTCCAGGATGTGGTCGGGCAAAATAAAGGCTGTGCCATTGCCATCCAGCGAAATCTGTACATTGTCGTTGCAGGCCATGGGCGTCGTAACATACACAAATACCTTGACAGCATCTGTGCCGGTGCATCCAAATTGGTTGGTCACCGTAAGGAAATAGGTGGTGTTCACCGTTGGACTTGCAATGGGAGAGCAAGTTCCTGTATTGTTGAGGCCGGTAGCCGGCGTCCACAAACAAGAGACGCCGCCACTGCCGTTGAGCTGGGCACTTTCGCCCTGGCAATTGTATTGATCAGCACCGGCATTGGCTACTGGCAGAGGATTCACACCGATGGTCACCGATTGGCCCGAAACTGCTTCAAAACAGCCGGCAGCATCGGTAACACTTACCAGAGAATAGATGTTGTTCGAAGTTCCAAAGGGCGTTACCTGAATGGTCAGCATGTCCATGGCTGGATTGCCGTCGCCGTCGCTTGGAATGATGATGTTAAAGTTGGAAACACCCGCGCTGCTGTTGCGGGAAATGATGGCCGTGTAAGGAGGGAGGCCACCGCCTGCTACCACTTTCAAGGAGGTTGATTGTCCCGCACAAACCGAAGCAGGTGCACCTATGGCCAAATCTAGGTCATAGCTCAGCGGATTGCACTGCCCGAAAGATGCCTGATGGATGCCAAGAAAAAGGAGGGAAAGAAAAAGGCTTTTTAGCCAGGAAGCGCCAGAGTTGAAAGACGGCTGGATGGAAGTGTAGATTTTACGGATCATGTTGCAATAGATAAGTAGCGTTCAATGGTATTGGTTTACATTGAACTTGCGACTTATACGGATTGCAAATGCGGATTAAAAAAATATTGATGCAAAGATGGAAGAAAAAAACATTGAAATTGAATCTTTTGTAAAAAAAATCTGAAACCTATCTTTTTGCATTGAAATATTTTTTATATTAAAAATATTCTTTTTTATAAAACACTAATTGATAAAGCTTAAAGTTTGAAAGATTAAAATTTAAAAAACAAGAGGCATCCCGAACCCGGGATGCCTCTTACTACTTTAAACTTTAATCCATCAAACTTTAAACTTATTTCGTCTGAATCATCTTCTTTGAAGCGCTGTCGGTAGCGGTTTCGAGTTTGTAGT
>JBBSDH010000144.1:0-11345 GCA_038249605.1 Chitinophagales bacterium | reverse complement strand
CTTTTGAATTTCTTTGTGCCAAACCAACGCGCCACGCGCAGTACGGTACCCAGGCTCGGACCCATAAACGGCAGCCAAAACCTTGTGACCACCAGATCGGGTTTTTCGTTTTTGATTTGAAATCCCGTGCGTATCCAGTTGAATGGATTGATGGAATTAAGCCGCGATTTAATGGTCACCCCGTAGGGAACCTCGTCGTCGGTGAACTGCGTTTTACCCGGAAACAAAAACGCCGGGTACTGCAGCGAAAAGGAATAAATCACCACTTCGTGGCCCTGCGCCTGCAGCTCCTGCGCCAGTCGTTCGCTCGAAGCAGCGATGCCGCCCCGCAAGGGGTGGGCCGGCGAAAGCAACACGATTTTCATACTTCCTTCTCGATCAGGTAGCTGTTTCGGATGGTAGAGTTGCGGTTCACCATTTCGGCCAAAAAGCCGGTGAGGAACAACTGCGAACCCACGATGAGCGCCAATATGCCGAAGTAAAACATGGGCCTTTCGGTCATGCCCCACGACGCGTTCACAAGTTTGTCGTAGCTCAGCCACGCCAAAATGATGAATCCGATGAGGAAACTAAACACGCCCAGGGTGCCAAACAGGTGCATGGGACGTTTGCCAAACTTGCCGACAAACGAGATGGACACCAGATCCAAAAAACCGTTGAGGAAACGGTCCCAGCCGAATTTTGTTGTGCCGTATTTCCGCGCCCGGTGCTCCACCACTTTTTCACCGATTTTCGTAAAGCCAGCCCATTTGGCAAGCACGGGGATGTAGCGGTGCATTTCGCCGTACACTTCGATGGTTTTGATCACATCGGAACGGTACGACTTCAAACCGCAGTTGAAATCGTGCAATTGTATACCGCTCATGCTGCGTGTGGCGGCGTTGAAAAGTTTGGTAGGCAGCGTTTTGCTGATGGGGTCGTGGCGTTTTTGCTTCCAGCCGCTGATGAGGTCGTAACCGTCCTCGGCGATGAGGCGGTAGAGGTCGGGAATCTCGTCGGGCGAGTCCTGCAGGTCGGCGTCCATGGTGATCACCACATTGCCTCGGGTTGCTTCAAAACCCGTGTGCAAAGCGGCCGATTTGCCGTAATTGCGCCGGAATTTGATGCCGCGTACGTTGGGGTTCAGGGTTTTCAGGTGTTCGATCACCTTCCACGAGCCGTCGTTGCTGCCGTCGTCGATGAACAGGATTTCGTACGTGTACGTGCCCTCGCACACCCGGCGGATCCAGGCTTCGAGTTCGGGCAGACTTTCTACTTCGTTTTTGAGCGGTATGACGATGGACAAATCCAAGAGCACAGGTATTTTACAAATCAAATTTAGTAATGGGCATGGTTCGCACAGACTTGTGGGATGGCGCGTTGGGATCACGTGTTACAAAAATGGGCAGCAACTCCGGACTGTTTTCATCCACCACGGTGGATTGCTGCAATTCGTAGGATTTTTGCTTCAGCATGATTTGCCAGCGGTTGAACAGTTGTTCCTGCTCGTCGGCCGTGAGCTTTGGGTTTTCGTCGTAAAAACCTTTCGCCGCACGTTGCCGTTGTGCTTCAAACAAAGAAACGGCGCAAGCTACCGAGATGTTGAGACTTTCGGCAAATCCAACCTGTGGAATGTTGAAATTACCGGCGCACATGGCAAGGGCCTCGGCGCTCACACCCTCGTCCTCGTTGCCGAAAAGCAGTGCGGTGGGTTGGGTAAAATCGAGGGCGTACACACTTTCGCTTTTTTCGCCCAAATGGGTGGCCAGCACCCTGCCGTAACGTTGCCGTACACGACTGAAACACTCCTCGAGGCTTTCGAACACATACACATCGATCCACTTAAAGGTGCCGCCAGAAGTGCGTTTGCCAAGTACGAGACCACGTTTGTCGAGGTACGGTTTCGTATACACCACAAACACCTCGCGGATGCCCACGGCGTCGCAACTCCTCAACACCGCGCTGATGTTCAGCGGGTCGAAGATGTTTTCGAGCACCACCGTCAGGTCCGGTTGCGATTGCCGGATGACGGAGCGGATTTTTTGTTCGCGCGACATGTTCATAGTTCAAAATTAAAACACATTAGGGCACAAAGGGAACACATTAGTGCACATTAGAAGTTCTCAATAAATGTTAAAACAGTTCAATTCCTTATGTGCCCTCATGTGTTTCCTTTGTGTCCTAGTGTGTTTTTTATTCTACAGGCACGTAATTGTACTGATCAAACTTCAAAATATACACAAACGTATTTTCCACATAATCAATGTTGCCATCCACACCCACGGCACTGAACTGGAACTTACGGCTCAGGCCCATGTACGTTTCCCTCGGGATACGCTCGGGGAACGACAGTCCGAAACGCCGGAGCATGGTACCGGTAAAGAGGGTCACATCGTAACCGTTGTAAGCGTCGTTGTTGGGCACTGTGCCGAAGCGCTCGAAATACGTGTGCTCAAATCGTTTCGACGGTTCCGAATCCCGGTTCACGTACGTTGCCGAGCTAACGTGCACGTTCAAGCCGATCAAAAATTCCGGATCGATTTGGGAATAACCCATCCACTGAGGCATGCCGTACACTTCCACGTTGTTCGAACCTTTTACGGCATTGAGGCGGCGAAGGAACGACATCACGAAGTCCTGACCAGCCCATGTAGGCAAAACAAACACGGCAGTACGGCCGTATTTCAAATATTTTTTGAGATCTGTATTGTCAAAATTTGCAGCCGCATCGGGCAGGATGAGCTCGTTCATTTTGCCCCCCAAAGGCGCATTGGCTTCGTGAAAATACGGCAATCGGTCGGCTTCCTTGGCTTTGCACACGAGCACCACATCCTCTGCTTTGCTTTTTTTCCGCACATGTTTTGTGATGGCGGCACAGTGCGCGCGCAGGGATGGATTGGTTTGGATAAAACCGGGGTTTCGGCTCGTCAGGTCCATGTTTGGGCTCTCGGGCGACACGATGATGCGCCTTTTGTCGCGCATTTTTTCACCCAAAAGACTTGCGTGTGAAGCCCTTACCGGACCGATGTACACCTGCGCTTTGTCGAACCGGGGTTTGTTGTACAGTTTTTGAAAATCCTCGTCGCTGGACTGGGTGTCGTACACGTCGACGTTCAGGTTGATGCCGCCGTTGGCGGAAATATCTTCAAGGGCGATTTGTGCGCCGGCATAAAACTGCAGGGCCAGATTGCTTTTGTCGGGCACGCTGCCTTCGTTGTGTTGTTCGGTAAAAAAGGGCAGCAGGTAGGCGATGGTGTAGGTATCGCCGGCTGGACGGGGTTTTTCACCTGGTGTGGGCTTGGTTGTTCCAGGCAATCCGATGGGTGGTTTAGGATTGGAGGGCGTGGTCCACTTCAAAGTATCAACAGGTGTGCGGCCGGGTTTGGTGGGCACGGGTTTGGTGGGCACGGGTGTAGGCGTGGCGCTGCGTTTGGCCGGATTGCAGGCGATAAAGGCAATGAACAGTAAAACAGGGAAGGTATATTTCATGGTTAGCCTCCTGCTTTTTTGACGTTTTTGAAACCCAGTGAAAGGAGCATGTCCATGACTTTGTCGCGGTGGTCGCCCTGCAGAATGATGTTGCCGTCTTTGGCATTGCCACCGGTGGCGCATTTGTTTTTGAGCTGCCGTGCAAGGTCGATGAGGTCGTCTTCGGTCATGATGAAACCTTTTACGACAGTTGCTTCCTTGCCGCCTTTTACACGGTCGAGCCAGATGCGCAGCACCTGCTTGTCGGTTGGCATGGATGTGTCGGGTTTATCCTCCACGGGTGGACGGAAGTTTGGGTCGGTGGAAAAAACGAAGCCGCCGCTGTTGTTTTTTTTGTTTTTACTCATGTTTTGCAAATTATTTGATCAAACGGTGGGCGCCAGGATGTTCAGCGCTCCGGGTTTGATTTCGAAATGCAGTTCATCTTCGATGATGAGGCCTTCGCCGTCGATGTGTACGTAATTTTTGCCCGGACTGGTGATCACGATGTTTTTGGCTGTTAGGTGTTCCACAAATTCGGCATCGTAAATTTTACCGTTCAGGGTAGCCGGAAGAGCGGCCAAATACTGCCATTTGGGGGCATCTTTCAGCAATACAAGGGAAAAAAGGCCATCGTTGAGGCGTGCATCTGGGGCAATTTGAAAATTATACCCGTACATGGTTCCGTTTGCAATGGCGATGGCGAAAAATTTGCCTTCAAAAATGTGGTCTTCCGTTTCGATGCGGCATTGCCGGGCGGTGTATGAAAGGCCCGCTTCCACGGATTTTAAGAAATAAGGGATAAAACCGCGGCTTTTACTGTCCTTCATCATGTTGGAAACGAGTCCGTCGAATCCTATGCCGGCAAGGTTGAAAAACGGTTTACCGTTGAGCGTTCCGTAGTCGATCCGACGTACTACAGCACTGTTGAGTTTGCGCACGGCCTTGTCGATATCACGGCCGTAGCCGAGGTGCATGGCCAGTCCGTTCCCCGAGCCGGCTGGAATAATGCCTACGGCGATGTCGGTATGGATGAGTTGGGAAGCCACTTCATTTACCGAGCCGTCTCCGCCCACAGCCACCACGATGTCGTAATTTTCGTCTTTGGCTTTTTGCACCAGTTCGATGGCGTGGCCTGCCGATTCGGTGTGCCAAATACCGTACACGAATTTCTTGTGGTCGAGCTGGCTTTCCACGCTGCTGCGGATGTTGCGCTGCAGGTTGGTGCCGGCCCGTGGGTTCACAATGAACACGATGCGTTTTGGCTTAAGGATCTCAGCCAGCAGCTCGTTTTTTATGTAAGGATGCGATTCTTGCATGGGTAAAATTACAACAATTCTTTGCGTGCTTCCACGTAGGCACGCCATCGATCGATGACGGTTTGCATGTCGTCGGGCAGAGGCGCTTCGAAACGCACGTGTTCTCCAGTTCGCGGGTGTGTAAATCCAAGTACGCGGGCATGTAGTGCTTGCCGCGGACAGGTTTGCAGTTGTTTTTCGACGAACAATTTGTATTTGGAATACAGGGTTCCTTTCAAAACCTGGTTGCCGCCATAGCGCGGGTCGCCGAAAAGGGTATGGCCAATGTACTTCATGTGCACCCTGATCTGGTGGGTGCGGCCGGTTTCGAGGCGGCATTCCACCAAAGTTACGTAGTAAAAACGTTCGATGACGCGCCAGTGGGTTACGGCATGTTTGCCCTCTTCTCCTTCCGGAAAAACCATGAACAGTTTGCGATCGTTGGGGTTGCGGCCGATGTTGCCCACCACGGTACCGGAATCTTCGGCGGGGTCGCCCCAAACAAGGGCCCAATAGCGGCGTTCGATGGTGTGGTTGAAAAACTGCTTGGCCATGAAGGTCATGGCGTCCATGTTTTTCGCCACCACCATAAGTCCCGTGGTGTCTTTATCGATGCGGTGTACGATTCCTGCCCGGTTGTTCTCATTGCCTTCTTTCACGGGCAGCTCGGCGGCTTGTTCTTTGAGGTGCCAGGCTACAGCGTTCACCAGGGTGCCGTTGGGGATTCCTACGCCGGGATGCACAGCCATGTTGTAGGGTTTGTTGACGATCATCACGTCGTCGTCTTCATACACGATGTTCAGCGGTATGTTTTGTGGCAGCACGTTTTGGTCCTCGGCCGTCGAGCGGGGAAAAACGATGCAAATGTGGTTGCCGGGTTTGATTTTGTAGTTGGGCTTCACCTCCTTGTCGTCCACCGTAATGGATCCCACACGTATGGCTGCCTGCACTTTGCTGCGCGAGCGGCTGTACAGGCGGTCCATCAGGAACTTGTCGATGCGTACTTGCGATTGTTTCGGGTCGGCAACGATGTCGAGGGTCTCGTACATATCGTCGTTTCCCGTATTGTCTTCCTCGTTGGTTTCCTCGTTGGATGACAAGGATCCTGCGTTGTCATCCCGGGGGGGAACTTGTATGGGATCCTTGTTATCTTCTGCTTCGGTCATGGTTGTGGTGTGGGCAGGATTTGGGATGAAAATGCAAAATTAGGGTTAATTGGCTCAAAAAGTGTTTTAACGTGGTTAAGTGATGATATTTAAATATCTTTATGTGTCCAATTTATTATCACGACCCACTGATACCCTTGGTATGAACAGCTCCCACGACCTTAAGTTTTTGGAAGATGCCACCGAAACCCTGCGGGCCATCGCACATCCCATCCGCCTGCTGATCATCGAAATGTTGTACGAACGCAAAACCATGACGGTAAGCGAGATTCATACTCGGCTCAACATTGAGCAGGCGGTAGCATCGCACCATTTGCGTATTTTGAAAGATAAAGACGTGCTCACGGTACGCCGCGACGGTAAAAATTCGTTCTATGCTTTGGCAAAAGATGACTTCTACCAGATTTTTGAGGTGTTGAAAAACAACACCTGAGTGCCACAAATTTTCAACTTTACATCCCAATTCAAACTTTTATGGAAAAGAGAACTTTTTTAAAAACAGGTTTATTCCTCGGCTTCGCTGCTGCATTCAGCCCGCTGCTGGAAGCATGTAAAACCAAAAAAGGCGCCACTTCTGATGCGCCGGTTCCCTCGGCCCCTCCCATGCTGCCACCGCCCAAAATGAAACGCACAGAGCCGTTTATACTTCCCGCTTTGCCCTACGAAACAGGCGCACTGGAACCCCACATCGACAAAATGACCATGGAAATCCACCATGGCAAACACCACGCTTCCTACGTTTCCAACATCAATGAGGCAGTAAAAGGCACTGTATATGCCGATTACACCCTGGAGGACATTCTTGCCCGCATCACTACTTCAGACGCCGACAAAAAGATCCGCAACAACGCAGGCGGACATTGGAATCATACGTTTTTTTGGCAGTCGTTGTACCCCGGTATGGGCTCTTCACCCGGCGGCCCCCTCGCCAATGCCATCGATGCCGCTTTTGGTTCGTTCGACCTGTTCAAGGAAACGTTTGCAGGTGCATCCAAAGGTGTTTTCGGCTCTGGCTGGACCTGGCTGTGCAAAGACAACGATGGCAAACTGTTCATCACCACCACGCCCAACCAGGACAACCCGCTCATGCTTCAGGTCGTGAAACAAACCGGCACGCCTCTGCTCGGTCTCGACGTTTGGGAACACGCCTACTACCTGAAATACCAAAACCGACGCCCAGAATACATCACGGCTTTTTTCAACATCGTTAATTGGAAAGAAGTGATGATGCGGTACGAGAAATAAGTTTGGAGTTTGGAGTTTGGAGTGCCGACTCCGAACTCCAAACTTTTTATGTATTTTCCATTGTACTGCATCTACTAAGGTATGCAGCAGATTATTCCCCTGCCGATCAACAACCATTGAACATGAAAACCATGCCGTTGTCCCCCGGACGCCTGGCGCTGTTCCTTATCAGCGCCCTGATCATCACCACCACACAATGCAAGTTCCCGCGCAAAGAAGCGCAGGTAACCATCAATCAAAACAAACCAACCCCAGCCATGCCCCTTTATGCCCCGCCGGGTGATTATGCAAAAGTCTGGAAAACCATCGACAGTCTGGAACAACAAGGGCTGTTCAAAAGCGCCCTCGAAGTCGTTGAAAAACTCGGCGAACGCGCCAAAAAAGACGGCAAACAAGCCCAACACATCAAAACCATCCTTTTCCGGGGCAAATACACCACCATGCTTGAGGAGGAAGGCTTCGCGAAAGCCGTGGAAACCATGGAAAAAGAAGCCGCCACGGCCGCCCAACCTGAAAAGGCGGTATTGCAAAGTATGCTCGGCGAACTGTACGCCACGTATCTCGCCAACCAATCGTGGAATATCCAGCAGCGCACACCCATCGACGATGGTGAAGGCAACAACCTGCTCACCTGGTCGGGCCGCCGTATAGAACAACAAGCTACCGACCATTACCTCGCCTCCACTGCACCACGCGACATGCTTCAAAAAGTGCCGGTCGAACAATTCGAGGCCGTTACTACGCTCAGCAAGGGCGACACCCTAGAGGGCACAGCTCTGCGTCCAACCTTGTTCGACTTCCTTGCCCACCGCGCCATAGCACATTTCAGCAACGAACGCAGCTTCCTCAACCAGCCGGTTTACGCGTTCGAAATAGACCAGCCCGAAGCTTTTGAGCCAGCGGAAAGGTTTGTCAAAACCACCTTCACCACCCGCGATTCCGCCTCCGGCAAATGGCAGGCTTTGCGCTTGTTCCAGCAAGTACTTGCCCAGCACCTCACCGACAAAGACCCCGCAGCCCTTGTGGATGCCGACCTGCTGCGTCTCCAATTTGCTAAAAGCAACTCGGTTTTAACCGATAAAAACGATCGCTACGAACACGCACTGGAAGATCTTTTGAAAAAAACCTACGATCACCCGATCAATCCGGAAGTGGTGCACGCCCTGGCCCGCCACCTGATCGAAATGTATTACAACAACGAAGAAAAGGAAGCTTTCAAAAGCCAACTGAAACGTGCCCACACGCTTTGCGATGACGCCGCCAAACGCCATCCCGGCACGCCAGGCGCAGCGCTTTGCCGCCGCGTCATGCGCGAACTGACCGTGCCGAACATACAATCCCACATAGAAGAAGTGAACGTGCCGGGCGAAGCCATCCTGGTATCTCTTCCTTACCACAACGTCAAAACATTGTATGTAAATGTGGTGAAACTGTCCAGCGACCCAGCGGTTTTGGACACCGTCCAGTGGAACAACCGTACGAAGTATTTCCGCAGCCTTCCAATGGTGCAAAACCGCACCTGGACCTTGCCCGATCCCGGTGACCTCCGGAAACACACCACCGAAATTGTACTGGAAAGCCTGCCACTTGGCTCCTACATGTTGTTGTTGAGCAATGTGCCCGATTTTGATGATGCGAAAGGGGTGCTCACGTTTTCGAACTTTGCCGTTTCCAGCCTTGGTCCGGTAGTTTTCAGCGAAGAAGGCCGCGTACGCGTAGCCATAACCCACCGCCTTACAGGCAAACCACTGGAAAACGTGCAGGTCACTTCGTTTGAACGCAAATACGATTACGGCAACAACCAACAGGTTTATAGGCAACTCGGACAAAGGATGACCGACCGCAACGGCCTCGTTACACCGGATGTCAACGAAAACCAGAACGTAAGGCTCCGTTTCAGCATCGGCGCCGACACCTTGTGGAACCAGGAGTCCTACACCAATTACCGGCAGTACAAACAGCGCCCCTCACGTATGGTGCATTTTTTCACCGACAGGAGCCTGTACCGTCCCGGACAAACTGTCTATTTCAAAGGCGTCATCGTTGACCGCGACACGGATCAAATGCCTGAAATAGTGGAAAACGAAACGGTGGAAGTGGTGTTCCGCGACGCCAACAACCAGGAAAAAGCGCGGCTGAAATTGCGCTCCAACAAATTCGGCACGTTCAATGGCGCGTTTACAGCGCCTATGGCCGGACTTACAGGTACCATGAGCATACGCGCCGACAACCTCCGCGGCGCCGCTACTTTCAACGTGGAAGAATACAAACGCCCGCGTTTTGAAGTGACGTTTGATCCCATGCAGGGCGCTTACCGCCTTGGCGATACGCTTACCATGAAAGGCAAAGCCGCCAATTACGCCGGCAATGCCGTGGATGGCGCCGAAGTGCGTTACCGCGTGGTGCGACGCACGTTTTTCCCTTTCCGAGATTATTATTTCTTCAAAATATGGCCGCCTTACGGCAATGAAGAACGCGAAATAGCAGTTGGTACGGCCATGACCCGTGCCGACGGCAGCTTCGACATGGTGTTCCAGGCCCTGCCCGACAAAAGCGTGGACCCCAAAAACAAACCCGCTTTTACCTACGTGGTGACGGCCGATGTGACCGACATCAGCGGCGAAACACGCTCGGCCACACAAAGCGCCACGGTGGGTTACCAGGCCGTACAAATCGGTATCGAACTGCCCGCAGAATTGCCGATGGACAGCATGAAACGGGTGAAAATTACCAGCACCAACTGGGCCGGACAGCCGCAACCCTCCTCGGGTACCATCGGTTTGCAACGTCTTGTGGAGCCCAAAGTTCTCTACCGCAAACGTTACTGGGAAAAACAGGAATTGCCCGTCATCGACGAGGCCACGTGGAACAACTTGTTGCCCAACTATGCCCGTATGGGCGAAGACGAACCCAAAAACTGGGACCGTGAAGATTTCACACGCCAGGTGCCGTTCAATACCGCTGACGGCCAAACCGTGAACCTCAACAACGGCAGCCTGCGCAATGGTTATTACTACGTCACCCTAGAGAGTACAGACCAATACGGCGAAACTGTAAAATTAGAGCGCATCATACACGTTTACGACTCCAACAACCAACGTGCGCGTTTCCGCGATCCACAAATGGTTTTGGAAAAAAACACGCTCGAACCCGGCGAAAAAGTGGTGATGCAGTACGGTGGCCGCCCCGGCGACCTGCATTTTTTTCTTGCTCCCATACGAGGCAACAAAATGGGAAAACCCAAATGGTACACCACACAAGACAACGGTACGTTGGAAGAAACGGTGCTTGAACGCGACCGCGGCGGTTTGTCCCTGTTTGGCTTTTGTGTGTACAACAACCGCCGTTATACCCTCGACAACGGTTATGTGAATGTGCCCTGGAGCAACAAAGAACTGGAGGTGCGTTTCGAAACCTTCCGCGATAAATTGTTGCCTGGGCAGCCCGAAACTTGGACGATGGTGGTTTCCGGTCCGAAAAAAGAAAAAGTCGCAGCCGAAATGGTGGCCGCCATGTACGACGCTTCGCTCGACCAGTTTAATCCGCACAACTGGCAAAAAATTGCTTTCCCATCAACCAACAGTACTGTTCGGTTGGAAGGCGTATGGAGCGCCCAACAAGGTGAAATGCACTACAGCGTGGCCGAACTTTACGAAGATGCTGACCGCAGCTACCGCAATTTGAACTGGTTCGATTTCCCGCTGTACGGCGGTGGAAGTTATTACGGCCAAATCAATTTCATGCGTGGCAACCGCGCCGAACCGATGCAGGAGCTGGCCATGATGGCGCCTGCCCCGGCGGGAGCAGTTATGAAAGACAGCGCCATGGAACGCGAAGAAGGCGATGCTGATGGAAAAGTTTCTGCAGACGAAGCGCAAAGCGAAGAAAAACCCGCAGAAGGCGGCGGCATACGCCGCAACCTGAACGAAACGGTGTTCTTTTTCCCCGAACTGCGCACCGATGCCCAGGGCAACGTGCGGATACAATTTACCATGAACGAGGCACTCACGCGCTGGAAGTTCATGACGTTTACCCACACCGAAGACCTGAAACAGGCCCTTGCCGTGCGCGAAGTAGTGACCCAAAAAGAACTCATGGTGATCCCCAATCCACCCCGTTTCCTGCGCGAAGGCGACCTGGTGACCTTCAGCGCCAAAGTGAGCAACATGACCGACAAACCCATGACGGG
>JBBSDH010000143.1:0-11434 GCA_038249605.1 Chitinophagales bacterium | reverse complement strand
CTGCCTGCTGCCTGCTGCCTGCTGCCTGCTGCCTGCTGCCTGCTGCCTGCTGCCTGCTGCCTGCTGCCTGCTGCCTGCTGCCTGCTGCCTGCTGCCTGCTTATTGCTTTTTCTTCTCTTTTTCGTCGTTGGGATTGGTAAAGATTTTTTGGAAAAACTCCTTGCGTTTTTCTTTACGTTCCTCTTTTTTCTCCTCTTTTTCGACGTCTATGGCGGGTTCTCCTTCCACGGCGGTTTCCTCGGGTGATTTGATTACTTTGGAGATGTACAATGATATCATCGAATCGCGGAGGGTAGAATCCTGTTCCATAAGGGCCTGGTTGAAGGAGTCGGGTTGGATACCGATCCAGTTGTAGCAGGACATTGCGTTTAGGACTTCAGGTTTGGGGTCCGGAAATTTTTCGCGCAACATGCCGCCGAGTTTGCGGTCGTTGGCTACCTTATGCCAGAACATGGCCACGATGGGAAGTGCCATGGCCGAACCCTGACCGAGGCTCATGGAGCGGAATCGAACGGCGGGACTTTCGGCGCCCACCCATGAACCTGTAACAAGTTGAGGATTGTAACAAATAAACCAGCCGTCGGCTTGGTTTTGCGTAGTGCCTGTTTTGCCGGCGAAATCGCCTTGTATGCCAAATCCGGAACGCAGACGTCTTCCTGTACCGTGATCAATTACATTTTGCAACATTTCGGTCATGATGGAGGACTGGTATTCATTCAATGCCTTCACATGCGGCCCAAGATTCGGATTGGCCTCAAGTTCATTCTTGTAATCGTACAACACTTTACCGTCGCGATTAATCACGCTCAGTACGGTTACCGGTTCGGGTCGTACGCCTTTGTTGGCGATGGTCCCGTACACTTTGATCATGTCGAAAAGTGAAATATCGGCAGCACCGAGGCTGATGCCAAATTCGCGTGGCAACGTAGTGGTAACGCCCATTTGTGTTGCCATGTCGATGGTCTTTTGGATGCCTACTTGTTCAATGATTTGGGCTGCGACTACGTTTACGGACCTTTGAAGTCCTCCAGACATGGAATACCAGCCACCGTATGCTTCGTCGGAATTGTGTGGTTCCCAGTCTTTGATCATTTTGATCCGGTTGGGATAATAAGTACAGGGCGAGATGCTGTCGTGCAAGGCGGCTGCGTACACGATGGGTTTGAACGTGGAGCCTACCTGTCGGGTACTTTTGACGTGGTCGAATTTGAAGTGTTTGAAATTGGTACCGCCAATCCAGGCGCGCACGTATCCGTTGCGGTGGTCCATGGCCATGAATCCGCAGTTCAGCAAGCAAAAATAGTAGCGTACACTGTCGATGGGACTTAGGGTGGTGTCAACATCGGTGCCGCCTTTCTTCCAGCCGAACACGGTCATTGGAACAGGCTTTTCAAAATTGGCGAGGATATCCTCCTTGCTCATTCCTGCGTCTTTGAGTGTTTCGTAGCGGCTGCTGCGGCGAATCTGTTCGTCTATCCATTTGTCGTCGCCCCAGGGTTTTTCCTGTTTGTAATTTTTCCAGTGTTTGTCGAATAATTTCTGGAGATCCTGCATTTGTTTTTCGACAGCCTCTTCGGCATATTGCTGCATTTTGCTGTGCAGCGTAGTGTAAATTTTCAGGCCGTCGGTATACAGGTTGTAATTGGTTCCATCTTCTTTGGGGTGTTTGCGCAGCAGTTTGGGCATCACGTCGGTTCGCAGGTATTCGCGGAAATAAGTTCCCAGTCCACCGATGTTGCTGTCCACGTTGTAACGTTTGGCACCGACAGGTTTAACGATAAGTTCGTCGTAGGTCTTTTGGTCGATATCGCTGTTGCGCAGCATCGTAAGCAGCACCACATTGCGGCGTTTTTTGGCGTTTTCGGGGTTGCGTACCGGATTGTACAGGGTGCTGCCTTTCAACATGCCGATGAGCGTGGCGGCCTGGTCGGGAGAGAGGTCGCGCGCTTTTTTGTTGAAGTACATGCGCGATGCTACGCTGATGCCGAATACGTCGCCACCGAAGGGAACCGTATTGAGGTAAAGGTTGAGCAGTTCTTCCTTGGTGTAGATGCGTTCGAGGCGAATGGAAATGAAATTTTCCCGAATTTTGTTGATGATGAGGCTAATACCGGGAACGAGGTATTTTTTGCGGGGATAAAGGTTTTTGGCGAGTTGCTGGCTCAAGGTGGATCCTCCGCCGAGCGATTCTCTGCGTATGAGCATGCCGTAGGCAACACGCATCCAACTTTGCAGGTCGATGCCCCGATGTTCCATAAAGCGTTTGTCCTCAGTAGCGATCAGGGCGCTCATGACAAATGGAGAAATGCGGTCGAGGGTAATTTCGGTTCGGTTTTCGATGTAGTATTTACCGATGAGCACACTGTCGGCCGTATAAATCTCAGTGGAGCTGGCATTTTCGATGTTGCGCAATTCTTCGCCACTGGGCAAGCGTCCGAACAACCCGATACGGACGCCAATAACCAGGAAAAGCAACAAATAGAAGCCCCATTTGATGAGCCAGCCTGCCGTGCCGAGTACGGCTCCGGGGATGGGGTAACGTCCTTTAAACGATGCCCAACGTGCATGTACTGGCGAAAGCAGCCGGCTCCAGGCATTGGTGAGTGGAGCGAACAATGCACGAACAGGCGACAACAGGTTGTTGACGAAATTCGAAATGGGCACCGTGATTTGGGCAATCCATGAGCGAGCTTTTTGGATCAGGCTGTTTTGTCGCAACGACTTGAAAAAATCTTGCATGTAGGTAGCGTACGTTTTTGCTTTCCGGGGGGAACTTAAGCGCAAAAGAACGCGCGAAGGTAGGAAAATAGTGCGAAGTGCGAAGTCTAATTCGTGTGAAGTCCGAAGTCAGATGTTCGAATTCGGCAATGGTAGGCAGGTGCACGCGGTAAGATTTATACACGTTTTAGAAGGCTGTTGCTTCCAAACTCCAAATCGTTATCTTGCGGCTAAATTGAATGGGGCGAAGCTGAACCCAGCCACGCAGCATTCTGCATTCTGCATTCCAAACACCTGCTCATGCAAGTTGTCATTTTTGGCAAACAATTTAAGGAAAAAGACCTGGAATATGTTCAGGCCCTGCTAAACGTGCTTTACGAAGAAGGGTTCAATACCTACATCTACACGCCTTATTTGAACGATATCAGGAAAAAGGTGCGTTTTCCGGGACCGTATGCTCCTTTCGATACACACCGTGATTTCTTGGTGCACCGCATCGATTTTGTGATCGTTTTGGGCGGAGACGGCACCATGCTCAATGCTGTAACCCTTATACGAGATGCAGGCGTACCCATGCTTGGCATCAACCTCGGGCGTATGGGTTTTTTGGCAAGCATCGAAAAAGTGCTTATCCGCGAATCCATTCAAAAACTGCAGCGTGGCCAGTACTACATTGAAGAGCGCAGCGCATTGTACCTCGAGAGCCATCCGGAACTGTTCGGCGACATACCTTTCGCCCTCAACGATTGTACGCTGCTGAAACGCGATACTTCTTCGATGATAACCATACATACGTTCCTGAACGGCGACTACCTGAATTCCTATTGGGCCGACGGCATCATCATTGCCACGCCTACAGGTTCTACAGGCTATTCTCTGAGCTGCGGCGGTCCCATCATTTTCCCCGATTCCAACAATTTTGTACTTACTCCCGTGGCCCCGCACAACCTCAACGTGCGGCCCATTGTATTGTCCGACGAATCGGTCATCTCCTTCGAGATTGAAGGACGTGCCGAAAATTTTATATGCACCCTCGATTCCAGGCTGGAGCACGTGACCGCCAGCCACCAACTCGCGGTGCGTAAAAACGACTTTCCCATCAAACTTGTGCAATTGCAGGACAACACTTTTCTCAAAACCATACGTGAAAAACTTGCCTGGGGCACCGACATCCGAAACTGAAAACCATGATCGAAAAAACGAAAATCCGCAAAAAGAGCAAATTTGCCCGCAACTGGCCCTGGATGATTGGTTTTATAGTGCTGATGTGCATGGCCTGGTATTTTTCCGAAGTTGTTACCTACCTGCTCGTAGCTTGGGTGCTTTCCCTGCTTGGGCGGCCTCTCATGAATTTTTTCAGAAAACGCGTCCACTTCAGAGAGCGGCATCTGGGAAATATAGGAGCCACCATCCTTACCATACTGACCTTTTACATCATCATTGCCGGACTTGTTATGATGTTCGTGCCCACCATCATCAAACAGGTGCGAAACCTGACCCAGGTCGATTACGCCATGGTTGCTGAAAAGTGGCGGGAACCGTTTGCCGACTTCGACGCGAATTTGCACAACATAGGTATTTTGGATGATGGCGAATCGCTCGGAGCCAAGACGAACGAGGCATTGCAAAATTTATTCATGCCCGGCCTGATTGGCAATGTACTCGGTTCTTTGATATCGACTGTCGGCAATTTAATAGCCGCAGTGTTTTCCACCACCTTCATATTGTTTTTCTTTTTAAAGGAAAAAAACCTGTTTTTTTCCATGCTTGGCGCCATTGTCCCCGACGAGGCAGAGCCTAAAGTACAAAATGCATTGGAAAAATCGAGTAATGTGCTCAGCCGCTATTTTACAGGACTTACACTGCAAATGGCCGCGTTTTCCACCTTAGTTACCCTAATTTTGTTGGTCATGGGTATTAAAAATGCCTTGCTTATCGGTTTGTTCGGTGGGTTGCTCAACATTGTGCCTTACGTTGGGCCCATTTTGGGCTTGGTGTTTGGCGAGTTGATCACCATTTCTTCGAACATCGAACAGGACATTTCTGCTTTGCCCCCATTGATGATTAAAGTTGCGGCAGCATTTATCGTTACCCAAACGATAGACAACAACTTTACCGGACCCATGATTTTTTCCAACAGCGTGAAGGCGCATCCGCTGGAAATATTTCTGGTTACGTTGCTTGCCGCAAAGCTGGGCGGCGTTGTCGGAATGATCATTGGCGTTCCGGTTTATACCGTATTGCGTGTTCTGGCCAAGGAATTTTTCAACAATTTCAAACTTGTGAAACGTTGGACAGGGCACCTTGATGAAGAAGAAATCATTCATTAACGCCATGCAGATCTTGTTCAGAAAAACCATCCCTTCGGTATCCATTGCAATGCTTTGGATTTGTGCCGTTTCCAGCTTGAAGGCGCAAAACGACTCCACCCTGCTGCTTCAACCCGAACGCTTGGGCAAGGAAAACATACTCCTAAACAAACCCGACTACAAAAACGAAGTTTACACCGCCACCAGATCGTTGGAAAAAGCCGACGATTTGCCTTTTCAGGTGTGGGTCATTACGGCTGAGGAAATTCGAAACAGCGGATTTGTTACGCTGGTTGACGTGTTGAAAGCTGCTCCGGGTATACGCGTATCGCAGCCTGGAAGCGCCATGGAGGGCGAAACCTTCCTGATGCGCGGACTGTCGGGCAACCAATACGTCAAAATCCTGATCAACGACGTGCCCGTGAAACCCGGAATGGCCCTGGGTATGCCCATCGGCGCTCAGTTGCCCATACGCCAGGCCGAACGCATAGAAGTTATGTATGGGCCAGCGTCGGCACAATACGGAAACGAAGCCTGTGTAGGTGTTGTAAACATTATTCTGAAAGAAACCGAAAGGCCTGTGTATGCTCAGGCCGACCTGAGTTTTGGAAACAACGGCTACAACAGCCTCGACCTTATGTTCGGTGGCAAACTGGGCAAAGATGAAAACATCCTGCGGTACAGTATTTTTGGAAGCAGTACCGTGCGCGAGCAACCCGACCTTTTTTTCGACGACGAATTGTACAACATGAACAATTACCTTTTGCTGGGCCTCGACTCAACGGCTTATACCAGCAACGGGAACTACATGCCTTCCGACGATTCCACTGCATACCCCCGAAAATCGCCGCTTGCCATGGAAAGCCGCATGTTCGGCGGCCATGTGCGCTGGCGCGGCCTTCAATTTGCCTACTACCGCATGGCGCGCAACGAACATGCCGCCCTGGGCATGAACCCGTTCGCTTTGTCGTACGCAAACTCATCAAACCGGCTGTCCGAGCGTATCGAGACGTATGCCCTCAGCTACAACCATCAACGCACACGCAGAGAGGCTACCCACCTGTTGTCGGTACAACGTTACCGGATCAGCAATACTTCCACGATCAGCCATATTTTCGACCGCCTCAATTGGATGGCTTATGAAGCCGGTCTTCCGAACGCCAGCAACGAAGATGAGCGCAAGGCCTTGTTTGACCAAGTGCAAACAGGTTTCGGGCAAGGGGTGCGGTACGGCGTAGCCGACGCAGTAGACGTGCGTTTTGAAACCCGGCACCGGATCAAATTGAATACCAACTTGCACCTTGAATTGGGTGGTCAAATAGGTGCAGGCTTCGGTACCCCGCTCAACACCTATTATACCCAGCCGGTTGAGCTGAACTTTTCAAACATTCAGGAGACGTCAAAACCCTTCAATCCGTTGGATACCTTGTTGGTGGACGTCAATACCTACGGGCAATTGCACTACCGCAACAAACACCTGACCTTGGTGGCAGGGGCCAATGTAGGTTTGTTGCCATCGTTGGTTTTGGCGCCGAGATTGGCCTTGTTGTACCGATTCGACAGTTCCTGGGCAGTGTGGGCCAATGGTAGCGGGGGGTACAGGCAGCCATCGGTGTATGCCAATGCAAACAGCATCGTGCACGATCCAACCCTTTTCTCCAGCAGGCAAAACAGCGGAGGGTTAACCAAACCAGAAAGGGTGTACGCAGGCGAATTTGGCGTCAGGTATACCAAACGGCTGTACCGGGTCGACCTGTCCGCTTTCCTTCAGGAATCGTACGACCTTCTTCGCGACGGGATGGTGTACCCAACAGCAAACAACCCGGACGTATACATCCTTGGTTTTGCACAACCTGAAGGACGTTCACAACGTGTATGGGGCATTCAGGCGCTTTTTCGGACCAAGCATTTCAGTGTGGAAAGAAACCGGTCCAAACTGGACTTCTACTTCGAGTTTTTTATGCAGCGCAATTTTGGCACAGAATGGGCAGGACCAAACATTCCGACCATCGATGCACCGTTGAATATGCCATCGTGGCAAGCACAAATGCGTTATTTCTTTACGATAAATAAAGTGGAAGTGGTGTTGGCTTCCAACCGGCAAAAAGAAGCATTGAGCAAATCGGTGTTGTATGCCGATAGGGTTGATCGACAAATGAGTTTGGAAAATTTTTCCAAGTTCCGTACCTGGGATGTTACCACACGCCTCTACCTGAGCAACCACTTTTCGGTGTATTTGATGTTCCAAAACCTTTTCAACCGCGAATATACAGGCCTGGATGCTACCGGAACACCGGATGATTTGTTGTATCCGGTGCAGCAGCGAAGACAAGTGCGGTTTGGGGTGAATTACAGCATGCGGTGAGTTAATTGCACTTCCACACATAATCGCTCAGCTCGTACGACTTCCCTTTGTAAGAAAAATGCCACCACTCCGTCCGTATACCTCTAAAACCGGCTGCCTCCATGGTTTCACGCAGCAGCTTGCGGTTATTGATCACTTGGGTGGGTAGTTTGGTGTAATCGTAATGGCCTTCCGGACCAAAAAAGTCGTAGTCCGTACCCATATCAAGCAGCTTGCCATCTTTGTCCACAATACCGAGATCGACTGCCGCGCCGCGTGAATGCATCGAACCTTTGGCGGGGGGAGTAACGTAGTTGGGATCGGGTTTTTTGTCCCAAAGCCGCTGTTGGTATGGCCTTGGGCGGTAGCAGTCGTACATAATGAGTCCCAAACCTTTTTTCTGGAGATTTTTTTGTGCTTTTACAAGGGCTTCTGCTACTGCCGGGCGCAGCAAGCATGCTGGACAGTCGTAAATTTTACTTTTGGTAAAATTGTTTTTGGTGGCGTAACGGATATCGAAAAGTATGCCTGCCTTAAGTGCGGCAACATCGGTGAATCCGGGGTGGTTTTTATTCCTTGGCTCCACTTGACCTGCTGAATCGCCGTTTGTTTTTTCATCCGAAATACCCAACATGGTATCGCCTTTGGAAGGCGTATTGTCGCGCTCCAACTTGTTGTCTTCCGGAGCTTGTGGCGTGTTGGCGCCGCAGGCAAACAGTAGGAAAAATAAAAGAATGGCGTGGAAAGGCAGTGTGGTTTTCAGGAACATTGCGGATGGATTGTTTTTTAAGATTTGAAAAAGAAATCGGACTCAAGTTCAACCTTCAAGTGTAAAAGTCTTTAATTTTAAGGCATTCATCGAAAATTTGTAACGATTGGTGCTGTTCTGCGTTTTAACATCCGTCAATACACACAGACGGCTCATGATGTCAAAAGTACTTGGTTCAGGATTGCGCATGCCTTCAATTGAATGGAAGCATTTTATAAGGCTGTCGTTTACTACGGGCAGTATTGCGCTGAGAGGCGTGTTCGCAACAGCTCAGGAAAATGGCATGCCTTACCCTGGGCAACCTGGATTTGGACCGGGCGGCGCCGATTACACCCACGATTCGGTGACGTTTTACGACAATGCACAATCGGCCGACGGTTACTGGCTTTTTTTGCCCGCCCAACCCCAGCCCGAATCGGCCGAAGTGGTGGTCTTCATGCACGGCTATGGCGCTTACAATCCCATGGCTTACGGCAAATGGATCAAACACCTGGTGGCCAAGGGCAACATTGTCATTTACCCGCGCTACCAGCGCAACATCATGTGGCCCCGCGCCGATGCGTTTCCGGAAAACGCCGCCCGAGGCATCCGCGATGCCATCGACTGGCTGAAACTGGAGGGACCTATTCGGCCCAACACTGAAAAGGTGGTGTACATAGGGCATTCGTATGGCGGTGTAATCAACGCCAACCTGGCTGTGAACTGGAAAAAATTTCGCATCCCCGAACCGGTCGGACTCATGCTTTGTGAACCCGGCTCCGGGCCGCTCAAGGGTGCAAGGCTGCAAGATTACGGCGCCATCCCCGAACGTACGGCATTGCTCATCGTGGTGGGCGAAGACGACTATGTGGTAGGTTCGGAGTTTGGGCAACTGGTGTTCGAGACGGCTGTAAACACGCCCCTGCGCAACCTGCTCGTACAACAACGCGACACCAACGGCCACCGTTGGGTGCTCGCCACACACTCCGAGCCGTACAGTTACGACGGTGATTTCGATACCGGTGTACGCAATTACACTTCACAACGCGTGTTTTCCACTTCACGGCTCAACGAAGTGGATTTTTATTGTTACTGGAAACTAGGTGATGCGCTCATCGGCCTTGTTCGAAATGGGAAATACGAACATGTAGCCTTTGGAAATACTCCGGAGCAGCGTTTCATGGGCATGTGGCCTGATGGAAGACCGGTGAGGCCGTTGCAAGTGTATACGCCGGAAATGATTCCAACGCCTGTGGGGCATCAGGTGGAAAAATGAGCAGAGGGTGTTAAAACTGTTGAAGCTGCGTAACTTGCCGCTGCAACAAACCTATCCACATGCACCCCGTTGACACCCTGCTCATCAACTTCAATCCATCCCAAATGTTCGTGTTGAACATGGCCATGGCTTTCCTGATGTTCAGTGTTGCACTGGATGTATTGCCGTCCGACTTTAAAAGGGTGGTCGAATTTCCGAAGTCCGTAGCGTTGGGCATTGTGGTGCAGTACCTTGTTTTTCCTGTATTCACCCTGGGCATCATTCGCCTTTTCAATCCGCCGGTAAGCATGGCTTTGGGCATGGTGCTGGTAAGCATGTGCCCGTCGGGCAACATGACCAATTTCCTGACCCACTATGCCCGGGCCAACGTAGCGTTGTCGGTCACACTCAACGCCATCATCATCCTTTTGTGTACGGTGGTGACGCCTGCGGGTTTTATGTTTTGGTCCAAATTTGTGCCGGGAGCCGACGCTTTGCGCAAGTCGTTTGAGATCAGTTTTTTAGACATGGCCATCATCATTGTGCAACTCATCATCATCCCGCTACTGCTGGGCATGTTCCTGCACCACCGATTCAAACCTTTTGTGGAGCGCATTAAGCCGTGGGTGCAGCGTATTGCTTTGTTGTTGTTTTTCACCATACTGCTTCTTGCACTTTTGGGCAACCGCGATAATCTTTTCACTTACCTAGGCTTTGCTTTTGTTATTGTGGCTGTGCACAATGCGGTAGCCTTGGGCACCGGTTATACGCTTGCACGTTTTTTCAAACTGCCTGAGAATGACGCGCGCACCCTTGCTTTCGAGTCGGGCGTGCACAATACGGCTCTGGGACTGCTGCTCATTTTCCGTTTCTTCAACGGCTTGGGTGGCATGGCCCTCATCGCAGCATGGTGGGGCATCTGGGATTTGGTGACGGGAATGGGACTTGCTTATTATTGGAGGAGGAAGCCTAAGGTTTGATTTCGCACCTCGTGAATCGTCAATCAAAATAACTTCGCACTTTGCACTTTGCACTAATTTATGGATTTACACGATCAAATACAGGAAGCACTCACTTTCATCCGTTCCCGGACCGGTTTTGAGCCTCAATCCGGCATCATCCTGGGCACGGGGCTGGGTAAGCTGGCCGACGAGCTGGAGCTGGAGGCTTCGGTGGATTATACCGACATCCCGCATTTTGCGCGCAGCACCGTGGAGAGCCACCGTGGCAAGTTGTTGTTTGGGCGTTTGAACGGTCACCCCGTGGTACTTATGGCCGGCAGGTTTCATTATTACGAGGGCTGGAGCATGCAGCAAGTGACGTTTCCGGTGCGTGTATTGGGTGCTTTGGGTGTTCGGCGTATGGTGATTACCAATGCATCGGGCGGCATCAACCCACATTGCAAGGGAGGCGACATCATGGTGGTGCGCGACCACATCAACTTGTTGCCCGAACACCCTTTGCGTGGGGCCAACGACGAGCGTTTGGGCCCGAGGTTCCCCGACATGTCGGCGACCTACGACCCCGACTTGCGCGCCCGCGTGTTGGCGATTGCGGACAAGCATAGGATACGGGCGTTTGAAGGCGTATACTCGGCCATGCAGGGCCCCAACCTCGAAACCCCGGCGGAGTACGCCATGTTGCGGGTGATGGGCAGCGACGCCACAGGCATGTCGTCTATACCCGAAGTGTTGGTGGCCCGCCACATGGGGTTGCCGGTACTGATGTTGTCGATGATCACCAACGTAGCATTCCCGCCTTCGGTAATACGTGAAACCACCCTTGAAGACGTTATTGCATTGGCCGGCGAAGCCGAGCCCCGTTTGAGCACACTCATTAAAGAACTTCTGAAAAACCTTTGAGCATGATCGTATCCGCCATAGTAGCCGCCGCCAAAAACCTTGTGATTGGAAAGGACAATGAAATTCCATGGCATTTGCCTTCCGATTTGGCTTATTTCAAAAAATGTACGCTGGATCACCATGTCATCATGGGGCGCAACAGTTTCCAGGGTATTGGGCATCCGTTATCGAAACGCACCAACATCGTCATCACGAGGG
>JBBSDH010000142.1:0-11468 GCA_038249605.1 Chitinophagales bacterium | reverse complement strand
GCTTATGTCGGCAAGGGAATCATCGTAGGGACGGAATTCTTCCACGTCCGGACGGCAACTCCACAACCCCGATAGGATAAGGATGCTTAAGTACAGGTATGTTTTAACGTTGTTCAAGTTCGGTCGATGTTTCATGGTGTACTGCGGTGCTCCATGTTTGTTGTTTGGTTTCTGAAGTTGGCGTGTACTGCTTAGGAGATACGCCCTACATGTACGACGCTGCTTTAACTTCCAAAATTTGTAACTATTTACCGTGTAAGATTTTGGTCATGCCCAATTTTAGGCCGCCTATGCCGTACTGCTGGTCTACAGGGTGACCGTTCAGCGTAAGCGGTTTGACAACCTGGCGGTAGTAGGGTTCAACAAACAGTCGCAACGTGGGCTGGATGTGGTAAAACCATTGAACACTTCCGTTGATGCTGAGTCCGGCGTTGGTTTTAAATACTTCAAGGGTGCCTTCTTCGGGGGTAAAATAGGCCGGTTGGTTGTTGTCGGGCGACAAAATGGCGCCGCGTTTCCAAAAAAGCAAGTTTACCGATACACCACCGTTTATGCTTACGCCTGTGCGGCCGCGCCGCAGTTCGATGCCCAGTTCAAGCGGTATGTCAAGTACGCCAAAACGGTTGTAGGTTTTAATGTAGTTGTCGCCGTATTCGATGCTGAGCGTGTCGATCACCGTTTCCCACACCCCATTAACGAGTTGTGTGCGTGTGCGGATGTTTACCTCAATGGAATTGGGATCGGCCCATTCAAATTTTTCAACAAACTGGTCGTAATGAAAGCCGGAGCGCACCACAAAATTTTCCCTGAAAAGCATGTTTGCCCTAATGCCTGCGTTGAAAGCCATTTCGGGTGTTTCGGTTTCGAGGCGCCGTTGAAGGTAGTTGTCGTACTCCGAATCTTTGGCGCTGAATTGCCGGCGCGTAATCGATGGACCTACGTAGGCGTCGAGCCACCATACAGTACCCATATGTTCGAAGTCGTAACAGTTTTTAGAATCCTGTTTTTTCCTTACGATGGGTTTTACCTTCGGGTGTTGCGGCAAAGGCCGTTTCCACCCACCCAGCTCGGTTTCTACTGGAGGAAGGGCGGAAAAAGCGGAGATGGTCTTTTCGGTTTCGGTTCCTGCTGCCTGCTGCATGGTTCCTGCGCTTTGCTGGGATGACAATTCCTGCCCGCTGCCTGCTGCTTCCTGCCTGCTGCCTGCTGCTTCCTGCCTGCTGCCTGCTGCCTGCTGCATGGTTCCCACGTTTTGCTGGGATGACAATTCCTGCCTGCTGCCCGCTGCCTGCTGCCTGCTGCCCGCTGCCTGCTGCCTGCTGCCCGCTGCCTGCTGCATGGTTCCCGCTGCCTGCTGCATGGGTCCCACGTTTTGCTGGGATGACAATTCCTGCCTGCTGCCCGCTACCTGCTGCATGGTTCCCACACTTTGTTGGGATGACAAGCTTTGCTGGGTTCCTACTTCCTGATGCCCAGTTCCTGCGTTTTGTTGGGATGACAATTCCTGCCTGCTGCCTGCTGCCTGCTGCCCGATGGTTAATGCCCAGAGTCCTGTAGCGGTGAGTCCTATTCCTAAAAACCACCACAATGCGACAAACTTGCGCCGTTTGCGCCGAAGTTCTTGTTCGATGTTGGTCCAGACAAAATCCGGGGGAGCGATGCTGTGTTTGTACAGCCGCTCCTTCATGATTTTGTCCAGTTCAGGTTTTGATTTCATTTTTCTTATGATGTCCCAAACTTGCGTTTGGGTATGCTTCTATTAATTAGACTTTTTGCAGCAACAGCACTTGTTCGCTCAGCCACCTTCGCGCTTTGGTAAGTTGCGATCGGGAGGTGCTTTCTTGGATGCCCAGAAGATCGGCTGCTTCGGCGTGGGAGAAACCTTCGATGGCAACCATGTTGAAAACCATGCGGTAACCGTCGGGCAACTTCGCGATCAGTTTGAGCAGTTCAGCTTCCGAAAGTGCCGAAATGGCATCGGGCTCCACTGGCATTTCGGGCAGGTTTTCGTACCCTGTGGTTTCCTGATTAAAGCGTTGTCGCTGGTAGGTGCGCAAGGCCGTGTTGATCATGATCCGCCGAATCCAGCCTTCAAAGGAACCCTGGAAATGAAACTGCTCGAGCTTGGTGAATACCTTTACAAATCCTTCCTGCAACATGTCCGAAGCATCGGATGAGCTTCGGGCATAGCGTAGGCAAACGGCATACATCTTACCTGCGAAGCGCTCGTAAAGGCTTCGCTGGCACTGCGCATTGCCGCGCAAGCAACCCCGGATGAGTTCTTCTTCGCTCAAAACGGATGGACCATGGGTTCAATTTGTACAGTAGAGGGCTGGTTTTTTGGGGTTGAAGGTCGAAGGTACTGACTTTTAAACTCGGTTGCCGGGAATTAACCAACAACATTTCAGATACAACTGGACGCTGCATCGCTGCTTGCGTGTAAAAAGATAAAGCCTGTTGTGTGCAGATTGCTGAAAAAGTTGGACTTTTCGGTCTTATTTCAACTTTAAACAAACACAACCATGAATTTGAGCCCCCTTTTGCCAGTATTTAGCCTGTTCCTGCTGTTTCCTACATTTACCCATGCCCAAACCCTTCAAAAAAAACTGGGCGACGAGTTTTGCAAGGAACTTACGAAACAAAACCTTGAGGAAAATATGTCGGAAGCGAACATGCAAAAAATCGGCATGCTCATGATTCCTATCGCAGGCAAGTATTCAGAGGAAATCAAAAAGGAACTGGGGCTGGACATGACCAACCAAGAGGATTTCACAAAACTGGGTGAAATCATTGGTCAGGAAGCCAGTCTGAATTGTCCGAAATTCAGACGCATGATCCAAACCATGGTCGAACAAGGCGCCGCACAAGTCCAAACCATCGAATCGCTGGAAGGCACCTTCATCGGCATCGAAACGTCCGGAAGTTTTTCCTTTTTTAAGGTAAAAGACGCCGCTGGCCTCGAACAAAAAATATGGTGGATGGAAAAATTTAAAGGTTCCGAACAACTCACGACCAATCCTGCCTCCCTGAAAGGAAAAAAATTGATTGTGCGGTATTTTGAAAAAGAAATGTATTCGCCTACGGCAAAAAATTACGTCAAAATGAAAGTAGCGGCGGGAATTGAAATACGATAAGTCGATTGTCGACTTCTATTTTTCCCTCAACCTCAGCAATTCAATCGACGCATTGATGTCATCTGCGGCCCACAAGGCGAATTTGACAGACTGGAAAAGAAAAAGCGGGGTAAGCATCACCGACAAAATGCAAATCAGCCACCAGAAATTCGACTCCGCTGGTTGTAAAAACAGGCATTTGAAAGCCGAAAATAAGGCTACAATTATTGCTGCAATGCAAAAATTGTGCGCCATACCGCACATGAAATTCCACGTTTCCACGTACCGGAAATTGTTGGGCGTGTATTCGCGGATCAACACGTATTTCTCTGAAATATTCAGTCCGTTCGTCGTCGGAAGTTTGCGCCCGAACATCCGGAATCCTACACGGCGGTAGAGTTCGCGCCCAAGTGGGGTGATGGCAAAGCCAACAGAATAACCGATCACAACGATCAAAACGGCTGCACTGACCTTGAAGCCCGCAGCCACCGCCAGGTAATCGCCCATGGATACCAACCGCGGATCCAGGATGAAAAAAGCGACGACAATGAAGCTGCCCGGCAAGGCGTAGGTGAAAAAATCGAAGGAAGAGGATAAAAATTTGTTCATAAATTAGTGGTAATCGGTCAGGTTAGTCGACAGTCGGCAGTCGACAGTCGACAGTCCCATACAAAGGTATTGAAAGACTGTCGACTGCCGACTATCGACTGCCGACTATTGACTATCGACTATTGACTATCGACTATTGACTGCCGGCTGTTGACTGCCGACTGTCGACTTTTTTCAATGTTCTTCCCCTCCCCCATGCTCTTTCGCGTAATCCGCGATGAGTTTGGCCTGAAGGTCGCCGGGAACGGAACCGTATTCAGCAAATTGGATGCTGAACTTCGCTTTGCCCTGGGTGAGCGCGCGCAAAGTGGATGAATACTTGTGCAATTCCTTCAAAGGCACCCGGGCCTTGATGATCTGGTAATGCCCCTCGGCATCCATACCCATGATGATGGCCCGGCGTGTTTGCAGGTCGCCCATCACGGCGCCCATCACTTCGGCGGCGCACATCACCTCGAGGTTGTAAATGGGTTCAAGGATTTGCGGACCGGCCTCATGGAAGGCCTCTTTGAACGCCATGGTGGACGCGATCTGGAAGGCCATGTCGTTGGAGTCCACGGGGTGCATCTTGCCGTCGAAAATGGATACACGCACGTCGCGGCAATACGAACCGGTGAGCGGACCTTCATCGAGTTTGGCCATGATGCCTTTTTTGATGGCGTTGGTGAAACGCGCGTCGATGGAGCCACCCACAATGCACCACTGGAAGTTGAACTTACCGCCCCACTTCAGGTCTTCCACCTCGCTGTTTTTCACCACCAATCCTGCCGGTGCGGGCATGCCTTCGTGGTAAGGCTCTATGCGCATGTGCACTTCGGCAAACTGACCTGCCCCGCCCGATTGTTTTTTGTGGCGGTAATCCTTGTTGGCCACGCGCGTGATGGTTTCGCGGTAGGGGATGCGCGGTTCCATGAAATCGAGGTGCACGCCGAAGTTTTGTTCGGCTTTGTAACGGACGATGTCAAGGTGCATTTCGCCTTGTCCCTGGATGATGGTTTGTTTCAGTTCCAGACTTTGCTCCACCAGCAGCGTAGGGTCTTCTTCCTGGATGCTGTGCAGGGCGTGGGCCATTTTTTCCACATCGGCTTTGCTGGGCGGCACCACAGCCATGCGTATGCGCGGACTGGGGAAATGGATGCGTTCGATGCGGGTTTCGGAGCCTTTTGGATTGAGGGTCTGGTTGGTGTGCGAATGTTTGAGTTTTACGGTGCAACCGATGTCGCCTGCGCGCAGTTCGTCTACCTGGTCGCGGTTTTTACCTTCGCTTTCAAACAGTTGTGAAAAACGTTCGCCGGTGCCGTTGTCGGCGTTCACCAACTCATCGCCGGTTTTCAACACGCCCGAATACACTTTGAAATACGATACGTTGCCTACTTTGGGTTCGTTCACGGTTTTGAAAATGAAAACGCATGGACGGGCGTTGGGGTCGCAGGGCTTCGAGCCGCCGTTTTCGAGCGATGCGGCGGGGCGCTGGTCGGGACTTGGACAAACATCGTGGATGAAACCCATGATGCGGCCGGAGCCCATGTCTTTCAAACCCGAAGCGCAGAACACCGGAAAAAACTGGTGGTGTGCCAGGCCGATGCTGAGGCCTTTGGCGAGTTCTTCTTCGTCGAGCGTGCCGCTTTCGAAGTATTTTTCCATCAAACCCTCGTCGTTTTCAGCGGCGGCTTCCACGAGCGCGTTGTGCATCTCGTCGGCGCGGGACTGGTGTTCGGCCGGGATGGGTTTTTTCTCCGGTTTGCCGCCTTCTACGGGGAAAACGTACATCACCATGCGCAGGGCATCCACAATGGCATTGAAACCTGTGCCTTGGTTCACCGGGAACTGCATTGGCAACACCCGGCTGCCGAAGCGGTTTTTGGCCTGATCGAGGGTATTTTCAAAATCGGATTTTTCGTGGTCGAGCTGGTTGATGACAAAAAGCGCCGGGGTATCGTATTTATCCACATACTCCCAAATAAGTTCGGTACCTACCTCTACGCCCGAACGTGC
This sequence comes from Chitinophagales bacterium, assembly GCA_038249605.1. GTDB lineage: Bacteria > Bacteroidota > Bacteroidia > Chitinophagales > Saprospiraceae > M3007. The sequence continues at coordinate 5,751 of JBBSDH010000142.1, read as the reverse complement.
ATTGAGCATCACCACCGCCGTGTCGGCCACCTTGAGGGCGGTCACCACCTCACCAACGAAGTCGTCGAGGCCGGGCGTGTCGAGGATGTTGATTTTGGTGTCCTTCCAGGAACAATGCAGCAGGGAGGCGAACAGGGAGTGTCCGCGTTGTTGCTCCAGGGGGGCATAATCGCTCTGTGTGTTCCTGTCGCTCACCGAACCTCGACGGTTGATGGCTTTGGATTCGTAGAGCATGGCTTCGGCGAGGGTGGTCTTACCGGAGCCGGAGTGGCCGATGAGGACCACGTTCCTGATCATATTGGTGGCGTAGGCTGCCATGGGCAAAGAACTTATATGGGTGAACGAATGGCCGGGAAAAAGTTTAAAGTTTAAAGTTTAAAGTTTAAAGTTTAAAGTTTAAAGTTTGGACATGCCCTATCAATTGCAAACGAAGCAAAAGGGCATTTTTTTATTCAAATCCCAAGTCGAACGCCGACTTTAAACTTCAAACTTCAAACTTTAAACTTCAAACTTCTGCCCGGCAGGAGTGTAAACGGGATAATGTCATGACGGCATTATTTTGTTTGGTGAAAATTATGGTTTCGAGCCGTTAATGTAGGCTTATTTGAAAAATATTAAACATTTATGTGGAAAAAAAATAAGGTTTCTACTTCGATTTCTAATGCTTCAATGAGATGCGAAGCAACGGCGCTCATCCGGGCTGCACGATGAAGCTCGTCAGCATACGCGCTGACGGATGGTGAAAATATTTTTTAATTTTTTTGAAAACACGGGCAGCGTTTGGCACAGCGCCCCCGTTTCTTAAAGGTTGTTAGGAAAAAAATCATCCAAACACCAACCTTTCTCCTTGATAATCGAGTCTAACCAATCAAAACAAGAACCGCGATGACAGCCACTTTCACTTACACACTCGTTTTGGCCGTGATTTATGTTGCACGCAAAGTGCTGACCCTCAAAACACAAAACGCCTGATTTTACAGGTGTTTGAGCGCTTCGCGCCGCATTAAAGGCGCTAATTTTCCCTTTCCGCAAAAGCAAGCACGGCACCAGGATTGGTCCGTGCATATTGGCGCAAGGCCCAGCCTGCACCTTTTTGAAGGAAAAAATCCTTCGACCCCGCCACCCGGCGGATGTAGCCGAACAACAATGTACTGTCGGTATTTTCCTTGTAAGTCAACTGAAAGATCAAACACACCCGTTGCAGCCACAGCTCGCCGGAGTCCATCCAACGTTGGCTGACGTGTAAAATTAGTTCGGGGTAACGTTTGAAATGAACATGGGGTAAATATCCGTTTTTATTCCGGCATGGCATTGATGCCCATTTTTACCGGCATGGTAACCACTGCCCAGACGTCGTTTTGCTGTAACCGTAACTGAACATGTAAAATGCCAGATACCAGCGAAGAGCCAGTACAGCGAAACCGAATAGTTGTGCCTTGGAAGGTGTTTGCATGGCCGTTGAGATTGGGATATTCCATCACAACAGACCATGCAAACGTTTTATTTTTTCAACGCACCACCAATTTTTCAACCCAACTGCCACTTGCAGTGAGGAACTGCATGTTGTACAGCCCCGAAGGTAGTCCGGAAAGAGAAAGGGTCATATTTCCTGACGGTACATTGTGGTACGAACGCACAAGGCGGCCTGACGGGTCGAAAAGGTGGATGTGTTGAACAGCCACGTCGCCGTACTGTACGGTAACGGCGTCGGTGGCCGGGTTGGGGCTGAGGACGATGCGGCCCTTGAGCGAGGGCTCAACATTGGAAACCAGCGGAGAGCAAACGCCATCAAAAGCGGTGTCGAAGAATGCCTGCACCAGTGCAATGTCATCAAAGGTGTTGCCAAGCCCGCACGGCAGGTCGGAGTCGGGGTGGTAGGTCCATGCTGTGGTAAATTCGTTTACAGCACCGGGTAACAAAGTACCGGGATTGTGGATGGCCAGGGTTCGCCGGTCGCCGATGGTTATACCCGCAATGCACATCGTCCAGCCGGTCACCGAAGCTGGATCGTCGGGGAAGGCATGGTCCACGGGCGGCAGGTTGTTCAGGTTGTAACCTGTGCCGCCATAGGTTAAGGGCGATCCGTCGCGCCAGTGCGCATTAAGGAAGTTGTAGTATTCGAAGATCTGGCTGGGATCGTTTGTGGCGGGCGGATTCGATCCCACACTGCCACTTTCATAATACATGAATTTATCCAGGCTTTTGTTCAGCAAGGTTGCGCTTTGAACGGGAATGTTGCCCTGAAAAACAGGAGTGCCCAGGCAAGAGGATGCTGGATTGCCATCAACAACGTCCGTGTTGTAGGTAAACATGGTGTTCAGCGCGGGATTACAGCCCTGGTAGTCGTCGAGGTAGCAGCCAAGATCAAAGTCGGCAAACAAAGCAAAGGCCACCGAATCAAGCTTTTCCCCACTTAAATAAAAGGTTTTGTGGTTGGTAAAGACAGTGTTGTTGAGCACGGGTTGATCGTTGCAATCGAATACCCAGGCGAGCAGCTGGGTCTCCATCGGTATGGATGTATTGATGTCTGGAGTTCCTGCACCCATGAGGTTGAAAACCGTCCAGGCCATTTGTGCCGGAACAAATGATGGTTTGCCTTGCAGGGATACGGCCGGGTAGTCGCCGTCGAGCGGGTTGTATACCCCGTCGTCGTTTTCATCGTAAAAAGGCGCAAATGGACGAGCTATTACCGGCAGATCAAAGCCGTTGATGTCGGCAAAAAAGGGATTGTTTTGCCCTGGCCAGCCTGCGATGGATGGGTATTGAGCAACCAGTTCGGCTGCCGAAAGTCCGGGAAGTTGGGCGAGCATGGAGGCGATGTCATTGCCATTTACAAAGAAAATTTTATCCCATTTGAAGCAATCATCAACGTTTGTTGTTCCGTTGTCGTTGAGCGGACCGGGCCAGTAGCCTGAACCGTATTCGTTGGCTGCAAGTCTCAGGTTTAATGCCGGATCTAAACCTCCCAACCACATGGATGACGTGTAAATGGTGGTTGGTGATACGGCGCCGGTGGCAGGGTCGACATACTGAAAACGACCTTCGCTGCCATCATTGAAGAGGTTGCCGCCGGCCTTGATGGTAGCACGGATGTTGTTGGCATTGAGCTCCGCGATGGCCGAAGGAGCGGCACAAGGCGTTTGCGCATGGAGCAATCCGGTGGATAGGATGGCCAAAACAAAGAGGTTTGTGTAAAATACTTGTCGGGTCATATTTTTTGATTTGGTTGAAAAATAGAAAGTACAGGTTTTTAAAAACAGATGCGGGGTACATACCATCCGTTGCCTACAAATATTTTTCAAAAAAAATAAGATGAACAGATGATGTGTAAACGAGGCGTTTTACAGTACCAATACGGCGTTTGATTGTGTGAATACACCGGAGAGCTTTGGCTGCTATTTGCCAACAGGCAGGTTTATTTGGCTGCAAAAGGATTAACGAGTAATTTCGTGCACCAATACAACACACTACCGCATGTTTGAACGACAATCCCGCGAATCTTACCCCCTGCGCAACATCATCGTCCTGGCCCTCGTGGTGCTTGGCTCTTTTGCGGTTGTTTTTTTCCAACAAAAGAAAAAACAAATACCCGCTCAAAACGGACTCAAACCCTCGGAGCAGTTTTACGCCATGCGCGATTATCCCGATTTTCGCCCGGATGTAGCCATGTATACCCTCGCCCTTCGGCAGGCAAGGGAAGCAGTGCAGCAACGCGGTCCGCAAAACGGCATCTCGGCGCCTTGGCAACTGGAAGGCCCCGCAAACATCGGCGCCCGGGTGAACTGCATCGCCGTGAACCCCGTCAATCAAAACATCATTTACCTCGGTTACTCCGGCGGCGGCATCTGGAAAACCACCGACGGCGGCGCGAACTGGTTCCCCATTTTTGACGACCAGACTTTTCTTTCCATCTCCGACATCGCCATCGATCCGCAAAATCCGAATGTGCTTTATGCTGGCACAGGCGACCTCAACATCAGCGGATACCCGTTCATCGGCAACGGCGTATGGAAAAGTACCAACGCCGGCGCTACCTGGGAACACCTCGGACTGGAAGTCCAAAGCATCATTTCCCGCATCATCATCCACCCCACTGATCCCAATACCTTGTTTGCAGCGTCCACCGGTATACCTTTCGAAGCCAACAACGACCGCGGACTGTACCGCAGCATCAACGGCGGCCAAAACTGGAAACAAATACTTTTTGTGTCCGAACAAGCAGGCATCATCGATCTGGAAATGGATCCGCAAAATCCGGACGTGCTTTACGCCGCTTCGTGGGACCGCATCCGCAACAACCAACAAAGCATCGTGAGCGGACCCAATGCCCGCATCTGGAAAACCACCGACGGCGGCGACAACTGGGTGATGCTCACCGGTGGCCTGCCCGAAGTGAACATGTGCCGTCCGGGCATAGCCATCGACGCCGCCAATGGCCAGCACCTCGTGGTCACTTTCGCCGGAGTAAACCTCCAGTTCGAAAACGCTTACGAAACCTTCAACGGCGGCTTGTCGTGGGAAATCATGGACAACCAGAACCTGAATGACGGCTTCCAGGGCGGTTTTGCCTGGTATTTCGGCAAAGTCGTCATCAACCCCTACGATGCGGAAGACGTCTGGATCCTCGGCGTCCAAACCAAGCGGCGGCCTCAGAACGGCTTGCCCTGGACGGAAGGTGCCGGTTTTGCACAAGACGTGCATGCCGACCACCACGCACTGGTGTTCCTCGGTCCCGGCGAAGCACTGCTGGGCACCGACGGCGGTCTCTACAAAACGACAGACAACGGCGCAACCTGGATCAAACACGAAAACATTCCTTGTACGCAGTTTTACCGCGTAGCCTGGGATCCGCACAGCGATGTGCCCGCGTATTACGGTGGTTCGCAGGACAATGGCACGCTCACCGGCAATAGTTCGGCCATCAACGATTGGTTCCGGGTGTATGGGGGCGACGGTTTTCAGGTGCGTTTCCATCCGGAGGTTCCCGGACTGTTCTATGCCGAATACCAAAACGGCGGCATCGGGTACATCAACAACGGCGATTACCAGTCGGGCACCGAAGGCCTCGACGGAGCCGACCGGCGCCATTGGGACATGCAGTACATGATCAGCAGCCACAATCCCGAAATCATGTACACCGGAACCTACCGTCCGTACATGTCTACCGCAGGGCACCCGCCTTTTTGGGAGCCCGTGGGCCCGGACTTCACCGACGGCATTGTTTTCGGCTCCAATTTCCATACCATAAGCACACTGGATGAAAGTCCACTCGACCCAGACCGCCTGTACTACGGCACCAACGACGGCAATGTGTGGCGTGGTAACCCGTTTACGCAGGAATGGACCAACGTAAGCGACGGGCTTCCCAACCGTTATGTTTCGAGTGTGAAGGCTTCCCCCACGTTGCCCAATCGGGTGTTCGTGACCCAAACAGGGTACAAAAGCAACGATTTCAGTCCGCACATCCACCGTTCCGACGACGGCGGCGGCACTTGGACGCCCGTGAGCGGCGACCTGCCGCCCTTGGCCGTCAACGACCTCGTGGTGTTGCCAGGCCACGCCGATTCAGTGTTGTTCGCAGCCACCGATGGCGGTATTTTCATCACTTCCAACGGCGGATTAAACTGGGAACCACTGGGCGTCGGGTTGCCCCATGTGCCGGTGTACGACATTGATGTGAACAACAACGAACATACCCTCATTGCGGGAACCCATGCGCGCAGCATTTACACCTACCCGCTCGATTCGTTG
>JBBSDH010000141.1:0-11489 GCA_038249605.1 Chitinophagales bacterium | reverse complement strand
CTGCCTGCTGCCTGCTGCCTGCTGCCTGCTGCCTGCTGCCTGCTGCCTGCTGCCTGCTAAAAAAAATGCCCGGCGGAGAGATCCGGCCGGGCTTTTTTTTTAAAAAGCGGAGACGTGGGGATGATTAATACACGTCGTAAAGCTGGTTTTTCGGGTTGCCCGTCAGCGGCGGGTGCCGGGGACAAAGTACGCAGCTACCTTTGGAAGGGTGCGTACGAAGAGCAGTGAAGCCAGAACTACGTACAAAATAAGCATGTGTGAAAGTGATTGATTAGAATTGAAATGATGTGTGTTTAAGCGTTAATCAGATTATAATTTCGCAAAAGGATTCAAAGGTGCAAATTTATTTATGGTTGTACGTAGTATTGAAGAAAAAGTTTTTGTTAAATCTTGAAAATCAAAAAAATGCAAGTTATCTGACGTATTAACGTTACTTTTGCCCCCATACAGCGTTCAAGAAAGGGGCGTTGAAGGTTTAAAACTCCCTTATTTGGCTAATCTGAGCAATTACCGTGCAGTATAGTCGATTATTACCCTTTTAATTCGTTTGGTATGAATGATACGCCTTACTTTTCGGGTAATCAACAAACCTTTTTGTTACAATCTAAAATGTAATAGGCGAATGGTATACAACAATGTACTGGAAACCATCGGGAAAACGCCACTTGTTCGTTTGAACAACGTAGTATTGGATATCCCTGCTACCGTTTACGCCAAACTGGAAGCATTTAACCCGGGACTGAGTGCCAAAGACCGTATCGCTCTGCACATGATTGAGCGGGCTGAACGTTTGGGACATCTTAAGCCCGGTGGAACTGTGGTAGATGCAACCAGTGGTAATACTGGTTTCAGTTTGGCCATGGTTTGTGCCATCAAAGGATACAAATGTGTACTGACGGTAACCAGCAAGATTTCGGAAGACAAACTCAACAACCTGCGCGCCATGGGTGCGGAAGTGGTGCTTTGTCCGCAGGAAGCCCAACCCAACGATCCACGCTCCTATTACCGTCGTGCCGAACAGTTGGCCAAAGACATTCCCAATGCCTTTTACGTCAATCAGAATTTCAACGCCGACAACGGTGATGCACATTACCTGAGCACCGGTCCGGAAATCTGGGAACAAACCGAGGGCCGGGTAAACTGGCTCATCGGCAGCGCCAGTACCGGCGGAACCCTTTGCGGCTCGGGCCGTTACCTTCGGGAACAAAACCCCGATCTCAAGGTCGTGGCCGTGGATGCTTACGGTTCAGTACTTAAAAAATACCACGAAACAGGTGTTTACGACGAAAATGAAATTTATTCCTACCGCCTCGAAGGCACCGGAAAAAACATCATCCCGGCCAACATTGATTTTGAGATGATTGATCGGTTTGTGAAGGTGACCGACAAGGAGAGCGCCCTCAGGGCTCGTGAACTTGCGCGCATGGAAGGCATTCTTGCCGGATATTCAAGCGGTGCAACCCTGCAATGCCTACAGCAAATCAAAGACGAATTGAAACCAGAAGATGTGGTCGTGTTGATTTTTGCCGACCATGGAAGCAAATACGTGAGCAAAATTTTCAACGACGAATGGATGCGTTCGCAGGATTTTTTGCCTGCTGAAGAAGGCAGCGAAGAGATACAAAAAACAACAAACGAAATACAAAAAGCGCTTTGCTAAGCATCAACAACCACGCATTTTTTTCTGGAACATTTTCGATCATGTCGGAAAAATGGTCAAAGAATGCTCTGTGCCCAAACACCACATGTGAAGGATTTTTCAATACCATGCCACGCAAGTTATTCGGCGGCGATGGGTCCTTTAAACCCGTACCCGATGACCTGGATTGGTCACACAACTTCTACACCCATTTCCATAGGCAAACACATCATTTTTTTTCCTTATAAAAAAGGAGAAAAAACGCACAAGCAATACTGCAAATGGCCACCTTAAAGCGCCCGTTTGTTTCACCCATATAAAGCGTTAATTCAATTTCATAATGGATCTTTTTGATAAAATTTTAAAACAAGCCGGTCCGCTCGGTAAATATGCCGATGCTGCCGAAGGTTATTTCATGTTCCCGCAACTCGAAGGGGAACTGGGCAACCGCATGAAATTTAAAGGCAAAGAAGTCATTTGCTGGAGCATCAACAACTACCTCGGCCTGGCCAACCACCCCGAAGTCCGCAAAGCGGATGCAGAAGCCGCCGCCCGCTGGGGCTTGGCTTACCCCATGGGCGCCCGCATGATGTCGGGTGAAACCAAACTGCATAAACAACTTGAAACCGGACTGGCCCAGTTCGTCGGCAAAGAAGACGGTTACCTGCTCAACTTCGGATACCAGGGCATTCTGTCGGTAATCGATAGCCTGCTCGGCCGCCACGATGTGGCTGTGTACGACTCCGAAAGCCATGCCTGCATCGTTGACGCACTTCGCATGCACATGGGCAAGCGTTTTGCCTACAACCACAACGACTTGGACAGCCTTGAAAAGCACCTGCGCAACGCTGAAAGAATCACGGCTGAAACAGGCGGCGGGATCCTCGTCATCACCGAAGGTGTATTCGGTATGCGCGGCGACCAAGGCAAACTCAAGGAAATCGTAGAACTGAAGAAAAAATACAACTTCCGCCTGCTCATCGACGACGCACACGGATTTGGTATGCTTGGCGCTACCGGCGCCGGCGCCGCCGAAGAACAAGGCGTAACCGAAGGCGTGGATCTTTATTTCAGCACCTTCGCCAAAAGCATGGCCCTGATCGGCGCTTTCATCGCCGGTCCAAAAGACATCATCCGCTTCCTGCGTTACAACATGCGCTCGCAAATTTTCGCCAAATCGCTGCCCATGCCGCTGGTTGAAGGCGCCATCAAACGTTTCGAAATACTCAAAACACATCCGGAACTGCGCACAAAACTCTGGGAGAATGTGCGTATGCTGCAAAGCGGACTCAAAGAACGCGGTTTCGATATCGGCGACTCCAATACCTGCGTAACACCCGTGTACATGAAAGGAACCGTAGAAGATGCTACCGCACTCGTTAAGGACATGCGCGAAAACTACGGCGTGTTCTGCTCCATCGTGGTGTATCCGGTCATTCCCAAAGGCATGATCATCCTGCGCATCATCCCTACAGCCGTACACACCGAAGAAGACATACGCATTACCCTCGAAGCCTTTACTGCCGTTGGTGATAAACTGAAAGCAGGAGCCTACGCCGGCCACGTCTTCGCCACCAATGCCTAATTTGGTTTAAAGTTTGAAGTTTAAAGTTTAAAGTTTTTAACGCCATGAAACTTTTGCCCATTGAGCGTCGCACCGGACTGACGCGTGATGAATTCATTGAAAATTACCTGAAACCACAAAAACCGGTGGTTTTTACCGACCTTTCTAAGGACTGGCCTGCCATGAAGAAGTGGACCTTCGACTTCATGAAACATCAGTACGGCCATCTCGATGTGCCCGTAATAGGGCCCGATTACCACAAGCCGGGACCGAATTACATGAAAAGCCAGGACACCATGAAGTTCGGGGATTACCTCGACCTGATCCAAAAGGGTCCGACCGATAAGCGTATTTTCCTTTGGAATATTTTTGACCACGCCCGCGAACTGGTTGACGACGTAGCAACGCCGACCATCAGCGATAATTGGCTCGACAAGTATCCGTTTATGTTTTTTGGCGGAGCCGGAGCGATTACCAACCTGCACTACGACATCGATTGCTCCAACGTGTTCCATACCCATTTCTGGACGCGCAAACACATCATCCTGCTCGACCAGGAACAAAGCGATTTTCTTTACCAGCATCCCTATACGGTGCAAAGCCATGTGGATTTGCAAAGTCCTGATTACGAACGATTCCCGGCCCTGCGCAACGCTACAGGGCATGAAACCATTCTGTACCACGGCGAAACCTTGTTTATTCCTTCCATGTGGTGGCATTACATCGTTTACATGGACGGCGGTTTTTCCATCAGTCTGCGTTCCTCCAACGGCCTCAAAGCTCAGGCCAAAGGCGCCTGGAACATCGCACGCCACTTTGCCATCGACAAAGGCATGAACAAACTCATGGGCCCGAAATGGAAAAACTGGAAAATTGAACAGGCTGAAAAACGCGCAGCCAACGCCGTAGCCAAAGTCGGGGTGGAGGAATTGGAACACGTGTAACAGGTAAATAAATTTTGACGTCAATGGCCATGGAGATGTTTTTACAACCATAAACCATTACAACCACCTGTCCTTATTCCGGATTTACTGGAATAAGGACATTTTTGTACCTCAGGATTTACCCGCCACAGTAGTCAGCTGATTAAGGTGAAGCAGCCACATTCCACATTCCACATATTTCGTATTCTAGGGCCGCCAAACTATACGTCATTCACTGGACGCGGCATTAGTGCCCTCGCTTACTCGGGACAAGTCCGTATTCTCTACTTCGTCCTCCCCACCGCTTTTTGGTATTGCAACGCACTTACCAAAAGTTCATACACCGTATTCAAATAATTATTTTCTGCGGCTTGTAGGGCGTACTGACTGGATTTCAAGTCGGTGTCGCTCAGGGCGCCAAGCTGGTAACGGCCCTGATCGGTGGCGTAGATGTCGCGGGCGAGGGCGATGTTTTCGGTGCTGAGTTCCATGTCGAGGCGTGCTTTTTCAAAACGCATGCGGGCGCTTGACGCTTCGTAAGAATAGGCATACTCCAGTCGTTGTCCTTCGATCCGGTTTTTTTGGCTGCGGATTTGGTAATCCTGGGCATCGAGGCGTGCCAGTTTGCCGTCGTAAATGGGAATGGCCGCCTGGATACCAACGAAGCTGAATGCGGTTAAGTCGGTATTGAGTGCAAGGGCGGAAAGGTTGCCACGTGCACTGACGGAAGGTTTGAGGCGGGCCGATTGTTTATCGGCCTGGAGGTTGTTGAGTTCGCTGTTGAGTTGTTGCTCCCGCAGTTCGGGCCGATTGATTTCAACGGAAGGCAGGTTGGCAGGCACACGGGCAAGCAGATCGACCAGGTTTTCTGAAGGCACCCAACGGCTTCCTTCGGGGGCATTCATGGAAAACCGAAGTTGCTCCTGGGCAAGCTCGTAGTCCTTCCGCGCTTTGGTGAGGGTCAGGTTTGCATTACTCACGTCGAGTTGCAAGCGGTTGAGGTCGTTTTTCAGCAGGGCGCCGTTGTCGAACTTCACTTGTCCGTTGGACAGGTTGGCCTGGAACAATGCGAGGTTATGTTCGGCGATCCTGATTTTTTCCTGTTGGAACAAACACGTGTAATAAGCTTCCGTAACTGCGATTTGAATGTTGAGCTGCTCAGTTTCAAGCCTTGTTTCCTGGATGGCAGTTTGAGTGGCGTTGATCTTGCGGTCGACACTTTTGTTTGCGTCAAATAATTTTTGTTTTACATCCACACCGATTTGGTTCTGAAAAGGCACACCAAAGGCTATTGTTTGTGTTTCATCAGACGGAATGCCAGGAATACCGAACTCACCTATGGGAATGACGCTTTGTTGGAGCAGGATGTTGTAGCGGAAATCTGCATTCACATCCACCTGGGGCAGCCATTGCGCCTTGACTTTGGTATCGGCCCGGCGTGCAATGTCTATCTCCAGTGTTTGCTCTTGCAATTCCAGGCGGTTTTTCCAGCCCAGATCAATGGCTTCCGGCAAAGAAATGGGTTGTGTCTGTGCAGTCAAAAAAAGGCACTGCGTGCAAAAAAGGAGAAAAAAAAGATTCTTTTTCATAAATAGGTATCGTTTCATCAGCCCCGGAAAACCTGGGCCGGTTCAAGCGCATTGATGCGGCGGATGGCAAAAAGGGAACCACCCATGGCGATGACGAGGGTGAGCAGGAAAAAACCTGCTTGCAAAACCGGAGGGTAATCAAACAGGGTGCCTGCACTGGCGATGCCCAGTCGAAATCCTTCCACCATGCCGCGTCCAATGGCAAAGCCGATGATGGAAATCAACAAAGCCTGCAACAGGATGAGCCGGGTGATGTAGCCGTTGCTTGCTCCGATGGCTTTCAGGGTGCCATAGTCGCGAATGCGGTCGATGGCGGCCGAATACAACGTGAGGCCGATGATGATGAACCCGGAAAGTACGGCGAAGATGATGAGGGTACCCACCGACAAGGCGATTCCGCTGGATTTAAGCACGTTGGTAACAGTAGACTCGGCAAACTTATCGGCATCCCAGGCGCGTACATTGGGCATGGTCCGGTTGATCAGAGCGATCAGACTGTCTTTGGATGTTCCCGTTTCCCAGGATACCAAAAACAAACTGGCTTTGTTTAATGGGTAATTGCCCAAAGCACGGGCCCTTTCGATGGTCGTAAACACATAAGGTGCGCCGCCAAATCCGCGAACACCTTTGGTGAATCCTGCGATGTAAACCTTTTGGGCGTTGAGTTCGAAATATTCGCCCAAAACCGGATCACCGTAGGTATTGCCATCGAAAAACTCGGTAACGATGGCGCCTTCGGGGAACATCACTACAGGATCAACGGGGATTTGACCCCAGGGTCCGCCTACAAAATCGGGGCCTTTCGAGCCTACAATGGTCATGCCTGCTGTTTTGCCGTCGGCAAACTGGGCGGCGCCAGCGGTGATGACCACCGGGTGAACACTTTCCACGCCCTGCAAGGAACTGATTTGCCGTCCGATGCGCATGTCGAGCTGGGCAAGTTGGTTGGCATCCTCGGTTTTATCGTCTACTACCCAGATGTACTGATCGTTGTTGGCCACAATACTTTTCATTGCATCGGTAAGGAAGATGAAAATACCAGCTTGTTGCCCTACCAGAAAAATGGAAATAAGAACGCCTGCCAATGCGCCTATCGCTTTGGGTTTGTCGTACAAAATGAATTGAATGGCTGTTTTGAACATGGCGTGTCAGAGTTTGATGATACATTCGACACGGGAACCTATCAGAACGCCTTCCGGGTTGTCCAACTGAATACGAACTTCGCGAACGCGGCGGTCTTCCAGATCGGTCGTATTATCGGCAAAAAGTGATTTTTTGCGCAAATACGGCGACATGAGCACCACTTTCCCACGTGCCAAAACCTCACTACTGCCTTGCGGCCGGATGAAAGCCGATTGGCCCAATTGGATACGGTCGGCGAACATTTCGTCAATTTCTGTGATGGCCATGATTGGGCCGACAGGTGCGAATTCGGCAAATCCAATCTTGCTGTCGAGGTATTGACCTATTCGTGCGTCGATGGAAAGAATGATGCCGTCTGTGGGAGCTCGAACGTTTTTTTGATCAGCCACGGTTTGGTAATAGCCCACGTCGGCGCGCAGTTCCCGGGCCCTCCCTTCTTGTTCTTTCACCAAGGACTCCTGTACCCGTATCTGTTGTTCCAGGTCCGGTAAAAGCGCACGGGTGTTGTCGAGTTGCTGTTTGGTGAGGGCATTTCCTTTAAAGAGTGCTTCGTCGCGCGCGAGGTCGGCGCGGGCTTTGTCGAGTTTGACTTGCAGCAATTTCACGTTTTCACGCGCCGCCTTGATGGCTTCGCTTTGAGTACCGAATTTGGAATTGGCCTGGTTCAACTGTGCTTTTTCAATTCCGGCGTCGAGGGTAAGCAGCAGTTGACCTTTTTTTACCTCATCGCCTACATGTGCTTTGACCTCCCGGATGTAGCCGCTTTGTTCGGCACTGAGGTTGATGATGCGCTCGAAAGGTTCCACAACAGCAATTCCAAGCACTTCGGTCACTACGGCTCGGGTGCGCAAGGAATCTGGTTTGGATGCTGCGGCATCGGCGGCATTGTCTTTTTTGCCACCGCAGGAGGCGAAAGATGCAGCGAAAACGATAAGCAGCAGGAGGGAAGATGTTTTGTTCATTTTATCAGATGTTCTGTTCCGTTTGTTGGAAGTTTTCGATTTCACGGGCGATGCCGTTTTCCACTTCGATGATGCGGTGAGCATATGGTTTGAGTCGTGGGTCGTGGGTCACAACGGCTACGGCTTTGCCTTCGTCGGCGAGTTGGCGCAGTTCTTCCATGACGACAAACATGGAATCTTTATCCAACGATGCGGTCGGTTCGTCGCAGAGAATGAGTTTCGGATTGGTAACCAGTGCCCGGGCGATGGCGATGCGCTGTTGTTGTCCGCCCGAAAGTTGTTTGGGCAAATTGCGTTTCCGATCAACCATGCCCACCATTTCCAGGGCGGCGTTCACGCGCATGCGCACTTCTGACGGACGAACGCCTTGCATGCGCAGGGGCATGGCCACGTTGTCTTCGGCTGTAAGGGGTGATAAAAGGTTGAAATTTTGAAAAACAAACCCGATGGTGTTCAGTCGTAATTTGGCCAGTGACGAAGGTTTCATGCGGTTGATGTGGTTGCCGTCTACCCACAATTCGCCTTCGCTGGGGTAAATGACACAGCCAAGCAGGGACAACAGCGTGGTTTTTCCGCTGCCCGACGGACCGATGATGAGGGCAAGTTCACCTTCCCTGAATTCAAGCGTGGTTGGCTGCAGGGCTACGATCGTTTGGTCGCCCATCCGATATTCCTTTCCTGCATTTTCAAGACGCGCAATGCTCATGTTGGTTTTGTTTGCAATGAAAACACAGCGTGTAGTTTTTTGTTTTGTATGCTATCAAATTTTTTTGAAAAATAATATTATGTAAACAAAGTAAATGACTTTTGCGTTATCGAGGCGAACAAAGAACTTACAATGGCAAACAAAGTAGTTGAACTGGTGAATGTATGGGCTAAAATGGAAGCTGAAGTGCCCGGACTCGACTTGCAGACATTTTGCACAAAATACCTGCAGGAACACAACGATAAGGCCTTTTCGAGGGCTGAAGCGATTTTGCCTGGCGTTACCGCCCAAGGCGTATTGGGTATGTTGCTTGCAAAACTGTACCGATACACCAACATCTATGTTAAAAAAGCATTGCAGGATCTTCCGCTCAGCAGCATCGACGAAGCGATTTACCTTGAAATCATAGCAAGAGCCCACACGCCACGGAAAAGTGATGTGATCCATGAAGCGTTGTCGGAGTTCCCTTCGGGCATCGACATCATTAAAAGATTGGTTAAATACGGTTTGGTAGAAGAATTACCAGATGCAGAGGACCGGCGGTCCAAACGCCTTCGCTTGACTAATGCGGGCGAGGCGATGCTCTTGGAAACCAGGAAACGGCTTGCCCGCGCTTCCCAACTTGCTTTCGGGACTTTATCTCAGGGGGAAATGGCAGAAATGATTCCTTTGCTATTCAGGCTCGAACAACACCACGCCAACCATTACAAAGCGGTTCGTTCGGCTTCGGACATCGAAACAGTGGAACAGCTTTTTGGTTAGGACTATATGATTCGTCTCCGTTGCATAAACCAGTAAAGCAGACCGGTAACCAATGCAGTACCGAGTACGGTAGCATAAAATGCGAAAGGTTTTTCCGGGATGCCGTTGGGGATGTTCATGCCGAAAAACGAGGAGATGAGGGTAGGTACCATCAGGACTACGGTGATGATCGTGAGCCTGTGAATGACCTGGTTGAGGTTGTTGGAGATGATGCTCGAGTAGGCGTCCATGGTGCCGTTGAGGATGTTGGTGTACACGTTGGACATGGACAGGGCCTGGGAGTTGTCGATGATGATGTCTTCGAAAAGTTCGGTCAGGTCTTCGTTGCCGCTGATGTGCAGGAAATCCGTACGTTTCATTTTCATTTTCAACAACTCATTTGCGTTCAATGAATTGACGAAGTACACCAGGCTTTTTTCGATGGACAAAAGTTGTCTGAGCTCGGCATTTCGGCTCGAGTGCATCAATTCTTTTTCGATGCGGTTGCGCCGCATGTTGAGGGTTTTGAGGCAGGCGAGGAAGTGGTAAACGTTTTGTTCGAGGATTTGCAGAACGAAGTGTTTTTCGTCGGCGGGATCGAACGTGCGCATTTTGTTTTCGAGGAAGCGGTAGAGGACCGGCGTTTCGAAAGCCGAGACGGTGATGACGTGTTCGATGGTGAGGATGACGCCGATCGGCACGGTGATGTAAATGGCCTCGTTTTCCCCTTCGGCATTTTCGTTAAGCACAGGGGTGTTGATGAGGATGAAACGTATGTCTTCATCTCGCTCGTAGCGGGCGCGTTCGTCGAGGTCGAGGGAGTCTGTTAAAAAAACGGGGTCAAATTCGAACCGGAGGGCGATTTCGTCCAGTTCATCCGGTGCAAAGGGCGGCGTGAGGTTCACCCAACAACCTGGTTCCGGTTCGGTCAATTCGACCAACCGCCGTTTTTCGCGCGTATAATATCGAATCACCGTCCATGGAGTGAGCAATAGTGAACAATGGGGTGTATCCTTTGCTGGTGGAAACGGGTCACAAGCGCTGCAAACTTACGTCACAGCCTTCAGCCCTGCAAACCTGTTCCAGCTTTTGTGCAAAATAGAAAGGGCTACTTTTGCAATCGCGAAGGTTTATATAAGGGTTTTTACAGCTCATGCAATGTTATTTTAGACTACGGGCAGATGGAGAAGTAATTTTTCTTAGTATCATTGCACTATAAAAAGTGGTATAGGCAAGTATAATGTTGTCCATACCATTAAAAACCAAATACAAAGGGCAGCGTTTTTAAAGTTTGATGTGTCTGCATGATTACATTATACGGGGTCATTGGAACCTTTCTTTTGTATGTTTTAATCCAGAGCTAACCATTCAACACGTTTACGTAACAAATCCCGCCGCTTATGCGCCTATTTACCCACCACTTTTTAATGTTGTTGCTGGTGATCACGCAGGTTTCCCTGTGGGGTCAAAAAGTTGAACCTGCTGCCGCCGTTGTTATTGACGGGGTTCAGCAGCGCCATGTCATTACTGCTTTGAACACAGAACAGGTTTTGACCATCAACAACCTCATTCCAGGGGAGACCTACCATTTTACCATTCCTGAAGATCCGTCGCTGCCTGGTTGCATACCGTCGGTAGCCGTCAAGGATGCTAAAATTGATGTAAAAAGTTATGATCCTGCTTTGCGCCTGTTGGTGTTTCAAGCCCAGGCTACTTCACAACAACTTACTCTGGAGTATCCCTGCACTTGGGACAGTTCGAATCCGCCAAGGCATTACGTCTCGGTTACTTGTCAGACGTGTGTAAAAACGTCGATCAATGAATACCTGCGTGCACAGCAGGCTATCATCGTTGTTGAAAGTGGTTTCAGTGCCGACGAGCTGGTTAGGGATGTCCTGATCGGTGGTAACTGTTTCGACATTACAGGGGTTCAGTTCGTCGGTAACCCAACTCAAATAGGAAGATTTTCACAAGGCCAAACCAACATAGGTTTTGCTACGGGGTTGGTTATGGCAACCGGCGACATCAACGTGTGTGTGGGACCGAACGATTCGGACAACGCTTCCCAGGGTTTTGGCAACTCAATATTTGACGGCGACCTTGCCCAATTGTCGGGCAGTTCCCTAACGTTTGACCTTGCAAACATTGAATTTGACTTTACACCAACACAATCGCCACTTACTTTTGAGTTTGTTTTTGCTTCAGAAGAATATTGCGAATAT
>JBBSDH010000140.1:0-11512 GCA_038249605.1 Chitinophagales bacterium | reverse complement strand
TGTCTTTTGCAGGTGGCTGCCTCTGCATGGTTGATGCTTCTTCCTCTATTTCAAGCGGCGGTGCAGGGCGGAAGGCTGGCAAATCATCCACTACGGTGACCGGAAATTGTACGCGAAAAACCGAACCTTCGCCCTCCCTGCTGCTCGCTTCGATGGTGCCGCCAAAAAGCTGCGCGTATTCCTGGCAGAGATTGAGGCCGATGCCAGTGCCACCTTCTACCGGTTTGTCGGGGCGGGAGGTCTGGAAAAAACGGTCGAACACATGGGGTAAATCATCGGGATGAATGCCCGTGCCAGAGTCGGCGACCGTCAGCTGTAGGCGACCATTTTGCAGGGATACTTCTGTCGAAATGCGCCCGTGCGTGGGGGTAAATTTGAAAGCGTTGGACAGGAGGTTGTAGAGCATCTGGCGGCATTTAGCCCGATCTATGTTGGCTGCCAGTCCATTGGTTACGTTTATTTTGTAAGAGAAATCAATCTGTTTGCGCTCCGCCAAAGACTCGAACTGCACCAGGTAGTGGCTGAAAAAAGGGGACAATTCGGTGGCTTGCTTTTCCAGCTCCATTTTGCCCAATTCTAGTTTCCGCAAGTCCAGTATTTCGGCAATGAGCTGCTCCAGTTGCTTGCCGCTTTGGTCGGCTATTTTCAACAAACGAGTCTGTTTATCGGTCAAGTGTTTTTCTTTCAGCAGGGTGTGGATCGGGCCGACCAGCAGGGTGAGCGGGGTGCGAAGTTCATGGCTCACATTGGCAAAAAATCGGGATTTGGCGGCGTCGAGGGATTTCAACTGCTCGCTTTGTTGCTGAATGAGGTCATTTTGCACGGCCAAATGCCGCTTTTGCTTCCGCTGTGTGCGCCACCCTATGAACAGGAAAGCGGCGAGCAATAAGATTAGAAAAGTGCCAATCAGCACACTGCGGAGCTGGACGTTTTTGATCTGCAATTGCAGTTCACTGTTTCTGTTTTCCGTGGACAATTGGTCTTTTTCCAGCTGGAGGTTGTAATTTCTCAAATCAAATCCGGCGTTTTTATTGCTGAATCTTGCAGTATAAAAGTATTTTTTTTTCGTGTATCGGAGCGCATTTTCGAAGTCGCCTTCCGCCTCGGCAATTTCCGCTTTCAGTGCGAAGATGGGGGTCAACAAATCATCAAGTTTCAGATTTTCAGCCTTAGACTGCGCCTTGTTGAGGTAAGATTTGGACAGATTGGTATTGCCGCGCTTCCATTCCAGTTTTGCCAAAAATCTCAACATTTCAATCTCGAGCCAGAGGCTGGGTTCTTCTTCGCAAAGGCGCAGGGCTTTTTGATAATGGTAGGCTGCTTTCTCCAGGTTGTTTTGGTGCTCGGCCAAGAGCGCACGCCCTCTATGGACCAATATGAGCATGCTGTACTCATTGGGACGGAGCGGATTGGAAACCGGGATTTTTTCGACGAAATCAATATGTTCTGCGGATTCATCGTACTGTTCGGCTTCGAAGGCAGCATCAATAAGCACCAGATGCATGTATAAAGTACTATGTGTATCGCCTGCGGCTACCGCTTGGTCCAGCAAGGCATTCATTTCAGGCAGCACATCGTTCACTTTCTGGTGCGTCAAATTCAATGTTATCTTATTCAATTTTAGTTTCGTAATCTGAAACTTTTCCCCGATTTTTTGATAAAGTTCGAGCGCTTTGTTCATAGACAAGAGGGCTTTTTGGGGCTCGCCCAAAGCATTGTAATAATTGCCGATGTACCGAAAAGCTTTGGCTTCGTCCTCTTTAGCATTGTGCTGATGGGCTATTTTTTTTATTTCTTCCGCTACAAAAATGGCTGCCGGCAAATTGAAACGTTTGCGCTCCAGTTGCTCTATGATGAAGAAGTAATTTCGGAGCTGGCAGTCGAAATCATTGCCGCAGTGTTTACGCACTATTGGCAGGATGAACTGGAAGGAGGTGTCGGAAGGGCGCTGGTCTAAATGCTGCTCGACGAGCGGCCAAAGCACGAGATCAGCGGCAGGCGTATTTTGGGCATTCAAACCAATCGGCACACATGCCAAGATTAAAAAAAAATGGCATATACAAATCGAGCGGATGAAATTGATAGGTTGGTAAAATACCAGTTGCATGGTGTAATGTAATGCATTTACAAAATAGGAATACGCAAAGGACGTTGAATGTCCGTTAGGAATGTTCTAAATCTACATCCATTGTGTTCATCTATCCATTGTAAATACTAAACACTACCCATGATCAAAAGAATAGTTAGAATGACATTTCGCCCCGACGGGGTAGAACCGTTCCTGAAAGAAGTTTTTGAAGACAGCAAAGATAAAATCCGCGCTTTCCCCGGCTGCCAACACATGGAACTGCTGCAACAAATCAACAACTCAACCGTGCTCTACACCCTCAGCTATTGGGATGATGAAGCCGCACTTGAACGCTACCGCGACTCCGACCTTTTCAAAACTACCTGGATTCGCACCAAAGTACTTTTTTCAGAAAAAGCACACGCTTGGACGGTAAAGGTTGTTGATGGGCAAGTATAATGGACTGCTTTAAAACTTTCTAACCAGCAGGCCGCTTTTCAGCCTGGGTTCGAAAAACGTGCTTTTGGGCGGAAGGATGTCGCCTGCGTCGGCGGTGTCCATGAGGTCGGAAATGGAGACTGGGTACAGCAGGAATCCTACGCGGTGTTCGTTCACGTGCACGGCTTTGCGCACGCCAGAGAGGCCTTTGGTGCCTTCAACATACACGATGCGTGCATCGTTGCGCACATCGCGAATGCCGAGGATGTCGCGCAAAACGCGTTCGTTGAGCAAGGTGGCGTCGAGCGAAGGACGGTCGTCGGGATAAGCGTCAAGCACTTCTTTTTTCCACCGCAGGCGGTACCAGTCGTCCTGTAAAAACAACACGACATCGTGTTTGGCGGCAGGTTTGCCGGGTTTTTCGAGCGGTTCGATGTCGAAAAGTTTCGAAAGGCTGGCCATAAATCTGGCTGGAGTGATTTCCTGCAAGCCTTCCACCACGCGGTTGTAGTCGCGTATATCGAGTTGGTCGGCGGCGAAATAGGCGCAAAAAAGCTGTGAAAAGTCGTATTCCGGGTGTTTTTCCTGCAAGCGTTCATGCATTAGTGCCATGGTGGTGGTGCGATGGTGGCCGTCGGCAATGTAGGAGGCCTCCACTTCCTTTTTCATCAACCCTATGATGTAACCGATGTCGCGCGGATCGGTAACAGCCCAGATGCGGTGGGTCTGTTTGTCTTTTTTAAAATAGGTTTCGAACAACAGCGGCAACTCCCTGGCGAGTTCATAGAGTTTTTCGTTCAGCCCGGCCACCGGCGGAAAGGTGAGCAAAACAGGTTTAAGGACTGCCTGCCAGCGAAGGAAAAGCTGCAGTTGTTGCTGTTCTTTTTCACTCAGGGTTTCCTCGTGTTTTTTGATTTTCCCCTGGTTGTAATCGGCAATGTCGTTTAATGCTACAAAGCCCATGTGCTTCCGCGAACCAGTATCAATTTCATAAATGTACAAGGCTTCTTCGTCCGCATTTTCGAAAAAACCGTTTTTTACAAATTCATGGTAGGCATTTTTCATTTCGCTGCAAAACGAATCGGGCGAAGCAACATATTTGACGTTGGGATACTTGGCAGCAAGTGGTTTGATAAGCATGGGCGAAGGCTTAGAAAATGCAAAAGTAGGTCCTTGCGCCAATAAAATTTTAACCAAGGTTCAATAGGGCTTTGGATGGAAGGAAAATTCTTCGACCTTTGGGCAATCCCTCAGAAACGTTTAAGAAAAAAAGTACTGAAAATCCGTCTAAAACACGCTAATGGACAGGTTTTCTGCGTTTTTGCCAAAATATTTTTCCCTTCGAATAATCCACCCGAAAGGATAGTCTTAACCGCCTTATGAATAAATCTGCCGCCATCGTCTTGCTGGCATTGCTTTTTGCTCCATTTTTCGCTGCTTCTCAATCGGTTGCCGAACTCGAAAGCCGGCTCCGCAAAGCCACCACAAAAAAGGAGCGGATGGACCTTAGCTACAGCATCGCTGAAAAATCACTGGTCACCAACCCCGCCAAAACAGTCGATTACGCACACCGCGCAAGTTTGCTCGCCTCCGAACTCGGCGACAAACGCCGCGAATGTGAGGCCATCAACCTCAGTGCCGAAGGGCTCTACCGCCGCAAACAATACACAGAAGCCACCAACCGGTACAACCAGGCATGGCAAACCGCCCGCACCGCCGGACTCCGCGACCAGGCCCTGAAGTCGGTGGAACGTATGAAAGAAATCGCCGAAAAACAAAATGACCTGAAAGGTGCCCTGGGTTGGAGCAACGAGCTGATTGGTTACCTCAAGGAAAACAGCAGCGCAGGTGGCGCCCGCGACGGCGGCGATGCCATGCGGCGTATGGAAAACCGTCTCAGCGAGGCTGAAGCAGAAAACCGGGCTTTCCGCGAACAAATAGCCAGCCTCACGGGACAAAGCCAGGTGCTTGAAACCTCCAACCGAACCACCGAAGCGCAACTCAAAGAGGTCCAGGAAAAAACGCAGGAAGAACTTTCCAAACGCGACCTGACCATCACGCAAATAGCGCAGGAAAAACAAAAAATTGATTCGGTGGCGCGTATGAGAACGCGTCAGGTGGAAACCATGAGCCGCGACCAAATCGTGAACGAGCTCCTTGTTTCCGATCAGAAACTCCAGCTTGAAGCACAAAAATCCAAAGTCGCCGAAGCCGAACTGGCCCAGAAAAAAAGCGAAAACCTGCGCAATTTCGCAGGACTGCTCGCCGCGTTCATTTTCGTTATCGCCGTTTTGTTT
Source organism: Chitinophagales bacterium (assembly GCA_038249605.1). Classification (GTDB taxonomy): domain Bacteria; phylum Bacteroidota; class Bacteroidia; order Chitinophagales; family Saprospiraceae; genus M3007. The sequence continues at coordinate 6,709 of JBBSDH010000140.1, read as the reverse complement.
TACATGCGCTTCCGCGCAAAAAAACGCACGGCCAACGAACTTTCAAGCAAAAACGCCCTCATAGAAGAAGAACAAAAACGCAGCAATGCCCTGCTGCTTAACATCCTGCCACCCGCCATCGCCGAAGAGCTGAAAGCCAACAACAAAGTCGCTCCCCGCAAATACGAACAGGCCACCGTCATGTTCATCGATTTTACCGGGTTCACCGGCGTGTCGGAAAAATTAACGCCCGAACAACTTGTAGAGGAGATAGACTTCTGCTTCTCCAATTTCGACCGCATCATTGCCCAATACCGCATCGAAAAAATAAAAACCGTAGGCGATGCCTACATTTGCGCCAGCGGCCTTTCGGATATGAACGCCAGCCCGTCCGACATGGTGAAGGCCGCCCTCGAAATCCAAGACTTCCTCCAGCACGTCAAAGCCCAGCGGCAGGGCACAGGAATACCTTCCTTCGAAGCCCGTGCAGGCATCCATACCGGCCCTGTGGTAGCTGGGGTGGTGGGCAAAAGAAAATTTGCCTACGACATTTGGGGCGACACCGTAAACACCGCCGCCCGCATGGAAGAAGCCTGCGAACCAGGCCGTGTCAACTTAAGCGAAAATACCTACTGGCTTGCCAAATATGAGTTCGAATGGCAGTCCCGAGGCAAAATCGCCGCCAAAAACAAAGGGCTGATGGACATGTATTATGTGACGGCGGTGAAGGTTTAGTGCGGAGGATTTGATTGACGAGATGCGAAATTCACATTTCAAAAATCGTATTTCGTATCTCGTCAATCATTTTACCCTGATTTCTACCCTCCTGTTCTGTTGCTGCTGCTCTTCCGTTCCTCCTTTGGTAAACAACATTTCCTTGTTTCCGTACCCCTGGTATGTCATACGTTTGGCCGAAATGCCGTTTTTCAACAAGTAGTCGTACACCAGTTTGGCGCGGTCCACCGACAAGTCCCATTCCCATTTGGCGAGTTTCTCGGGCTCAAGATTGGGGTGGTTGACGTGCCCTGCCACTTCAATGGACAAGTCGGGATTGATTTGCATGAACTTCAAAACCTTGGGCAATTCAGGCTCCGAAACTTTGAGCAAAACGGCCTGGTTGCCCACAAAAAACAAATCGCGCAAAATGGCTTTTTCACCTGCTTTGGCAGAAGGCAATTGGATGTCGGGACTGACTTTGTATTTTTTATACAATTCCGGACTGCCGAATACTTTCATCGTGACGCTTTCGAAAAAGTAATTGGGCGCCACTGCTTCCACCTTCACCACCGAATCTTTGGGCAAACGAACACGGTAATAGCCCGCCGTGTCTGTCCGTGTGGAGTCAGCCCGTGTTTTGGAACGCAGCAACACCAAAGCATCTGGTATGCCTTCTCCCGTTTCCTGGTCGGTGATGCGTCCGCCAAACGTGGCCATAGGCACTTGTTTGATTACCTCCAACGTAGCGCGACGGTTGCGCTGACGGCCCTCCTCGGTGTCGTTGGAAGCGGCGGGTTGTTTTTCACCGAAGCCTGCAATGTAGATGTCGGCTGCCTGCAAGCCGCGCAGTTGCAAAGCTTTGCGCAGGGCTTGTGCCCGCCGTTCCGACAAAGCCTGGTTGGCCGCCGGGTTGCCCACCGAGTCGGTATGTGCCGTGATGCGGATGTGCAGGGAAAGGGGCTGCGCGCGCAGTTGGGTCACAAGCGTGTCGAGCCGCTGGCCGTCGGCAACGCTCAGATCAGCTTTGCCCGTGGCGAAATAAACCTCCGTTCGGTAAGAGGTGTACAGGGAATCAAACAGTGATTGCGACTGGAGATGCAGGCATGTAAACAACAAAAGAACAGAAAACAGGGACTTGGGCATGAGGGAACGGTATTTTCCTATAAGGTGCAAAAAGGAGAGGAAATGCTGCACACTGCCTTTTTTCCTTTCAATTGCTCCTTTACCTTCGCTTCTGAAAAAACACACATCAGCCATGAAAAGTATTTACTTTTTCCTTTGCCTTGTTTTTGCCGCAGGCAGCCTGGCAGCGCAGGATCTGCCCACAGCCATCAACGGATACACTTTCACCACGGTGAAAAAACTGAACGTCGGCTCGGTTGAAAACCAGCACAAATCAAGCACCTGCTGGGTTTACTCCACCAACTCTTTCCTCGAAAGTGAACTCTTGCGTTTGGGCAAAGCACCCGTCGACCTCAGCGAAATGTACATCGTACGCGCCGCTTACCTCATGCGCGCCGACAACTACGTACGCCGACAAGGTGCTGCCGCTTTTGGACAAGGCGCCGAAAACCACGACGTTTTGAACGTGGTGCGCCAGTACGGTATGGTGCCCGAATCGGTGTACAGCGGTTTTCCGGCCGGCGAGGACAAGCCTGTGCACGGCGAACTCGAAGCGGTGCTCAAAGCCATCGTGGATGCAGTAATCAAAGTGCCCACCGGTAAGCTGAGTCCGCAGTGGCGCAAAGCGTACGAAGGTGCCCTCGACGGTTACATGGGCCACGCACCCGAGTCTTTTACTTACGAAGGCAAAACGTATACGCCGCAAACGTATTTCCAAAGCCTGGGCATCAATCCCGACAACTACGTGGCGCTCACCTCTTACAACCACCACCCCTTTTACCAGCCGTTTGTACTGGAGGTGTCAGACAACTGGTCGAACGGCATGTTCTACAACCTGCCCATCGACGAGTTCCAGCGTGTGGCCGACAACGCCGTCGACAAAGGCTACTCCTTCGCCTGGGCAACCGACGTGAGCGAAAAATCCTTCAGCGCCAAGGAAGGTCTGGCCCTTTGGCCCGACAAAAACTGGGACGACATGAGCCAGGGCGAACGCGATTCCCTTTGGAAACAACCTGTTCCCGAAAAAATACTCACCCAGGATGAGCGCCAGTCAGGTTTCAACGAACTCACCACCACCGACGACCACGGCATGCACGTGACCGGCAAAGTGAAAGATCAAAACGGCACGGAATATTTCATCGTGAAAAACTCGTGGGGCGCCACCGTGAAAAAAGACATGGGTGGTTACCTCTACGTCTCGAAGCCTTACTGGCGCGCTAAAACCATGTCGATCATGGTGCACAAGGACGCCTTGCCTCAGGAAATCAAGCAGAAGCTGCGGATGTAGTCCGAAGTTCGAAGTGCGTTTATCCGGCTAAGCGTGGAAACCTTGTTGTCTTTCGGACGAAAAAGGCGTGTTGCTGCCGACCATTGGCAACAACACGCCTTTTCAAGTATTAAGGGAAATAGTCTTGAACGGCATTGTGGAAACACCGCGAAAGCACGAATTCCGCCTCACTTTAATGCATCTCTGAAACGTATCCTGTTCCGAGGAAACGTTTATTCGCTTTGTGCAAACTGCAACATGTCTTCGTCCGAATAAATCAATTTCAGACCAAGGTTTGGATTGTCGAAATATTGCAGCAATATCTCGTTGCCTTCCACATCCAAAACGGCGATCATTTGGTAGTGTTCACCTTTGTCTGTTCTGCCTTCTTCTTTGTCCGAAACCTTGCGGTAGGTAACGATGTCGCCGTTGGCAAAATAATGTACGATGTTGGTTGTACCATCGGCGTTGAACACAAAAGTGTTGTCGCCGTCTTCCCATGCACCCCATTCGCCATCTGCGTAAAGCGTGATAACATCGTAGTCGATTCTGAATTGATCCTGTGCGCTAAGGGTGAAGGTTGAAAAAAACAATACTGCGAGAAAGAGGAAGTTTTTCATTAAATTGTTATTGATTTAGTTTGGTTAATGTGTAATATTTAAATTTTTTTGGTAAAAAGGGGTTTGCTTTAGCACAAGGTAGAAATTGACCGATAACCAATCCATCTATTTGTAAGTACCTTATAAACCGGTTCACCAATTTTCCTGAATGATTTGCTTTACTTCTTTTTGGAGTATTGGCAGGTACTTGACAACAATCAGCCACACAACATCGTCAGACACACTGTCATAGCCATGGGTAATACGGTTTCGGGTATCAACGATTTTCCGTGAATTGCTGATTGGAAAATCCGGCGCATAGCCTCTCCGAGAATTTCGATGTTTCGTTCTACAGCCCGTTTCGTTTTTAAGTCCTTTTCGAACTCCAAAAAGTTGCGTGGCTCTGGAAGGAAATTATTGATTTCGGCAATGGCTTTTTGATATCCTCAAGCCAAACCTTGATTTCTTCTTGCATAAACCAGCATTTTTTTCTTATTCACTGCAGACGCGAATGGTTTGTTTTTTATGGCTTTTTGTTCCAAAAGATCAATTTTTCGATTGAAAATCCGCTCTAATTCGAACTTAAGTGCAAAATAGTTTTCAGCGTATTCCAGAGGGTCAATGGACGAAATGGTAACCATAATGTCCAGGTCGCTGTTGGCATTGAAGGCGCGGGTCAGCACAGAGCCAAAAGCATACAGCTCGTCGACGTTGAATGATGCACAAGCTTCATTAAGTTCTTTTCGATATGACTCGAATAGATCCATGGTTCAAGGTTTAAGAAGGCAATTTAAGGGTTTTAATGTTTGAAAAAAATTACTTTCTCTCCCATCCCAAAACCACCCCCGTCACCGCATACAACCCCGCCGTCTCTGTCCGCAACCTGGCTTTACCCAAACTCACCGGCTCAAACCCTTTTTCAAGCGCCATTGCTACCTCCTCGGGCGTAAAATCGCCTTCCGGACCGATGGCAACGACCACATCCCTCGGTTCGCCTTTTAAAAAAGTGATCAAATGCGGGGGCATTTCCTCTGGCAACCATCCGATGCAACGCAAGGGTTCGTTGCAGGTTTCCACAAACGTTTTAAACAATACCGGCCCAACCAGTTCGGGCAATGTGGCCCGCATCGATTGCTTCATGGCCGACACGAGCACTTTTTGCAGTCTGTCAAGGCGTACCACCGTGCGTTCGCTGCGTTTGCAATGCAGGAGCGTGATTTTGTCCACACCAATCTCCGTAGCTTTTTCCAGCAGCCACTCGATGCGGTCGATGTTTTTGGTGGGAGCGATGGCCAGGTGCAGCCGCGCCGGCCGCTCGGGGGCCGCTACCGTTTCCGACACGATGCGCAACACCGCTTGTTTTTTGCCCGCCTCTGCTATTTCGGCATCGTAAAAACGGCCCTTACCATCTGTAAACGACACGGCATCACCCACACCACGCCGCAGCACAGTAAGCAAGTGGCGGCTTTCCTCCTCATCGAGGCGTGCCAGACCGTGGGCTATGTCAATTGTGTAAAAGAGCATTTCAACTTTGTAACGTCTGCAAATCCAATCTTCCCAAATCCCCTCAATCTTCCCAAATCCCAATCAGGATCCCTGCGGGACGAGTCCTAAAAATCCAGGTCATGGTTCGAAATACCCCACACTGCTCCCCACCCATGTTTTGCCCATGTTGTAACGCACACCCACCATTTCGCCTTTGCTCATGCGGATGAGGTTGTTCACGAGACGTGGTTTGTCCCATCCTTTTTCCCACAGCATCATCATGCGGATTTCGCATTTCGAGGGTTCGTTGGGGTCGAGCGTTTGTACTTCGGCCACGTAATTCACCTTGCGTTGCAGGATGTAATCGGCGGGGTCGGCCACGGCGTCGAGGTCGTCTTTGGTGACGTTGATTTTAACGCCTTGTCCGGAGAAGGAAAACAGGGGTTTAAGCACCCAGTTTTCGAGGTCGGTGGGATAAGATTTTACGTCGCTGAGAAAATGTGTTTCCGGCACAAATTCCGATTTCAGGAAAGGGAGGGTATGTTTGCTGATGCGGAAAAACCAGTTGGGGTGGCCCACCCATTCGGCATTCACTTCGGTAAGCATGTCCCACTCGCGGGGCAGGTCGGCGCGTTTTTCCAGTTCATCAAAAATGATGCGGTTGTAGATGCGCTCGATGGCCACTTTCCGGCCGTTGTCGTCAAGGTAATACAGGTCGCGGCCTTCGCGTTTCACCTTACTGAGGCACAGTACTTTCAGTCCCAGGTGTTTGCGTGTACCCCAGAAGTCGATGCGGGTATTTTGTTTTTCCGGCTCGATTTCCATCAAAACCACGTTTTCCGGTTTCGAATTGCCGATGATCACCTGGCGCATCAGCTCCAGGTAGCCATCGATGTCCAAACCGCCAAAAAGGTGGTTAAAATCTTCGGGTACTTCGAAATGTTTGCGGTACGAGGTAGCGAGCAGGTGCTGGAAATAATAAAGCGACGGGAAACCCTGCAATTCGATGAGTTGGGGCGTGAGGTTGCCTGCTGCATCGCGGCAGATGCCGAAGTCGAGTTGCAGGAACTCCGAGTGGCTGGTTTCGCCGGGTACGCGCAGGTGGTTGGGCAGTGCGGCTTCGCTGCGCGCACGGAAATCGTCGCGGGTGAGTACCGCACAGATGTCGTTTACGCCCTGCAACAGTTGATTTTTGAGTGTTTTGGGCACAAAAACAGGCGTTTCGCTCATGCGGAACGTAACCGGTTCGCCGAACTCGGTGTTCATGGTGTTGAGGAAGCCTTGGTATTTTTCGTCGGTAAACGAAGCGTTGAATCGTGTGCGTGCGTTTGGATGCATGGATGCTGTTGGATTGAGACTTGTTGTGGCGAAGGTTTGTATTTTTTTGCAAATACCCAAGGCTTGAGATCAAACGATTAAGAAATCAAAATCAAGTACCTTTGCAACCGTTTCAAAAAGAAAGCGCCCTTGCCATGTCCGAACTGAAGTCGATGATCCTACCCGACAAAGTACCGCAACACATTGCCATCATTATGGACGG
>JBBSDH010000139.1:0-11530 GCA_038249605.1 Chitinophagales bacterium | reverse complement strand
TTTACCCGCGGCCGTCGCCCTTTGGGGTGTCGGGGCCCGCTGGATTAAAAAACCCGCCCTTTAATTTTTCCGTGGCTTTTTTTTTCGGGCGGGCGCCCCGCTCCTTACGCAAGGTGCACTTCCCCATACATGGCCGAGCGCATGTGGTGCACCTTATCGCTGTGTACGTATTCGTGGTAGGTCATGTGCTGGTCGATCAGACCGCCGGGCGTGATCTCGATGATGCGGTTGGCTACCGAATCCAGGATCTGGTAATCGTGTGAGGTGAACAGGATGTTGCCCGTAAATTCGGTCATGCCGTTGTTCAGCGCCGTGATCGATTCGAGGTCGAGGTGGTTGGTGGGTTCGTCGAGGATCAGGAAGTTGGGATTGGCGAGCATGATTTTGGACATCATGCACCGCACTTTTTCACCACCCGACAACACGGCGGAACGTTTGAAAACTTCTTCGCCGCCGAAAAGCATGCGGCCCAAAAAACCGCGGATGAACGACTCGTCTTTTTCCTTGGAAAACTGGCGCAACCAATCGATCAGGTTCATGTCCTGATCGCCGGTGAAATAGGGGCTGTTGTCGTTGGGCAGGTATTGCGAAGAGATGGTTTGTCCGTATTGGAAGGTGCCGGTATAATCTTTGTCCTCTCCTGCGAGGATGTTGAATAAAGCAGTAACGGCCTGAGCATTTCGGCTGAGCACGGCAATTTTTTCACCTTTGTTGAAACGCAGGTGCAGGTTTTCGAACAACAGTTCGCCCGCTTCGTTGCGTTTGGTAAGTTTTTCAAACTCCAGGATAATGTCGCCTGGGTCGCGTTCAGGTTTAAAATTGATGTAAGGATATTTGCGCATAGAGACCTGCATCTCTTCTAAATTGAGCTTCTCCAGCGCTTTTTTACGGCTGGTCGCCTGTCTCGATTTGGAAGCATTGGCCGAGAAGCGGGCGATAAAGTCCATCATCTCCTGGCGTTTGGTTTCCACTTTTTTATTTTTATCGGCCATTTGGCGCGACATCAACTGGCTGGTTTCGTACCAGAACGTGTAGTTGCCGGTAAACATCCGGATTTTGCCGAAGTCAACGTCCACCACGTGCGTACACACCATGTCCAAAAAGTGGCGGTCGTGCGAAACTACGATGACGATGTTTTGGTAGTCGGCCAGGAAATTGCAGAGCCAGTCGGTGGTTTCCGCGTCCAGGTCGTTGGTCGGTTCGTCCATGAGCAGGATGTCGGGCGATCCGAAAAGGGCCTGAGCGAGCAACACTTTCACACGATCGGAGCCGTCGAGGTCGCGCACCAGTTTGTAGTGCAGCGATTCCCGAACACCCAGGTTGCTGAGCAGTTCGGCGGCGTCGCTTTCGGCCATCCAGCCGTTCATTTCGCCAAATTCTCCTTCAAGTTCAGCCGCGAGCATGGATTCTGCTTCTGTGGCGTTGGGATTGTCGTAAATGGCGTTTTTTTCCTGCATGATGTCGTACAGGCGCTTGTGACCCATGATGACGGTATCCATCACCGGGAAAGTATCAAATGCGAAGTGGTTTTGGCTGAGTACGGCCATACGTTCGCCGGGAGATATGTCGATGGATCCCCGGGTACTTTCTATTTCGCCCGAGAGAATCTTCAGGAAGGTTGATTTGCCGGCGCCGTTGGCTCCTATGACACCGTAACAGTTGCCTTTTACAAATTTTAAATTGACGGAATCAAAAAGAACCCGTTTTCCAAATTGCAAGGCAACGTCGTTTACTGACAGCATTTAAAAAAGTATATGTCGTTGAAAAGGAGCGCAAAGGTAAGATTTTTTCCCCGTATCCTTGCAGTCATAAAAATTTACACTGCATGCTCCGCCTCCGTTTCTTCCTGTTTGTTTCCCTTTTCACAACCTTTTTGTCCGCCCAGGAACCCCAACGCATCGCGCCCATGGTGTCTTCAGGCACCTACCTCGGCACCATTCCGCCCCTGCGCGACCTTATTCCGGTAACCATTCCGGCCGGTACGCCCCTGAAGGTGTGGCAAAAATGGAACCACTTCCCACCCAACGTGATCAACAACCCCGACGCTTTGCCCCAGGGCCCCGATCCGTTGGTGGGCATGAACGCGGAGCGCAGTACCGGTCCGGAGCTCGACGTGGACCTGAATTTTGAAGGCCTGCGCGACGGCGCCGTTTCGCCCCCCGACCCGAACGGCGACGTGGGCAAAAACCACTACATACAAGCCGTGAACAGCGCCTCCGGCGCAAAATTCCGCATTTGGGACAAACAAGGCAATTCCGTTTACGGTCCGGCCGCCACCAACACCCTTTGGAACCAGGTGGGAAGCAGCAGCATCGGCGATCCCATCATTCAATACGATCCGGGCGCCGAACGCTGGATCATGATGGAAATGCAAGGCATCGGCAACGGCGAATTGCTGCTGGCCATTTCCGACGACCACGATCCGACAGGCGGCTGGAAAGCCTACCGTTTCCAGACACTCGGTTTCCCCGATTATCCCAAACTTTACATTTGGCCCGACGCCTATTTTGTCACGGTAAACGAAATTGTGAACGGCAACCAATGCAGCGGTTATGCCCTTGAAAAAAGCGCCATCCTCGCCGGCGCCGATGCCTTTCAGGTGCACCGTTTCGAACTTCCAAAATACCCGGGCATCAGCTTCCAGCCGGCTACGGGTGCCGATTGGGACGGTGGCGCACCGCCACCTCCCGGCAGTCCGGGCTACCTGTTTCGTGTGTACGACGATGCCTGGAACGGCGGCGCCGACCAGATCCAAATATTTGAAGTTTATGTAAACTGGCAGGACTTATCGCAGAGTTTCCTCGACGGTCCATCCAGCATTTACACCGCTCCTTTTGAAACCAGAGTGTGTTTTTCCGGGCTGTTCGATTGTTTGGAACAACCCGGTGCCGGAGCGCCGCGCATTGCTGCCCTGGAAAACATCATTATGCACCGGGCAGCTTACCGCAACTTCGGCAGCCACGAAGCGGTGGTATTCAACCACATCGCCGACGTGTCCGGACAAACAGGCGCAGGTGGCGACGCGGCAGTACGCTGGTACGAGCTGCGCAAAACAGGCAATGAAGACTGGAGCATTTACCAGCAGGGCACTTTTGCACCCGACCTCGCCACCAACCGGTTTATGGGCACCCTGGCTTTCGACGAAGCCGGCAACATCGGTTTGGGTTATTCCGTGGTGAGCAACACTGTTTTTCCGGGATTGCGTCTTACGGGCCGTCGCGCCAGTGACCCGCTCGGACAAATGCCCATCGAAGAATATACCCTTCAGGCAGGTAGTGTGAGCCATACCGGCGACCAGCGTTGGGGCGATTACAGCAGCATGAGCATAGACCCCGAGGACGGAAAAACCTTCTGGTTTACCGGCGAATATCAACCCAACAACGCCAACTGGGGCACCCGCATCGGCACGTTTCGCATCCAGCGCGACAGCTTCGATGTGAGTCCGACCGAACTGCTCGGACCACTGCCCAACGCAACGGTAGGCGCACCCGAAAACGTATCGGTACGTGTGTTGAACGGCGGCATCAATCCAGCTCAAAATGTGAGTCTGCAGCTTTGGTTCAACAATGTTCTCGTAGCCACCGAACAATTGCCAGGCGTTATCGCTTCCGAACAAAGCGTGGATTACACGTTCAATACCACGGTAGACATGCCTGTTGTAGGACAAACCTATCCGTTCATGATTGTAAGCCAGTGGACGAAAGACAATTTTACCAAAAACGACACCTTGCGCGCAACCGTAAAAAAACTAACGGCCCACAATGCCGGCATCGCAGGCAGGTTCAACCTGTCGGGTTTGTTGTGCGCCGACGCGCATACCTTTGGTTTCATCGTTGAAAACTACTCGGGGTTGCCTTTGAACAGCGTCGAACTGCGCTGGAAACTGAATACACAGGCTCAGGACACGGTTTTTTGGACCGGAAACCTCCAGCCCGGCGAACGCGACACCGTCATACTTACCATGACGAACATCAACGACGGATTGAACAACCTGCGCGCGCATACGGCTTTCCCCAACGGTTTTGCCGACCAGGAAACTTCGGACGATTCCACTTCGGTGAAGTTTTTTGGGAACCTCGGCGGCACGTATTTGTCGCTTGAAGGAACCACCGAATTTGGCGTTTTGCAATGGGAATTGCGTGCCGGAGGGTCGATCGTGGGCAGCGGTCAGGTAGCCTCCGCAGCCAGCGTGGTGGCGCCCATTTGTACCGACGACAATACCTGTTACAAACTGATTTACCGTGCAAGTACCTTATCTTGGCAGGGCGATGTAAAACTGTACGACATTTACAACAATGTTTTGGCCTCCGTTAAAACGGCCGACAACCAAAAGGATACCGTTTCATTTTGCACTCCTGCACGTGTGTCTGTGGATGCGGGTGTTATCGGGCTTGTTTCGCCTGTTTCGGACCCCAGCCTGGGCAATGCTGAAGCCGTGACGGTACGGTTGCGCAACTTCGGCACCACGCCACTTACGAACGTGCAGGTGCGGTACAACAAAAACTCCGGCATCCAGGAAGAGGTTACCGAAACCATCCCCGGCACCCTTCAACCACAGCAGACCGTCACCCATACGTTCAACACTGCGGTTGATTTGAGCGATGTTTTTACCACCATCCACCCGTTTGTTTTCCGGACCCTTGTGCCCGGCGACGAACAACCCAACAACGATCTTTACAGGGATACCCTTTACCGTAGGGCGGACTACGACATCGCCTTGCAATCGCTCGATCTTTACACAGGCTGCAGCGATACCGCCAAGGTTGAAATGGCCTTGCTTTTTCAAAACAACGGCGCTCTGACCGCACAAACGCTTGAACTTGCCATCCGATCAAACGGATTTCCGGAAACATACGATACCATCAACATCAATTTGGAGCCCGGCAAAGTAGGCGGATATTATTTCAAGCCGGATCATACGGTGTACGGTACAAACAACCTGGAGCTGGAAATAAGGAGCATCGACGGTGTGGCGGATACGGTGAATACCCAGGACAATAGTCTTTCTCTGGCTTACGAAGTAACCGAAACGCTTGCCGAGGTGGAAATCCTGTTTGCGGCAGACAACAATCCCGACGAAACCATTTGGCAACTTCTTGGTCCCGACGGTTCGGTGATTGTTTCCGGCGGCCCCTACACTTTGGCCGGATTGTTTCAGTACACACCCGGCATTTGTGTGGATCCAAACCATTGTTACACCATGCGTTTCATCGATTCGGGTGGCAATGGATTCAATGGTTTTGTAAACATAACCATTGAAGGTTACACAGGGTTTCAAGTCTTTGGTTTTGAAACGGATACGTTGGATGTGCCTTTTTGTTTGCAGGACCAATGCGGCAATTTTGCCGTAACGCCCGACGCTACGCCTGCCAGTGCCGTGGGCGCCAACGACGGGGTGATCAGTCTGACCTTTGCTGGCGGAACCGCACCTTACGAAATCAGCACCAATGGTACGGATTATGTGTCTGAGACAGCGTTTACCGGACTTGCAGCGGGCATCTACACGGTTTACGCCCGCGATGCCAATGGATGCGTGGAGATGTTGTCCATCGTGGTGGAAGTAGCTTCTTCAACGGTTGAGGTTTGGAAAAACGCCAAACTCACGGTCACGCCCAACCCTACGGACGGATTGGTGCGCCTGTACCTGTCTGTCCCCGAAGGCGTGCGTGACGCAGACGTGTACGTCACGGATGCTCACGGCAAACAACTTTACGAAACCCGGCTCACACGTTGGGACGACGCTTTGCAGGGCATGGTTTCTTTGGAAAAACAGCCGGCGGGCGTGTATTTGGTGATGGTGAGGGTTGGAGAGAAGGTGTTTGTGGCGAGGGTGGTGAGAAGATAAAAAAACCACCAGATTGTTACAATCTGGTGGCTCGACATAACCATGAAAACAATTAACCAATAAAAGGTTTTTAAGCCCTTTCAAGGTATGATGTCTACAAAACCGTGCCAAAACAGGTATGGAAATGTCGTGTAGCTGACGCTCGGTTACAAAATGTTCACCTCCGGCTCCAAACGGATGCCAAATTGTGCTTCCACCGAGGCGATGATGGCTTTGGCGAGTGTTTCCACCTCCGCGCCCGTAGCGCCACCGAGGTTCACCAATACGAGGGCTTGTTTTTCGTAACAGCCCACGTTGCCCATGTTTTTACCTTTCCAGCCGCATTGTTCGATAAGCCAGCCGGCGGGTATTTTCACCCTTCCGTCGGGCAAGTCGTACGCGGGCGCTTGAGGGTGTGTGGCGCGCAAACGTTCGAGCACGCTGCGGTCTGTTTCCGGGTTTTTAAAAAAACTGCCGCAGTTGCCGAGTTTGGCGGGATCGGGCAGTTTGGAGGAACGGATGGCGACTACGGCACGGCTCACGTCGGCAATGCCGGGCGTTGTCACGCCGTTGGCTTCCAGTTGTTTGCGTATGTCGCCGTAATTCATGTTGATTTTGTGGTTGTGGCGAGAAAGTGAAAACGTGACCGACACAATCGCGTATTTCCCTTTGCCTTCGTGTTTGAAAAAACTGTCGCGGTACCCGAAACGGCATTGCACTTTGGTAAAGGTTTCCTTTTCGCCCGTTTCCAAATTGACGGCTTCCAGGCGCACAAACGTATCCTTGATTTCAACACCGTACGCGCCGATGTTTTGCACGGGCGATGCGCCTACAGAGCCTGGAATCAGACTGAGGTTTTCTATACCGCCCAAATTGTTTTTCACAGCCCAAAGCACGAAATCGTGCCACACTTCGCCGCCGCCAACGGTCACCCAAACGCGGTGTTCGAAGGTGCGCACGATGGTGATGCCCCTCACGCTATTGAGTAAAATTAGGCCGGGATAATCGCCGCGCAACACCACATTGCTGCCGCCGCCCCAAACGATGCGTGGCGACACAGGTGAACGCAGGGCCTCCTTAAGTTCGGCCACGTTGTGGAATTCGGCCAAAAACGCCGCATGGGCATCAATGCCGAAAGTATTGTAGGGAAGCAGGGAAACGTCGGACTGGATTTTCACAGGAGGCATTTCAGTTGCCGGATGAACACGTCGATGTCGTACAGGTCGTAATCTTCGTACCCCGTGCTCCACGCGATTCGGATTTTATCGAGCGGTGTTTTTTGCAGTTTTTTCAAAAGTGCCTTGTCGATGTTGTATTGTCCGTGGTACATCCATGGTCCACCTTCCGGGTCGGGCGTACCTTCATCGGCGTGCATGTTGGTGATGCTCACCGAGGTGCCGTCGAGGAAACGCAGCAGGGTTATGGCGTCTTTGCCCAGGGTGCCGAACGATTTGCGCGGGTTGGGGTCGTTTACTTTGAACCACAGATGCATCATCAAAACACCGCCCGATGTAGAAGACATGGCCGCGTCGCAGGTGACCTGGGGTTTGCCGCTGAGGTAATTTTTCAAAACGGCGGGCGTATGTCTGAAAATTTCTTCCCGTTTCAATTCACGGTAAACTTCGCCGGAAAATTCGTCACGTCGCTGTTGCGCCACAGCACAAGGGAGAGTGGGTGGATTGAGCATGACATCCTGGGCAGGGTCATAGGGTTTGAAACCGGCAGGTGGCGCTTTGGTTTTTTCTTTTTTGGGTTTTTCGGCGGCAGCCGAAGTGTTGGAATCGGGTTGGGTAGTCAATGTGGAATCCGTAGGCACCGCAGACGGATCGCTCACGCCTTCCGGAATGAGGATGGCGGCAACGGGCGGTAGGAAAGGTTCTGGTAAACCGGCGGCAAGGGCTTGTACTTCCTTAACCTGTTCAATAAGTTTCGGAAGGTTTTTAAGGAGCGTTAAACTGTCCGTTTTCATCGTTTTTTCCGCCAGGGAAACGGCTTTTTCTGCTTTTTTCAAATCGTTTTTGGCCGTTTTTTCCAAATTTTTGGCTTCCGAGAGGTTGTCGGTAAGTTGTGCCAAGGTATCCCTGTTGAAGGTGCTGTCTTTTTTTGCGGCCTTCACCAGTTTGTCCAACAAGTCGCGTTTGTCGCGTTTGTTGTCGGCATAAAAACCGAGTTTATGCGCTGCATCCATGGCTTGGCTTTGCAAAACAGACACAGTTTGCCGCATTTGAGCGACGGTAGGTGATGGTGGAAAGGTATCCACCGGGGGCAGGTCCTGCGCGTGCAGCATGCCTGCAAACAACAACAAACAGGTGGCAAACAGGCTTCGAATCATGGTTATGTTGTGTTGTAGCGAATTCATCTTATCCATTCATGTGCTGTAATCGGGTTTTGCACACTACTTTTGACGCAAAAATACGCGCCTGCGGCGCAAATACCATCATCATGAAGACACATATCCTTTTCAGTTTCGTTTTACTTGCTTTACTCAACACGGGTTGCGACCAAAACGGTGGCTCTTCGGCCAATACACAGAACATGGCTTTTAAACCCATTCCCGTTACTTACCCCTTTACGCGTAAGGATACGACGGTGCGCGACACCTACTTCGGAAAAACCGTCGCCGACCCGTACCGCTGGCTCGAAGACGACCAGAGCGAAGAAACCAAGGAGTGGGTAAAAAAACAAAACCTGGTCACCTTCGGCTACCTCGGACAAATCCCGTACCGCGATAAGATTAAGCAACGTCTGGAAGCCATCTGGAATTTTGAAAAATTTGGAACGCCCTTTAAAAAAGCCGGCAAATACTACTTTTTCAAAAACGACGGTTTGCAAAACCAAAGTGTACTGTACGTACAGGATAACCTCGAATCCGAAGCCAAAGTGGTGCTTGACCCCAACACCTTCAGCACCGACGGCACCAGTTCGCTGCAGGAACTCGACTTTTCCAAAGACGGCCGCTACCTTGCCTACAGCATTTCCAAAGGCGGTTCGGACTGGCGCAGCATCCAGGTGAAAGACCTGCAATCGGGACAAATGCTCACCGATGTGATCGAATGGGCCAAGTTCACGGGCATTTCATGGGCAGGCGACGGTTTTTACTACAGCCGGTATCCGGAGCCTAAAGAAGGCGCCGCGCTCACCCAAACGAACCAGAACTGCGCCATTTATTTGCACAAACTCGGCACGCCGCAAAGCGCCGACCAAATGGTTTACCGAGATGCCGCACACCCAGATCGTTATTTCGGCGCAAGTACCACCGACGACGAAAGATTCCTCAGTGTAACTGCCGGCGAAAGCACGAGCGGCAACAGTCTGATGGTGCGCGACCTGGTGAACAATCCGAAAGGGTTGATATCCATCGCCGAAGGTTTTGAAAACGAATACGGCGTGGTGGACAACATCGGCGATGACATGCTCATCATCACCAACAAAAACGCTCCGAAACAACGACTCATCCGGGTGAATCCCACGCGCCCTGCCGAAGCAAACTGGATAACTTTAGTGCCTGAGGATACGTCCGACGTGCTTCAAAGCGCTGTATTGTGTGGCGGAAAAATTGTTTGCAGCTACCTGCACAACGCCTCCAGCGCCCTGCGTGTTTTCGATACCGATGGTAAGTTTTTGAAAGAAATAGCCCTCCCGGAAATCGGAACGGTAGGCTCGGTAAGTGGTGAAAAAGATGAAAAACAGGCGTTTTTCTCCTTTGCGTCGTTCCTGCGTCCCACTACGATTTATTCGCTCGACATGCAAACGCTCGATGTGAAGGTGTTCAAGGCGCCCAAAATGGCGTTCAACCCCGACGCTTACACGACCGAGCAAATCTGGTACACTAGCAAAGACGGCACCCAAGTGCCCATGTTCATCACACGCAAGAAAAACATCTCGTTCGACGGCAACAACCCCACGCTGCTCTACGGCTACGGCGGTTTCAACCAATCGATAACACCGGGTTTTTCTGCTTCCCGTGCAGCCCTGCTCGAGAACAACGGCATCTATGCCGTGGCCAACATCCGCGGTGGCGGCGAGTTTGGTGAAGTTTGGCACAAAGCGGGCACCAAGTGCACGAAGCAAAATGTGTTCGACGACTTCATCGCTGCAGCCGAATACCTAATCGCCAAAAAGTACACCGCACCCGAAAGGCTTGCCATCGAAGGCGGTTCCAACGGCGGATTGCTTGTAGGCGCTTGCATGACCCAGCGTCCGGAACTTTTCGGCGTGTGTTTCCCAAGAGTTGGCGTACTCGACATGTTGCGTTACCACAAATTCACGATCGGTTACGCTTGGGCCGTGGATTACGGTCGCAGCGATGTGGCGGAAGAATTCCCTTGTCTGATGGCCTATTCACCGTTGCATAATTTGAAAAAAACAGCCTACCCGGCCACGCTCATCACCACGGCCGACCACGACGACCGTGTGGTGCCGGCACACTCATTTAAATATGCGGCTGCGTTGCAGGAAGTACAGCAGGGTCCCAGGCCTACGCTCATCCGCATCGAAACCAGCGCCGGGCATGGCGCGGGCAAACCGACCAGTAAACTGCTTGAGGAAGCAGCTGATTTGTTGTCGTTCATGTTGTACAACATGAACATGCAGGTAATTTATTGATTGGGAGGTCGGGCTTTAGCCCGACAATGGGTAGGCGGACTTTAGTCTGCTGAATGAATTAATTTGTCTCGTTTTCGGCGGACTAAAGTCCGCCTACCCATTGTCGGGCTGAAGCCCGACCTCCTGGCCGACCTCTTGGTTAGTCACCGTTTAAAAATCGATCACGCCAGGTGGCATCACCAGGTGACAGGTAAGTGAATGGGTGATCTTCCCTTTTGGCACACAGACCGGCTTTGACAGGGTTGTTGAGTATGTACTGTGAAACTGTGAATCGATGTTTATCATTCCTTATGTACCGATCAAAACACCCTTCTTGCCAGAATACGCCTTTACGTTGCAGCTTTTGATTGCTCCAACGCGATGTTGCTCCTTTGATAAGTTTGATAACTTTGTATACCTGCTTGTAATTATCATCAGAAATTTCCCAGTCGTCGTTTGGTAACTGTATGGAGAAATCCAACAAGACATGGACGTGGTTGGGCATGATCACATAGGCTCCCAACCGATAATACAATCCATCGAACTCATTCAAACGATTGATGATGATTTTTGCAATTTCAGGTTGACTCAGCCAGGTTGGAGATGATGGATGTAGTTTGTCCAGCTCGTCGTCATACGCCTGAATCCAAAGGCTTTGGGCATGGTTCAAGGCTGTGGTTTTTTCATCGGGATTGAAGATTGGATTGGAATTGATACGTTGTTGCCGTTCGGCGAGTTCTGTGTGAAGTCGTATCCGAACTTCCTGAGGTAAGGCGCCTTCCAGATTCCAAGTGATAAAAAACATGGACCCCAAGTAGTATTTGTGGGGCAATTTCCTTCTGTATTCGATTTTCATAGGCTTACATAGCCGGAATGCCTTCCGGTAGGTTTGTGGAAGAGATGTAATAAATGCCAGTAAAAATTCGGAGAAAGAAATCGGATGAGAACGGAAGTGCAAGATTCAAAAAAAAGATAGAAAATGTCAAGAGCGAAAGGGAGATTGGGCTTTTGCTGGAGGTCGGGCTTTATCCCGCCCGCCCATGTTACAAGCCGGATGCGACCGGTTGGTCACCCCCTTCCAATACGAGCGGATTGCGCACATTACATTCGCGGGATGCTTTG
>JBBSDH010000138.1:0-11640 GCA_038249605.1 Chitinophagales bacterium | reverse complement strand
TTTTATTTACATGCTAAGCCAACTTTAAACTTTAAACTTTAAACTTTAAACTTTAAACTTTAAACTTTAAACTTTAAACTTTAAACTTTAAACTTATCTACCGTTGCACGATGATTTTCACGTGTTTCGATTTGTTTCCTGCGAGGATGTGCATGTTGTAAATGCCTTGTGGAAGATCCTGGTAAAGGAAGTTTTGCCTGAGCACACCGTTATCGAATCCGGTTACATCGCGTTTGATCAATCTTCCCGAGGCATCGTATAAGGTAAAGGCTACTTCGTTTGCCGGAGTACCAACCATATCGATCACGAATGAACCATCGTTGGGGTTCGGGTAAAGGCGGAAGCTGTTGAGCCATTCGGCTTCATTGGTTCCTACGAGGATCACCACCACCATTTGTTGCAGGGTAGCTGCGCCGCAGGTATTGATGGCCGTAAGTTCAACTGTGTAGGTGCCTGAAGCGCTGTAAACGTATGTAGGATTGGCTTCCATGCTGGTACCGACGCCATCGCCGAAGTTCCACTGGTAGCTGTCGGCATTCATCGACAGATTGAAGAATTGCACGGTATCGTTGGCAGGAAGGTAGCTGAAGGTGGCCTGCGGGAGGTCCTGAACCGTGATGTAGTCAACAGCAGTCAGTGTATTGCTTCCAAAAAGGTTGGTTGCTTCCAGAACAACCGTGTAAACACCAGGCGTTGCATACGTCACAACAGGGTTTGGTTCTGTTGAAGTAGCAGGTGAGCCACCTTCAAAAGTCCACAACCAACTGATGGGGCTGCCGAGCGACAAGTCGTCGAACTCAACGGTAAATGGCGAGCAACCTTTGGTGGTTTTGGTTGTAAACTGGGCAGAAGGAGGTGAGCCTACGATTTCAACACTCTGGGTGAATTGTACATCACCGCATTCATTGGACACCTTAAGCGTTACCATAAAGGAACCGGTGGTTCCATAATCGTGAACCGGGTTTTCCACAGTGCTGGTTGGCGAGCCATCGCCAAAATCCCACAGGTAGCCGTCAGCTCCCGTTGAGGTGTTGGTTAGTTGTACTGACAAGCCAGCAGTAACCGATGTAAATCCTGCGGTCGGCAGGGTATTTACCGTGATGGTGCTGGTGGCTGTAGCCGTACCTGCTGCATTGCTTGTAGTAAGTATCGCCTGGTAAACGCCAGGCTGGCTCCAGGTAACACTCGGGTTTTCAACGCTGGAAGTGGCAGGATCTCCGCCTACAAACGTCCAGCCAAAAGAGGTTGCATTATCCGACGATTCATTGGAGAATTGTACGGTAAAGGGCGCGCAGCCTTCATTGTCACTCATCATGAACGCTGCCGTCGGCGGCAAAACAACGGTGACTGTTTGGGTCGCAGTGTCGTTGCCGCAAGCATTGGCGGCCACCATCACGATGGTGTACACGCCGTCTGTGGTATACGTATAAGTTGGTTCTGGCAACGAACTGGTACCGCCATCACCGAAGAACCAACTGTAACTGTTGGCGCCATTCGAGCTGTTGCTGAACGTTACCGTTGCATTGTTCTGAATGCTTGTGAAAGCGGCTTCAGGCTCGGGTGCAACCTGGATAAGGTTGGTTATGGTTGCTGTATTGGAGCCTGCCGAGTTGGTGGCCGTCATCGTTACCGAGTAAGTCCCGGGGTTGTTGTAAACAACCATAGGATTGTTCTGTGTCGATGTTGAAGGGGTTCCACCGGGGAATGACCAGCTTACGCTCGTTGTGTTGGCCGACGATTGGTTGATGAACTGTACCGAAAGTGGTCCGCATCCGCTGGTGTTGTCTGCCGTAAAACCTGGTGTAGGCGGCGTCACGATGGTGACTGTTTGTGAGGCCGTCGACGTACCACAGCCATTGGTGGAGGTAAGCACCACGGTGTAGGTGCCGTCGGTGGTATAAGTATGCGAAGGGTTGGTTTGGGAACTGCTACCGTTGTCGCCGAAATTCCAGCTGTACGTCGTGCCACCGATGGACGAGTTGCTGAAATTGACGGTTGCGCCATTGGTTGCAGACGTAAATCCAGCCGTGGGTACGGTGGTTGCGTTGATGTAATTGGTCAGCACAGCGGTATTGGTACCTGCGCTGTTTGTTGCAACAAGGGTTACGGAGTATTGCCCTGGCGTGTTGTAAACAACCGTTGGATTGGCAAGCGCAGAGCTTGAAGGTGAGCCACCGGGGAATGTCCAACTGTACGTCGAAGCATTGGCCGACGATTGGTTGTTGAACGTGACCGTTAGAGCCGAACAACCGGTGGTCGGGTTGGCCGTAAACGCAGCGGTTGGCGGCGTCACGACAGTAACCGTTTGGGTAGCCGTTGATGTGCCACAAGCATTGGTGGAGGTAAGCACCACGGTGTAGGTGCCGTCGGTTGTGTAGGTGTGCGTAGGGTTGGACAGTGTGCTGGTGGTGTTGTCTCCAAAGTTCCAGCTGTACGTCGTACCGTTGGTGGTTGTGTTGGTGAAGGTCGCGGTTGCGCCGTTTACATTGCTGGTAAACGAAGAGCCTGGTACGTCGTTTACATTCAGGTTATTGGAAAGGGTAATGGTGTTGTTGCCGCCTGCATTGGTGGCAATGAGGGTAGCGCTGTAAACGCCGGAAGTATTGTAAACCACACTGGGGTTTTGTACCGTAGAAGTGGACGGTATGCCTCCCGGAAACGACCAGTTGTAGGATGAAGGATTGCCCGTAGAGGTGCTGGTGTAAAGAACCGTTAGTGGGGCGCAGCCGCTCGTGGGGGCTGCTGTGAAACTGGCCGTGGGTGGCGGTATAAGACTTACGGTTTGGGTTTTCACCGTGTTTCCACAGGCGTTGGTGGCCGTCATGGTCACCGTGTAAGTTCCGCCTACCGCATAGGTATGTATTGGGTTGGCGAGGGTGCTTGTAGCGCCGCCGTCTCCAAAGTTCCAGAGGAATGATGTTGCGCCCACGGAACTGTTGGTAAAGGTTACCACCAAACCGTTCACAGAATGGGTGAAATTCGCAGCCGGGATGTTTTGTACGGTGATCAAACCGGTTTTTATGATGGTGTTTGCTCCCGTGTTGTTGTTAGCAGTAAGTGTTACGTTAAAAGTTCCGGACGTGGCGTAACTCACCGTTGGGTTTTCCTGGTTCGACTGGTTGGGTGAACCGCCCGGGAACTGCCAGAAGTACGAAACGGCATTGTTGGAAGACTGGTTGCTGAATTGAACGAACAACGGAGCGCAACCACTTGTGGGATTGGCTGTAAAGTCAGCTGTTGGCGCTGTATTGATCGTTGTAATTTTGGTGGAAGTACCACAGTCGTTGGTGACGGTAAGTTTAACCGTGTAGACACCACCCACAGCATAAGTGTGTATGGGATTGTTATCAAAACTGAAGTCACCATCGCCGAACTCCCATTCCGAACTGGTGTTGTACAAGGATGTGTTGTTGAAATTTACGGTTGTACCCGTGATGGTTTGGGTAAAGTTGGCAACCGGCAACGGATTGATCGTGATTTGCTGGGTTAAGGATGCGGTGGCACCGCCCAAAGCCGTCAAATTGAGCGTCACATTGTAGGTACCGGGTGTGTTCCAAAGGACCACCGGATTGACCTGGGTTGAAGAAGCAGGCGCTCCGCCCTGGAAAGTCCACGAACGGCCAGTGATGTTGCCCGATGAATTGTCGTCGAACAAAACAGGGGTGCCTTGGCAAACCGGATTGGGCGACCAGGTGAAGTCGACCACCAGCGGTGGCGGTGGCGGTCCACAGGATGAAAGGCAGCCATTGTTGGCCAATTGGGTGATTTTATTGCTGATCACGGTAATGGAGTTGGCGCTCCAAGTACTCGAGGTAGTAACAAACGGACACATGATGAAGTTGGGCGGACAACCGGTAACGTCGTGGTTTGCATTGAAGTTGTGGCCGATTTCATGGGAGGTCATGCAACGCAGGACTTCCGCGTTGGAAGTAAAATCCTGCAGGCAATGGTATTTAGTAGAGTTGCAGACGGAGTTGAGGTATGCAATACCCACGGTGCTGCCCGTAAAGTCGCGGTTGGTCCAAAGTTCGCCGAGGTCAAAGGTGATGCCGAATCCGCCCCCCTGGCCCCAGTTGCGGAAGCTTCCGAGGAGCTCGCCAGCGGCCAAAGAGGAAGTCCAGGGGTCTGTGCCGGTAATAACGAGTTGTGTTATGATGGTAATGGTGACATCGTGGTTGAACGAACCGTTGTAGTCGTCCTGTACGTTGTTGATCACCGCGATGTTGTGGTCTTCCACAGCACCCACGGAACCGTATTTGTCGAACATGGAACGGTCGGAAGCTATGGCCAGTTCGAGTTCGTAACAAGCAAGCACGCTTTCAGACTCGTCGCCGTGGTCGTCTTGGTCTAGCTCAGGTTGGTTTTGCTGGATGTTGGTGTCCCATTCCAGAGCAATACAACCGGCATCCAGATCGCGGTTTACTGCACTGGCATTGTAAACAACAAACAAATCATGTGCGGCGGTATTTTCATGCCACCACAACGGCTCAATGAATACCATCTCGGTGCCTTCGCGCACAAAACCGCAAATGAAATCATCGTCGATGGTGAGACGTACACTGCCGCCACCATTGACTTCAATACCGCGGAATGCTTTTGTGGCAGCATTGCTCGGCCTTGTCTCCAAACCATTTGGGGTTTGAACCTGAAGGGTATAATTGGGAGAAATGATGCCGCTGTTCACGAGTTGAAGCGACCATTGGCGGTTGCCGAGGTTCAATTGTGAAGTCGATCCACTTGGGCTGGACTGAAGCCATTGGTCCATAGATGCTACATCAATGCGGTAAACTTCCCAAGAAGAAAGTACTTTTTGAAGGCGTATGGAAGCGAAAGATTGAGCTTCTCCGTTAAAGGTCTGGGCCGACAGCATACCTGAAACACCGATCCAAAGAAGGGTGATGGAGAAAAGTCGGAACATCAGACGGTAGCAATGTGTCATACTGTAAGGCGTTGAATTGATCTAATGAATTGATTGTCAGATGTATTATGCAAGAAAAAAGATTACGAAACACAAGATGTTTCGAAAACAAAGTGGCTTTTGTTGTTTAAAATAGGATTTTTGGACCTGCGAATGTACCACTTGTTGAAAAAAACAGTTGTAGACTTTGATAAAAAATTGCAGATTTGGCCAAATACATACTTTTCTGTGCTAACTTGTTGAACCTTCAAAGCTTCCTTTGGAGCAACGCACAGCTTTTATACCTTTGCATCCATAACCATATTTTAAATACCACATCCCATGTCTTTTTTTGGAAAAAAATACCTGTTTTTATACCTTTTCATTTTCCTGGTGGCAAGTGGGCTGAGCGCTCAAATAAGAACTGTTCCCAACCAAAACCCAACACAGCCTTCACCTTCGCGGCCCGGTCAATCGGAACCGCAGCCACAACGCCAACAACAACAGCAGCAGTTTTCTGGCTTCAC
Source organism: Chitinophagales bacterium (assembly GCA_038249605.1). Taxonomy (GTDB): domain Bacteria; phylum Bacteroidota; class Bacteroidia; order Chitinophagales; family Saprospiraceae; genus M3007. The sequence continues at coordinate 6,216 of JBBSDH010000138.1, read as the reverse complement.
CGACTTTAAATCTCATTTGTGGTATGGCGGAGGCGTCAATCTGGGCTTCGGCTCATTCAATGGATCAAGCTCTTTTGGTTTTGGCCTTTCGCCCATGGTAGGCTACAAAATCATTGAGCAAATTTCCGTTGGCCCGCGGGTAAATGTTAATTTTACCTCCTTCAAACAACAAGGATTCCAGGTGCTCAACCTCTTCAACACGGAAGTTGGCACCTTCATACGTGGACGCGTTTTTCGCGGCCTTTTCATCCAAGGCGAATTGGCCAACGAATGGGTACAGGAACCAGCCGATTACCTTTCAGGGCCCAATACCATCGCCAAATACAAATACCAACGTTTCAACCAATACCTCGGCGGCGGTTACAACTTCGGCGGCGGTACGGGCGGTTTCGGTTCGGAAATAGGGGTCTTTTACAATTTTGGCATCGCCGATGATTTGTTTGCCTTCCAAAGTCCATGGGATTACCGTTTCTCCTTTACCTATCGCTTCTAAGAGCATGTTCGGGATTTGGGTTCATCGGTATCTCAAACCCAAATCCCGTACATGCTCCAAAAGGTTGCACGAATTAATCTTAGTTTTGCGCCTTTTTAAGGCAAACGTTCCGACATGAACATCATCAGCATAATCCAACAAGCCGTCGCACAAGCTGTTGAACAATTGTACAATCACCCCGTTGAAGCCGATAAAGTGCTGGTGAACAATACGCCTCCAGACTTTACAGGCGATTACTCGGTGGTCATTTTTCCATTTGTAAAAATGGCGGGCAAAGCACCCGACCAAGCCGCCGCCGAAATCGGCCGCCTTGTGCAGGAACAAATTCCGCAAATCCGTGCACACAATGTTGTCAAAGGTTTTTTAAACCTCGAAATCGACAATTCTTACTGGAAAAATTTCCTCAACAACATCGTGAACAACCGCCAATACGGCGAACAACCGCGCAACGGACAAAAAGTGATGGTCGAGTTCTCTTCGCCCAACACCAACAAACCCCTCCACCTCGGACACATCCGCAACATCCTGCTCGGTTGGTCCTGTAGCCAGATCCTCGACGCCGCCGGCTACGACGTCGTTAAAGTGCAGGTCATCAACGACCGCGGCGTAGCCATCTGTAAAAGTATGGTGTCCTGGAAAAAATTCGGCAACGGTCAGACACCTGAAAACAGCGGCATCAAAGGCGATCACCTCGTAGGCGATTATTACGTGTTGTTTGAAAGCAAAACCAAAACAGCATACGACGCCTGGCAACAAACCGACGACGCCAAAGCCATTTTTGAAGAAAAACACAAAGACAGACAATCAGAACAGGCGTTTTTTAAAGAATACAAAAACAAATGGTTCAACGACTACTCCGACCTCGGCGCCGAAGTACGCGATACCTTGCTGCGCTGGGAAAACGGCGATCCAGAAGTGATGGACCTTTGGAAAATGATGAACAACTGGGTTTACAGTGGTTTCGAAAAAACCTACGACGATCTGGGCGTTGGCTTCGATAAACTGTACTACGAAAGCGAAACTTATCTGCTGGGCAAAGACATCGTGGTTGAAGGTCTCGCAAAAGGCGTGTTTTACCGCAAAGACGACGGCTCGGTGTGGATCGACCTCACCGACGCCGGACACGACCACAAACTCGTATTGCGCGCCGACGGCACTTCGGTGTACATCACGCAGGATATGGGCACTTCGCGCATCCGTTACCAAGAGTTCAAACCCAGTAGGATGATTTATGTGGTGGCCGATGAACAGAATTACCACTTCGCCGTGCTTTTCGAAACGCTCAAACGCCTCGGCGAACCTTATGCCGATGGTTTGATCCACCTTAATTACGGACTTGTGGAACTGCCCACCGGACGTATGAAAACACGCGAAGGCACCGTCGTTGATGCCGACGACCTGGTGCAGGAAGTAACGCGCATCGCAACAGAACAAAGCGCCGAACGCGGAGAAATTGAAAACTTCGACCCTGCCGAGCAAAAAGAACTCATGCGGCTCATCGGCATGGGCGCCCTGAAGTTTTTCATCATCAAGGTGCATCCGAAGAAAAAAATGATCTTCAACCCCGAAGAATCGGTGGATATGCAAGGGCAAACCGGTCCGTACGTCCAATACTCCTACGTGCGCATCAACAAACTTTTGCAACGCGCCGAACTTGAAAACATCAACCTCGACCAACACGCCGGATACAACAACATACAACCCCAGGAAAAAGAACTGTTGCTCGCCCTGCACCAATATCCTTCTGTGGTTCGCGAAGCAGCGGAAGCCTACGATCCTTCGCTGATAGCAAATTTCAGTTACGCTTTGGCCAAAGCGTACCACCGCTTCTGGCATGACGTGAAAATTTTTCAGGCCGAAAGCGGAGAAGCCAAAGCTTTCCGGCTTGCACTCAGCAAATCGGTCGGACAAGTTTTGCAACACGCCATGAACCTTTTGGGCATTGAAATGCCAGCAAGGATGTAAATGGTGTTTTGAGTAGGTCGCCACCACTACCTTTCAAACGATCTCAACCAGTAAAATCAACTTATGCTCTCCGACATCGAAATCGCCCAAAAAGCCCAACTGAATAAAATCATTCCACTGGCTGAAGCCAAACTCGGTATTCCGGAAGATGCGCTGGAGCCTTACGGCCACTACAAAGCAAAAATTTCGCTGGATTACCTGTCGTCGTTGCCCCAAAAGTCCGACAGCAAGCTGATCCTCGTTACTGCGGTCAGCCCCACACCAGCCGGTGAAGGTAAAACCACCACCACCGTCGGACTTGGCGATGCTCTTAGCCTCATCGGCAAAAAAACCATCATTTGCCTGCGCGAACCCAGTCTGGGCCCCGTATTCGGCATGAAAGGTGGCGCAGCCGGCGGCGGCCACGCCCAGGTGGTACCCATGGAAGACATCAACCTGCACTTTACAGGCGATTTCAGCGCCATCGCATTGGCCAACAACCTGCTCGCAGCACTTCTCGACAACCACATCCACCAGGGCAATGCCCTTGGCATCGACGTCAGGCGCATCGCATGGAAGCGTGTAGTGGACATGAACGACCGCGCCTTGCGCAATGTGGTGGTAGGCCTCGGCGGCACAGGCAACGGTTACCCACGTGAAGACGGCTTCGACATTGTGGTGGCCTCCGAAGTGATGGCCATTTTTTGTCTGTCAACTTCGCTTTCAGATCTCAAAGAACGCCTCGGAAACATCGTGGTGGCATACACCCGTACCCAAGAACCCGTGCGCGCCCGCGACCTGAACGCCCACGGTGCCATGACGGTTTTGCTCAAAGACGCATTGAAGCCCAACTTGGTGCAAACCCTCGAACACACGCCGGCTTTCATCCATGGCGGTCCGTTTGCCAACATCGCCCACGGTTGCAATTCGGTGATCGCTACCCAAAGCGCCATGCGACTGGCCGATTATGTGGTTACGGAGGCGGGTTTCGGCGCCGATTTGGGTGCTGAAAAATTTGTAGACATCAAATGCCGCAAGTCGGGATTGCGCCCCGATGCGGTGGTGTTGGTGGCTACCCTTCGCGCGCTTAAGTACCAAGGAGGCGCCGATTTGAAGGAACTCAACCAGGAAAACCTGGAAGCGCTTGAAAAAGGCATCGTCAACCTCGAAAGGCATGTGCGCAACATCCGCGAACATTATGGATTGCCCTGCGTGGTTTCCATCAACCACTTCACGTTTGATACCGAAGCGGAAATCAAGCTGTTGAGCGATAAAATGGCGATCCATCAGGTGCCTGTTGTTGTGGCCAAACACTGGGCGGAAGGTGGCAAAGGCGCCGAAGCCTTGGCCGAAACGGTGGTTATGCTGGCCGAAAAAGGCAACAACAACTTCAAATTTGTTTACGAAGACAACATGGGGCTGTGGGACAAGATGAAAACCATCGCCACCAAAATTTACGGCGCTTCCGACATTTCGGCTGAAGCCGATGTGCGCAACCGCATCAAAAAACTCGAAGCACAGGGTTACGGCCATTACCCCGTTTGTGTCGCCAAAACACAGTATTCTTTCTCCACCGATCCTAAAAAACTCGGCGCACCGTCGGACCACGTGGTCAACATCCGCGAAGTGCGCCTGGCCGCCGGCGCCGAATTTGTTGTGATGGTGTGTGGTGAAATCATGACCATGCCCGGACTGCCCAAAGTGCCTTCAGCTGAAAAAATCGACATTGATGAAACCGGAAAGGTTTTGGGTTTGTTTTGAAGAATAAGGAAGGAATGGAGACTTTCCTCCGCAACAGCAAGTCTGTTCGGGGGAAAATCCTTTTCTTTGCGCCTTCTTTAGAACAAGAGCAACCATGAGTACTGAAAAAACGTCCGGATCCAACGATTCCCTGAATTTTATTGAAGAAATAATAGCGGAAGACCTCCGTTCCGGCAAGGTCGACCATGTGTTGACCCGCTTCCCACCCGAACCCAACGGTTACCTGCACATCGGGCACGCGAAAAGCATCGTGGTGAATTTTGGTCTTGCACAGAAATACGGCGGCAAAACCAACCTCCGATACGACGATACCAACCCCAGCACCGAAGAACAGGAATATGTGGATGGCATCCTCAACGACATCCGCTGGCTTGGTTACAACCCGGACAATGTCTTTTTTGCTTCCGATAATTTCGATCAATTGTACACCTGGACCAAACAACTGGTCGGCGAAGGCAAAGCCTATGTTGATTTTTCCACCGCCGAAGAAATCGCTGCTTTGAAAGGCACACCCACAGAGGTTGGAAAAGACAGCCCATACCGAAACACCCCACCCGAAGAAAACCTCGATTTGCTCGAAAAAATGCGTTTGGGCGCGTTCCCTGACGGGCACTGCGTGCTTCGCGCCAAAGTAGACATGGCTTCGCCAAACATGTTGTTGCGCGATCCGATCATGTACCGCATCAAACATGCGCACCACCACCGTACCGGTGACAAATGGTGTATTTACCCCATGTACGACTGGGCGCACGGACAAAGCGACAGCATCGAAGGCATCACCCATTCCCTTTGTACGCTTGAATTTGCACCCCACCGTGCGTTGTACGATTGGTTCATCGAACAACTGGCCATTTATCCTTCGCACCAATACGAGTTTTCGCGGTTCAACCTTACGTACACCGTGATGAGCAAGCGTAAGCTGCTTCAATTGGTGCGTGAAGGACATGTCAGCGGTTGGGATGATCCACGCATGCCCACGTTGGCAGGCATGCGCCGCCGCGGTTTTTTGCCCGAGAGCCTGCGCGAATTTGCCACGAAAATTGGCGTGACCAAAAGAGAAAACCTGATTGAACTGTCCCTGCTGGAATTTTACATTCGTGAAGGCCTCAACAAGATAGCGTTGCGCCGTTTTGCCGTGCTTGATCCGTTGAAAGTGGTGGTTGAAAACTACCCCGAAGGTCAGACGGAATGGCTCGAAACCGAAAACAATCCAGAAGATCCGGAAGCCGGAAAACGCGCTTTGCCGTTTTCACGTTCGTTGTACATCGAGCAGGATGATTTTATGGAAAATCCGCCTCCCAAATATTTCCGCTTGTCGGTGGGGGGCATGGTGCGCCTGAAATCCGCTTTCATCATCCGTTGCGACCGGTTGGAAAAAGACGCCGACGGCAAGCCACATACCGTGTATTGCAGCTATGTGCCGGAAAGCCGGTCGGGACAGGATACTTCCGGGCTCAAAGTGCAGGGCGTCATCCACTGGTTGAGCGCCGAACACGCCAAACAGGCAGAAGTGCGTTTGTACGATCGTTTGTTTCAACTGGAAGATCCCGGTGCTGAAGACGATTTTAAAAAATCGCTCAACCCCGATTCTTTGCACATCATCGCTAATGCCATGGTGGAGCCAGCTTTGATGGAGGTTGCTGCGGGTGAGAAGTTCCAGTTTACCAGATTGGGGTATTTCTGCGTTGATCCCGACAGTACTTTGGGAAAACCTGTTTTTAACCGAACAGTAACTTTGAAGGATGCGTGGGCCAAATCGCAAAAAAAGTAACCATCTTTTTCCTTAGTCTGTCTTATGTTGTCAAAAACAGGTAAAAAAGAGTCGTTTAATGGCCAACTACAGACGTTTGGTGTAATCTGGAATATTTGTAATCCTGCAATGTTTTAACTTTCCGCGCTCAAACAATAAGTAACACATAAATAAATTTACATGAAACAATTTGCCACTGGTTTAACCATGGTAGCAGCATTGCTGCTCGGAATTTCTCAAATGTCTGCCCAGAACGTTGTTTGGACAG
>JBBSDH010000137.1:0-11826 GCA_038249605.1 Chitinophagales bacterium | reverse complement strand
TTGGGTGCCGGTGTGGCCATGGGAGCACCCATTTTGTTCAACGCTGCGGCGCGGGTGCCGGGACTAAAACCCGGCGCTGGTTTGGCCACCTATGCTACGTTCAGTTTTTTGGGTTTTTTGGCTGGTCCGCCGTTCATCGGTTTCATCGGTGAACTGTACGGTTTGCCCGCGGGTTTTGCGGTGGTGGCGGTTTTGATGTTGTTGGCGCTGGGGGCGATCAGGGCGGTGCGGTTGTGAAATCCGTTCAAATTCGTTCAATCCGTGTCATCCGTGTTCCCCTTACATTGATCCGCAAAAACTTACGAACTACTCTTTTTGAGGATCAATGTAAGGGGAACACGGATGACACGGATTGAACGGATAAAAAACGGATTTTTTACCACAATTCAAACTCCGTCCTCCGATTCTTCGCGCGTCCTTCAACCGTATCATTCCCGGCCACGGGTTTTGTTTCTCCAAAACCTTTGGAACGCAGTCTTGCGGTCTCCACGCCTTGGGTCACCAGGAAATCGTACACGGCACGGGCGCGGTTTTCCGAAAGTTTGAGGTTGGCCGCGTCGTCGCCCACATTGTCGGTGTGGCCATTCACCTGCACTTTCACGCTCGGATTGTCTTTCAACAACTCCGCCAGGCGTTTGAGTTCCGTACCCGATTCGGGCAGCAGCTCCGCCGAGCCGGTGTTGAAAAACACGTTGCGCAGCACCACGGTTTTGCCGGCGCCTTCGCTTGTGGATAGTGGCTGAAGTTCAACGTTGATTTTGTAAGGTTTGTCGATGCTGTGGCCCGGACCGAGGTTGAAGTTTTCGGAAAAAAACAAATATTCCTTGCGGTTCACGTTGAGCGCGTAGTTGCGCCCTGCGGGCAAACAGACGAGCGCCGTGCCGTCCTTACGTGTGTTGGCGGTGGCGTATACTTGCCCTGTGGCCAAGTCGATCACTTCCATACGCGCGGAGATCATTTTGCCGGTTACAGCGTCGGTGGTGCGGGCGCGCACGAAGGTGACGGGTTGCGGGCGGGCGTGTATAGGCAGCTCGAAACTGTAGAGGTCCAGACTATTCGTTTCCTTGCCGTTGGTGGCGTAGTAAGCCGTTTTGCCGTCCAGACTGATGGTGAGCGCGATTTCGTTGCCTTTGGTGTTGATGGGGTAGCCGAGGTTTTCGGGGGTGCCCCAGGAGCCGTCGGGCTGTCGGCGAGCTACGAAAAGGTCGGTACCGCCCATACCGGGCAGTGAATCGGAGCAGAAATACAGGGTTTGTCCGTCGGGGTGCAGGTAAGGCGTTTGTTCCTGTCCACCAGAATTGATGGCCGGACCCAGGTTTTCAGCCTTGCCCCACTTGCCGTCGGCTTGCCGGTTGGTGATCCAGAGGTCTTCGGCGCCTCGGCCACCGGGGCGGCGGCTGCAAAAGATGATTGTTTTGCCATCGGCACTGATGGTGGGCTGCGAATCCCAACTTTTGGAGTTGATGTTGGCACTGAAAGGGGAAGGCGTCGTCCAACCCGTGCTTTTTTCCTGCGACCAATAGATGTCGCAACTGCCTTGGGAGCCGTCGCCTTCGCGGAAACAGGCGGTGAAAAGCACGATGCTGCCGTCGGGACTGATGGCCTGGGCGCCTTCGTTCAACGGTGTGTTTACGCCTTCAAGCGGTTCGGCTTTTTGCCACATGCTGTCTTTGAGTGTACTGCGGTAAAAATCCTCGTTGTCGTTTTCCCTGCGGGTAAAAATGAGCGTTTCGCCGTCTGCTGTGAGGCTGGGGAAATATTCGCCTGCCGTGGTGTTCACGCCTTCACCCAAGGAAACGGGATTGAACGGCACGGGATTTTTCACTGCCCACGCCCGGAAACGCGCGTGTTTGAGCAAGCGTGTGGCTACGGCGCGGTTTTCTACGTTGGTACTTTTGCTGCGCAGGTAACTTTCGAAGTTTTTCACCGCCTCGTCGTTTTGGTCGAGGAACATTTGCAGCATGGCCATCCGAAAAAAGGCCACAGGCGCATAAACCGTGTCGAGTTTCAGGGCATTTTGAAAAGCGCCGATGGCTTTGAAATAATCGTTCAGTCCAGTGTGCGTTTCACCCATGGCCATGTAGGCGTCGATGAAAATGGAGTCGGCTTTGATGGCTTTTTCAAAATAACCGAGCGCGATGGCGTCCTGCTTTTTTTCGCCGAAGGCGTAACCCTCATCAAATGCTTTGCGGGCTTTTTCCGTAGTGGTTGTTTGGGTGGTGTATGTTTGGGCGTGGAGGAAGCCGGACGAAAGGAGAAAGAAAATCAGGACGTAACGCATGGGCGATTCAGAAGTGTTCGGGTATTAAAACGTCGGGTTGAAAGGATGATTGCAGATTGAGAAGGATTACACAGAAGGTTCACTTCAATCTGCGTGAACCTTCTGTGTAATCCATCTCAATCTGTGCATTTCCGATAAAACCCTATCCGCGGATGCCATTCTCCTTCCTGGAAATAATACCTGAAACGCGGCGCCACGGCTACCAGGCGGGTGAACAATTCGCCTGCAGATTCGTCAAAATACCATTCCTGGATGAGCTCGAGGTCGGTAATGTCTTCGTATTTGAGACCGGAGCGCACGATCCGCGTATGTTCGGAGTACGTTTCCGGATCAACTGATATGGTGGTGTCGGTACAATTGAACAGGCAGGCGCGCAGGTTGGGCGACAGCGGTTCGAAGTGGTTGATGGCGCCGTAAAGCGGGATGTGGATGGCGGATTGCATTTTTTCAAAAAACACTTCCATGACCGGACCGTTCTCCTCTTTCACTACCTGGAAATCGCGAATCTGCGGACTTGAATTGCGCGTAACGTAACGTACAGCCCAATTGATGTCGGGTGTTTCGAGCAGTTCCGGGTCGGGCGGGTCGGAGGGAGGCACCTTGAGCCAGTAGGGCGTTTTACCGTTGTCGTACGGTGCTATGGCGAGCGTGAGGATGGAAAAACGGCCTTTGGCATCGTCGTACGTGAGCAGTTGCCGCACTTTGAGGTAGGTTATTTGGTCGGGCATGGGGCGGAGGTCCCAGGTTACCTCCATTTTTTCTTTGTAAGTTTCGGGGTCGTAGGTAAGGGTGGTATCGGGTGCGTTTGTTTTAAGAAGCACCTCGTCCGGACTTATAGGCTGTGTCAGGTTGGCATCTGCGAAAGCTTCCCATTCGCCGGTGGTGGCAAGGTCCCAAAGTTTGGCATTCAGGGAATGGCCCACGTAACCATACAAGCTTTGGTCGTCGGACGTAAGTTTGAGCACGGCCATGGCTGCTTCTTTGGGTTCGTTGGCAGAGGCCAAAAGCGGGTCGGCGGGCAACACAAGTTCGATGATGGCTGCCCAGTTCACGTCAGGACTGCGAAGGTATTCGGTGGGTTGGGCAGACACCGAGCAGGCGCCCAGCACGAACAGGGGAAAAAGTTTAAGTGTCATAGGCTCAAAACGCAGATTTTGCCTTCGGCATTTTACAGTGCGGTGGAAAGAGACAACAAGTCGCCGTCGCGCCAGGGTGCCGCCATGAGTTGAATGCCTACGGGCATACCGTTTTCAGGATGTATTCCGGCGGGCAGGGCGAGGGCGGGCATACCGCAGAGGTTGGCGAGCACGGTGTAAATGTCGGACAGGTACATGGCCACCGGGTCGGCGGTTTTTTCACCGAATTTCCAGGCTACGCCGGGCGCCACGGGCATCACGATGGCGTCGGCGGTTTTTAAAACTTCTGATGCGCGGTTGCGGATGAGGCGGCGCGCTTGCTGGGCTTTGGTATAGTAAGCGTCGTAATACCCGCTGCTGAGTACAAAGGTGCCGAGTAAAATGCGGCGTTTAACCTCGTTGCTGAATCCTTCGCTGCGGCTGAGGATGTACGTTTCTTCGAGGTTGCGGGCATTGGGGCTGCGGTAGCCGTACCGTATGCCGTCGAAACGCGCGAGGTTGCTGGACGCTTCGGCGGTGGTGAGCACATAGTAGGTCGGGATGATGACATCGAGCAGGTCGAACGACGCGGCTTCAACGTGGTGGCCTGCGTTTTTTAATTTTTCCAAAAATGCCAGTCCGAGTTGTTTCACGCCTGCGTCCAGTCCGGGCGAGTCGAACATCTCCCGAAAATACACAAAACGTTTGGGGTGGGCCTGACGGGATGGCCATTGAGCTTCGAAACCGGCCATCAGGGGTTCGCGCACGGGCGCCGTGCTGTCGAAATCGTCGGCGCCCGCCATCACGGCGGTGAGGCGTGCGATATCTTGTGGGTTGTTGGCGATCACGCCCACTTGGTCGAAGGAGGAACCGTAGGCGATGAGTCCGTAGCGCGAAACGGCGCCGTAAGTGGGTTTGAAACCCCAAAGTCCGCAAAAACCTGCGGGTTGGCGCACGGATCCGCCTGTATCGGAGCCGATGGCTGCGAGGCAGGCGCCGGTTTGAACGCTAACCGCCGCGCCGCCGGAGGAGCCGCCGGGCACCCGTTCAGGGTCGGCGGCGTTGCGCACGGGACCATAAACCGAGTTTTCGTTGGAAGAGCCCATGCCGAACTGGTCGCAGTTGGTTCGGCCGATAAACATGGCGCCGGCATCTAGCAGGCGTTGCACAGCGGTGGAGGAGTAGGGGGCTGTGAACCCTTCGAGTATTTTGGAGGCGGCTGTTACGGTGTGACCGGCGTAGCAGAGATTGTCTTTCAAACTGAGCACGGCGCCGAAGAGGGGCGGCAGTGCTTCGCCAGCGGCGATGGAAGCATCGGTACGTGCGGCCCAGTGGAGGGCGTCGTCGGTCCATACTTCCACAAAAGCGTTGAGGTGGCGGTTGGTTTCTATTTGTTCGAGGTAGCCGTGCACCAGGGAGGTGCAGGTGATGTGGCCGTCGCGCAGGGCTTGCTGTATGAGGGAGAGAGAGCGCATGGTGTAAAGGTAAGAGAATGCGGAATGCAGAGTTTGTCATCCCAGCGGAGTGTTGGAGCGGAATGTGGAATTTGTCATTTCGGTGGGGCATGGGAGCTGGATGCATAATGGGTTGAAAATCTTATGGATGGCCACCAACACTGTTTTTTCATATCTTTCGTCGTTTGAAGGAACCAAAACGTCGGATAAGCTCTAACCTAAATCCATGAAAAACAACTTTTTGATTTTGTTTGTCGTGAAATCCGTTTCCATTTCTGTCTTCTTAGTTCTTGCGACAAGTCCTTTTTTAGGGGCGCAGGATACGTGTTTGGCACTTTCGAAAAGGTTGTTTGATGGTAAGCAGCAGATTCAACTGGCTTCACAGGAAGGATGGAAGTTCAATCCGCGCCATGAACCGGATTGGGCGTCTGTAAAAGCGGATACCGAGGATTGGATAAAGCTCAGGCCGGTTGATGTTACCACAAAACTTGAGGACTATAGCGGCAGGATAGAAGGGTGGTTCAGGTTGGAATTTTGTTTGGACCCATCCCTCGATGCCATTCCATTGGGCATCAGTCGCAATCTTTGGGCAGCAACCGACATTTATCTGGACGGGAAACTTGTCCATTCCTTTGGCAATACAGGAACCCCTTACAAGGCATACAATCCCATCAACAAATACCAAACCCCGATTGACTTAACGCCGGGGAAAGTACATGTGTTGGCCATGCACTTTGTGGATTACGAAACGCCGACAACTTCGAGGGATGTAAAATTGAATCCTAAAAATTTGCATGACTTTTTATCGATTACGGGTCCGGAGTTCAACAAAAGTGTGGAAAGGAAAATCAAGGAGACTTATGTTGTCGGAACCTTGAGCATGTCCATTTCCTGTTTGTTGTTTTTGATGTTTTTATTCTTGTTGTACCTGAATCCAACGCAGCACATTTTCCGACTGGTTTCTTTTTTGACCTTTTTTGTTTTTTTGGCAGCTGTTGGAAAATACTATGGGCAATTTAAGGAAACAACCTACCAGGCAGACAAAATTCTTTTTATATTCGCAAATGGTGTTTTTTTACCAATCATGCATGTGATGACACTCATCATTACCGAATGGGTGCTTAAAAAGAAAACATCCAGAATCACAAAGTCCATTCTGGTGTTGATGCCCATTACAAGCATGTTGGGCCATTTGTTCAATATTTCAGCTCCGTTTGGGATTTTAAATACCATCATGCTGGGCTATTTTGCATACTTGGTATTCACTTCGTGGAAACAAATAGGTAAAGCTGAATGGGCCGTTGTTGTTGGTATGATGGCGCTTACCATCGGCGCCCTCATTTTTGTTACACTTCATAAATATTATTCAAATGCATTTTATGATTATGAAAACATACTGCTTACCATCATCTTATTGAGTGCGCCCATCATGCTGCTTGTTTACCTGTCGCTCAGTTACAAAGAGATATTGGCTGCGCGGGAGGCGGAAACTCAAAAAGTGTTGCAAATTACGGAAGAGAAAAAAGCGCTGTTGGAAAGTCAAAATGAAATGCTGGAAGCAAAGGTTACGCAGCGTACGGAAGCTTTGGAAAAGTCGCTGAAGGACCTTAAATCCACCCAATCCCAACTCATCCAGTCCGAAAAACTCGCCTCCCTCGGCGAACTCACCGCTGGCATCGCCCACGAAATCCAAAACCCGCTGAACTTCGTCAACAATTTCTCTGAATTGAGCGTGGAATTGGCGGAAGAACTCAAAGAAGAAATTAAAAAACCTGAAAAAAACTGGGAGCTGATTGAAGACCTGACCAACGATCTTTCCCAAAACCAGCAAAAAATCAACCTTCACGGCAAACGTGCATCCAGCATCGTAACCGGCATGCTCCAGCACGCACGCACAAGTACTGGCAAAAAAGAACCTACCGACATCAATACTCTCGCCGACGAATACCTGCGGCTCAGTTACCACGGCCTGCGCGCTAAGGATCCTACGTTCAACGCAAAAATGACGGGCGATTTTGACCCTGCCGTGGGCAAACTGGATGTGATCCCACAGGACATTGGCCGGGTTTTGCTCAACCTAATCAACAATGCGTTTTACGCGGTTTCTCAGAAACAGGGGTCATTACTGGGTGACGGATCCTTACAGGTTGACAAGAAATACGAGCCGACGGTGACGGTTTCCACCAAAAAGTTGGGCGATAAGGTTGAAATCCGGGTGCAGGACAACGGAACCGGCATCCCGGACAGCGTCAAAGCCAAAATTTTCCAGCCGTTTTTTACGACAAAACCGACGGGGCAGGGCACAGGATTGGGATTGTCTTTGGCTTATGATATCGTGACCAAAGGCCATGGCGGCGAGCTGGGCGTGGAGACGAAGGAAGGGGAGGGAACGGCGTTTATCATCAAATTGCCAGCTGCCCTTTCTGCATGATGTATTCAACCAATAACCGACCGATCCTTCGCCACATACAAACCGTACATCATTGCCCCGGCCATCAAACCAAAGTCCTTGAGCATGTTCGATAAAGCAATCTGCGACATGGCGTCTCCTTTCATGGCGTCGGGCACGTCCACCATCACGATCAACAACAAAAAAAGCAGGGCCAGCAACACAGCAGCAAGTTTGTCGTATTTGCCGATCCACATGGCTACGGCGCCCGCCACAAGTGCAACACCCACGATCCATACAATAGCCAATTTGAAAGGCAGGTATTCGGGTACCACATCATCGGCCAGGGTTTGTGAGTTCATAAAATGCAACAAGCCTATGATGGCGAAGGGCAATGGGAAAATCCAGCGGCCAAGGGAGAGGAAGGAGTTCAAAGTTTGAAGTTTAAAGTTTTAAGTTTAAAGTTTGAAGTTTAAAGTTTAAAGTTTAAAGTTTGGAGTTTAAAGTTTGAAGAAGTCTGAAGTTCGGGGTCCGAAGTTAAAAGTCCGAAGTAATTTGGTTGTAAAAATTAAAATTAGACGTTTCCCTGTAAATCCGACCTTTGAACTTTCCAACGCGCGAACTCCAAACTCCATTCGCACTCCTTTAAACTTTAAACTTCAAACTTTAAACTTCAAACTTTAAACTTCAAACTTCAAACTTTGAACTCGAAAAGCGAACGATGGCGCCTTATTCTTGGCCGTGATGCCGACCCCGACGAGCAAACGCAGCTCGGCAAAGAGGAGCAAGGCATGGACGACGTGCTTGAAGCCCTCTATGGCGAAGGCAAACGGCGGGGCGGCCTGGGCAACTCTACGCCCCGCATCAACCGGTGGCTGGGTGACATAAGGCGTTATTTCCCGACTCCCGTGGTGCAAGTCATGCAGCGCGATGCCCTCGAACGCCTTGGCCTTACCCGAATGTTGCTCGAACCAGAGTTGCTGGCCAGCATCGAACCCGATGTGCATCTTGTTGGGGTTCTGTTGTCGTTGCACAAAGCCATGTCTTCACAAACACGCGAAACGGCCCGCGAAGTGGTGCGCAAAATGGTGCAGGAATTGGAAAAAAAACTGCGCAATCCCCTGCGTGAAGCCGTGCAAAGTGCCCTGCACCGCAGTACCCGCAAACGCAGGCCCAAAAACAACGAGATAGACTGGCGGCGCACCATCCTGCTGAACCTCAAACACTACAATCCTGAACTGCGCAGCATCATTCCTGAAACACTTGTGGGCTACGGGCGCAAAGGACAAGCGCTGCGGCACGTTATCCTGCTGGTCGACCAAAGTGGTTCCATGGCTTCTTCCGTAGTTTATGCCGGGATCATGGGCTCCGTTTTGGCTTCTTTGCGTTCGTTGCATACCCACATCGTGTTGTTCGATACGGCCGTGGTAGACCTCACCGAACAGCTCGACGACCCCGTGGAACTGCTCTTCGGCGCCCAACTCGGCGGCGGCACCGACATCAACAAAGCCCTCGGCTATGCCCAAACCCTCGTCCGTACACCTTCCGACACCATTCTTATCCTCATCAGCGACCTGTTCGAAGGCGGCAACCGGGCCGAAATGCTGAAAAAAGCAGCTGCATTCCAGGCCTCTGGCGTCACCTCTGTGTGCCTGCTCGCCCTCAACGACGAAGGCGCTCCGGCTTACGACCACGACAACGCGGCGGCACTTGCCGCACTGGGCATCCCGTCGTTTGCCTGTACGCCCGATAAGTTCGCGGATGTGATGGCTGCTGCCATCCAGAAAAAGCTAGTGCCGCGTCCAGTGAATGACTTATAGTTTGGCGAGACCTATATTTTGCTCAATTGGGCATGAGGAGGGAGAAATGCGGGACATTTTAACCGACGAATAACGACATCGAGCGAAAAATAAGGCCGCGAAACTGTATGTTATTTACTGGACGCGGCACTAGCTCACCCTCCAAATGTGGCGAGCTGAAGTTCACCCTCCAAACTCATGCCTCCTCCTTCCATGTAGCCCCGTACTTTTCCACCAAAATGTTGTCGTAATGGTCGGCTTTTTCGAACAGGTTCTGCAGCATGCGTATGCCTGTTTTTTCGTCGAGGTAGCGGTCGTAGATGATGAGGGAGAGCAGGATGTCCTGCTGGTGAACACTAAGCGCGAGTGTTTCGCTGGTATAATTTTCTCGAAGCAGGTATTCGTAGAGGGGTTTGATGTTGTCTTTGGGTAATTGACAAAGAATGGCATCTGCGCTCATCGTACCCGTTTTTTCGTGGTAATTGATGTTGATGCGTGCACTGCCCTGGCGAATTTCCCAACTGTTGAGCCCGCAGCGGCTGAGGGTCACGTTGTGGCCTATTTTGGCCACGAGGTTTTCGATGGTTTTGGCTACCCCGCTGGGTGCGTAATCTTCCACTGCGCTGGGAAGTTGCACTTTGCTGCCGCAAAAGGTACACAAGCCATATTCCACGGTTTTTTCGGTAACGAGGTTTGAACAGGCCGTGCAACGGCTGGCGTTGTGTGAGTCTAGGCGGGTAAATTCTACGAGGGTTTCGTCGAGAAAAGCCACAGGCAAGGAAAAACCGGCGTTGTCGCCGTCGCGCATCACAAAGGTATTAACACCCACCACGTTGCCGTTGTTGTTCACCAGCGGACCGCCGCTATTGCCCGGGTTCAGTGCTGCGTCGATGTGGAGGTAAGGAATGTTGTTGATGATTTCGCGGGTATTGGAAACAATGCCGCTTTTGACCGAAAATTTGAGTCCGAACGGGTGCCCGATGGCTGTCACCGGATCACGTTCGCGCAATGGCTCGGCAGTGCCCAGCTGTACTTCCGGCATTTCCCTGGCGTTTTCAGGAGCCGTAAGGAAGGCCAGATCGTATTTGCGGTCGATGTACTGCACCCGTGCCAGTTGTTTCACAAAACAACTTCCCTCGATGGATACCGAGCGGTTGCCTTCCACCACGTGGTGATTGGTCACGATAAGGCCCGGTCCTTTCAGGTAAAAGCCCGTACCGGTGCTGTACGGTGTAGCGATCTGAATGATCACCTTGCGGTATGTTTCTACAAAATCGCTCATGGGGCTTGTGTGAGTTGCAGGTCTTTGATCATGAACAGGTAACTGCGCGCAAAAAGCGGCATGCTGCTGAAATCAAGTTGAGAAACATCTGGTTTGATGTGGGGGAAAAGTTTTTTGTTGGCTGCGGCAATGTTGCGAATGGCTTCTGTCACGGCACGCCGGTTCGGCCGGCCCTGGGCGTCTGCATAAGGCGTATCAAAACGCAATGCGGCGAAAAACGCCGGGTGAGTGATCTCAAAAAATAGGTGGAAAAACTCGCGGTCGGGCAGGGGAGGTGCAAAATGGAAAAGCGCATAACCAACAATGTATTGTGGCACGGCCATGGCCAGAGCCTCGTGGTTTTGCTGCAGATGCCAGTCCATGTTGGGCAGTTCCACATCGATGAGCGCGGCGATGCGTTCGTGGTTCACCGGCGGGTTGATGCCAAAAGTGCTGTGGGTTCGGTACAGTTCAGCAAATACAGCTTCTCGTGGGCGCTCGAGCAATTGCTGCAACGATTTGCGCATGGCGATGATCTTGTTTTGCGGCGTACGTTCGTCTTTGGTAAAATAGGTGCCGTGCAGGCGTTCGAGCACATCCATGGTGTAACCTTCGGGCCTGAGCAGGTAGTCTATGCGAAAAGCCAATCCCAGGATCAAAAAGGCATAACCTCCAGGATATTGGTTTGGATCGGGTTTGGCAGCATCGATGATGGCAAAAGCATTTTCTATTTCGCTGCGCAAAAACTGGTATTTAACTTCCTTTTCTTCGTCCGGAATAGCAATGATTTGCAGGGGCTCGACGGGGCGAAGGCTACGGAACTCGTCGAGCAGCAGATCGTCCTGTTTGTCGGCATGTATGGCCAGTTCGCGCAGCGCCTGAAGCAGTTTCAGTGGAGAAGCGTCGGTACTGTGCGAATCGAACAAGATGGTGATGTGGTTTTGTGGACTGAGCGCAAAGCGGCAAAATTTCAGGTTGAAATTGTATTCCATCAAACGACGCAGGAAACCTACGTTGAGGTCGTCGGCCTGCGCAATGAAACTTTCGGCTTTGAATTTTTTCTCCGACACAATACCTTTGATAAGGCGCGAACCCTGACTGAATTCAAAGGCTAGCTCGCCTTGCTGGTTTTCCTGCCATCGGAAATTGTCGGCATTGGGGTCTTTCAGGTAAACAAAAAAGTCGAGGTACGACTGCAGGATGTTGCTCTGATCGAACTGCTGAACGGCGCTTTCCCAGGCCTGCAGTTGTGTAGCTGTTTTGTAAGCATCGGTATAACGCCCAAAGGTAATGTCGGGCTTGTTGGTGGCGGGTAAGCCGAAAAGTCGCTCAAAAAATCGCATGGGCTGTTTCAAATGGCTCTGGAGACAAAGCTCCTGGAAAAAAGAGCGGTAAAAGTAGCAAGTTTGCATTGTAATTGTCCAGCCAATCATGCCAAGCTTTCGCACCGTTTTACCCGATTTTTCAGCGCCGTTCCAATTGGCGTACACCGACCGGCTGCTTTTGATGGGCTCCTGTTTTACGGAG
>JBBSDH010000136.1:0-11862 GCA_038249605.1 Chitinophagales bacterium | reverse complement strand
TATTGAATGATTTGGTTCGTGAAAACATACGTTTGCTTAAACCGTACAGTTCGGCCCGCGATGAATTCAAAGCCGGCAACTCCAAACTCCAAACTTCAAACTCCGAACTTTCCTTCCTCGACGCCAACGAGAACAGTCTGGGCGGTCCCTGGAACCGTTATCCCGACGCCCGGCAACATGAGCTGAAACATTCGGTGGGGCAACTGAAAGGTGTAGCACCGGAGCAGATTTTCCTGGGCAACGGCAGCGACGAGGCCATTGATTTGCTGATGCGTGTTTTTGTGGAACCTGGGCGCGACAACATCGTTTTGATGCCTCCCACCTACGGCATGTACGCTGTTCAGGCAGGTATACACGGTGCAGCGGTGCGCAAGGCGCCGTTGCGGACCGATTTTTCGCCCGATGTGGAAGCGGTGCGGCAAGCGACCGACGAACACTCCAAATTGCTGTTCATTTGTTCGCCCAACAACCCCAGCGGCAACCGGATACCCGATGGTTTTGTGGAGGATGTGTTGAAGTTTTTTCCCGGGCTGGTAGTCGTAGACGAAGCTTACATCGATTTTTCCGACAAACCATCGTGGCTTACCCGGCTGAGCCAACACCCGCGGATGGTGGTTTTACAAACGTTTTCCAAAGCGTGGGGACTGGCAGGCTTGCGCATCGGCATGGCTTTCGCGCACCCGACGGTGATCGGTGCTTTGGATAAAATCAAATACCCGTACAACTTGAGTAGCGCGAACATTGGTTTGTTGTTCGAAGCTTTGGGTAAAAAAAAGGTAGTGGATGAACAGGTGAAAACCCTGCTTGCCGAACGCCGCCGTTTGGAAACCGAACTGTCCAAGCTTCCCCTGGTGGAAAAAGTGTTTCCCAGCGACGCCAATTTTCTTTTGGTGCGTGTAAGGGATGCCGCTAAAGTTTACCAATATTTAATCGGCCAGGGCATCGTGGTACGGCGCCGCGATGGCGAACTTCACTGCGAAAATGGTCTGCGCATCACGGTGGGAACTCCGGAAGAAAACACGAACTTGCTTCAAGCATTAAAAGAAATAGGAATTCGAAGTATTGACCATGATTTTCTAAATCCATAACCCCAACTTTGAACCTTAAACTTTAAACTTTGAACCCACCTAAGTTGCTTTTTATAGACCGCGACGGATGCCTCATTAAGGAACCATTGCCCAGCCGGCAGATCGACAGTTACGAAAAACTGCGTTTCCTGCCCGGCGCTTTGTACGCACTTGCCCGACTTGTGCGCGAAACGGATTATACGCTTGTGATGGTCACCAACCAAGACGGACTCGGCACACCCGCCTTCCCGGAAGATACCTTTTGGCCAGCCCACAACCTCATGATGCACACCCTCGAAAGCGTGGGCGTTGCTTTCCAGGCCGTACACATCGACAGGAGCTACATTCACGAAAACCTGAACACCAGGAAACCCGGCACAGGCATGCTCACCGAATACACGAACGGTAATTACGACATAGCCAACTCGTACGTGATTGGCGACCGCCTTACCGACGCCCAGCTTGCACAAAACCTCGGCGCCCGCGCCATTTTGGTATTGAATGCCGAAGCGGAAAATTTGGAACCCGGTATGTACGATCCTGCCAAATCTGCGGCGCCCATCGAAAAAGTGGCGCAAAATTGGTACGAGGTTTACGATTACCTACGCCTGCCGCAACGCAGCGTTCAACACCGACGCCAGACCAAAGAAACGGATGTGGAAATCACGCTCAACCTCGACGGTACAGGCAAATACGACATCAAAACCGGACTTTCTTTTTTTGACCACATGCTCGAACAACTTGCCCGTCACGGCGGCATCGACCTGAAACTCGAAACCCGCGGCGACCTGCACATAGACGAGCACCACACCATCGAAGATACGGCCCTGGCGCTGGGGGAAGCCTTTTCATTGGCCCTGGCCGACAAGCGCGGTCTCGAACGTTACGGCTTCGAGGGTCCCACCGGTGACTTTTTACTTCCCATGGATGATGTGCTTGCCCGTGCGGCCATCGACTTCGGTGGTCGGTCCTGGCTGATCTGGGAAGCTGAATTCCTTCGCGAAAAGGTAGGAGACATGCCCACCGAAATGTTTTTCCACTTTTTCAAATCCTTTACCGACACTGCGCGTTGTAACCTCAACCTCCGCGTGGAAGGCAAAAACGAACACCACAAAATCGAAGCCCTTTTCAAAGCGTTTGCACGGGCAATAAAAATGGCCGTCAAACGCGATCCGGAAAATTTGGCGCTACCGACGACAAAAGGGGTGCTTTAAGTGGGTAGCCGTGAGGTGACATCTCCGACGCAGGAGGAGGTGTCATCTCACCGCTTAATCGGGATCATTTCATCCATTGTAAGTGAGATAACACCTCCTCCTGCCTCGGAAATGTCACCTCACTTTAACCAATGAACACACGCTGTGACTGCAATCGTAAAATACAATGCCGGAAATGTTCGCTCGGTGCTTTTAGCTTTGGAGCGGCTCGGCGAACAAGCCGTTTGGACCGACAACCCGACCGTACTTCGCAGCGCCGACCGCGTCATCTTTCCCGGCGTGGGTGAAGCCGCTTCGGCCATGGCTTATTTGCGGGAACGCGGCCTGGATGAGGTTCTGCGTTCGTTGCAACAGCCCGTATTGGGCATTTGCCTTGGTTTACAATTGTTTTGCCGCCATTCGGAAGAAGGCGACACGAACTGTCTTGGCATTTTTGATGTGGAGGTAAAACGGTTTTCGGGCATGAATCGCACGTTGAAAGTGCCGCACATGGGCTGGAACACCCTTGAAAACACGCGCGGCCCGATGTTTGAAGGACTTGAAACCGATTCTTATGTGTATTTTGTGCACAGTTTTTACGCCGAAACCAACCAATACACCACTGCCGAATGTCGTTATGGCGAAACGTTCAGCGCAGCTTTGCAGCGTGGAAATTTTTATGCCGTACAATTTCACCCCGAGAAGTCGGGTTTGGTTGGACAGCGTATCTTGCAGCAATTTCTCAGACTTACCTGACTATGGACATCATACCATCATTCGATCTCATGGACGGCCGCATCGTGCGCCTGCGCCAGGGAGATTTTGACCAAAAAACGGAGTACCCCATGGAACCCCTCGACCTGGCTTTCCAGCTCGAAGCGGCCGGCATCAAACGCCTGCACATGGTGGACCTCGATGGCGCCCGCGCGGGCAAACCCATGAATTTGCACGTTTTGGAACAAATAGCAGCGCGCACCCGCTTGGCCATAGATTACGGCGGCGGCTTGCGCAGCATACCAAACCTGCGGCAGGTGTTGGACGCTGGTGCAGCCCTTTTTTCCGTGGGCAGCGTAGCAGTAATGGCCCCCGATGAATTCCGGGCCTGGGTGGAAAAATTTGGTCCCGACCGCTTCCTCGTCGGTGCCGACGTGCGCGACCGTCGCATAGCCGTACACGGCTGGAAAAACCAAACCGAACTTGAACTTTTCGACTTCATCGAACGTCTCGAAGCACTCGGCTTACACCAGGTATCGGTAACCGACATCGAACGCGACGGAGAAATGGGCGGTCCGGCCATGGAACTTTACAAAGAGATCCTGACCCGGTTCCCGAAAATTCAGCTCGTAGCCAGTGCCGGCATCCGAAACGTGGACGATTTGGAAAAATTGGCCACACTTGGTTGCAACGGTGCCATCGTGGGTAAAGCATTTTTGGAAGGCAAAATTCCGATCGACTATTTCCGCGTAGCCTCGAAAGTATAAGAGAGCATGTTGAGGTTTCGGTTTTGAGGCGAAAGCCAGTAAATTTTGCTTTAAAGAAGGCAAAATTTGCAGCCGTAGCAGGAAGCCTACGGCGAAAATTTTAACGAACTTTAAAACAAAATTTGCCGCTTGCAGCCCAAAATCCGAAAACTCAACATGCTCTGAACCATGTTAGCCAAACGCATCATTCCCTGTCTGGACATCAAGGACGGGCAAACGGTCAAAGGCATCCAATTTGAAAACCTGCGCAACGCTGGTGATCCGGTGGATTTGGCTGCGGCGTATGCCGCTCAGGGTGCCGATGAATTGGTGTTCCTCGACATAACAGCCACCCACGAAGGGCGCGACACACTTACCGAACTGGTGCAGCGCGTGGCGCGTGTGCTCAACATCCCGTTTACTGTGGGTGGCGGCATCAGCTCGGTAGCCCAAGTGGAAGCCTTGCTGCGAGCAGGCGCCGACAAGGTGAGCATCAACTCGGCGGCTGTGCGCAGGCCCGAGCTCATCAACGAACTCGCCGGATCTTTTGGCAGCCAATGCATCGTGCTGGCCATTGATGCACGGCCAGACGACAATGGCGTATGGCGGGTGTTTCTCAACGGCGGCCGGCTGGCCACACCGCTCGACGCACTTGCCTGGGCGCGCGAAGGCGTGGAACGCGGCGCCGGTGAAATCCTGCTCACTTCCATGACCCACGACGGCACCAAAGGCGGGTTCGCGCTGGATTTTACACGGGCCGTTTCTGAAGCTGTACAAGTGCCCGTGATCGCTTCGGGCGGCGCAGGCAAAATGGATCACTTTTACGATGTGTTCACTGCGGGTAAAGCAGATGCGGCGTTGGCGGCAAGTATTTTCCATTTCGGGGAAATAAGTGTACCGGCGTTGAAAAAGTATTTGTACAAAAAATTGATCAATGTTCGCCTGGGATCGTAATCAACCACAATCAGGAATCATGACACCAGATTTCTTCAAATCCCCCGACGGCCTCATTCCGGCCGTGATTCAGGACGCGGACACCGGCACCGTCCTTATGCTTGGCTACATGAACGCTGAGGCATTGGAGCAAACAAAAAAAACCGGCCGTGTCACGTTTTTCAGCCGTTCCAAACAACGATTGTGGACCAAAGGTGAGACCTCGGGTCATTTCCTGAATGTAAAAGACATCAAATCCGACTGCGACAACGACGCCTTGCTCATCAAAGTCGAACCGATGGGACCTGTATGCCACACCGGCGCGGATACCTGTTGGAATGAAAAAAACGACGGGCCGTCTTTCCTGCACAACCTTGAAAAAGTGATCCAAAGCAGGAAAGGCGCTTCACCGGAGAGTTCCTATACTGCAAGTCTGTACGCTTTCGGTATGCCCAAAATGGCTCAAAAAGTGGGTGAAGAGGCAGTAGAAACCATCATTGAAGCCTTGGGCGGAACGGACGAGCGCCTGCTGAGCGAAAGTGCCGATTTGTTGTACCATTTGTTGGTATTGCTGAGTGCAAGAGGGTTGTCGTTGGGTAATGTGGAGGAAGTTTTGCGGGGGAGAGGGTAAAGCTATTTGAGGAAGAAACAGGTAAGTGATCCCCTGGAAACCAAACCCAGCCGTTTGTTCTGAGTTGACTCAGCCAAGAGACTAACATTTGGCCATTAACCATTTTAATTCAATTTTCTGTGTATTTGTAGCAAAACACGTCAACATGGTTGTAACACAACCTTCTATTGCTATACCAACAGCGGCATTGGTAAAACTTTGTAAAGAGCATTACGTATGTACTTTGCACCTGTTTGGATCGGCTGTTACCGATAAGTTCAATCCGGAAAGTGATTTGGATTTTTTAGTCACGTTTCAAGGTATGGATCCCGAAATGTACGCCGAAGATTTCTTTAATTTCCGCGATGCTCTGACGGCATTGTTTGGTCGGGATGTGGACCTTATTGAGGAAAAAACGTTAAAAAATCCTTATTTCAAGGCAGCGGTTGAGAGCCACAAAGTGTTGTTGTATGGCTGAGGAAAGGGTATTGACTTGGCTCTATGATATTAAATCTGCTATGGAAGAAATGGAGCGTTTTGTGCCATCTGAAGGGTTAAGCCTTCGTTTGTTTCAAGAAAATATCATGTCTGCAACCTAAGATGTACCCACACACATCTATCGCTTAACCTGAAGTAGCGCCTGCAACCCAACCGACATTAACAAACATCTTTTTCAAAAAACACCAAAAAATACTTCCCCCCACACATACTGGCATCCTTTTTGCAAACGTTATGTTACAAAATTAAATTCATTTTTCACCAAAGCAAACTGTTCATATCGGATTAAAATTTTACTTATTTAATTTTTAACAAAATTTAATTAGTTTAAATCCGAGTTCCATGAACATCCGCTTTGCCATGACAGCCATTGTCGCTGTTGTATTTTCCGCTTCCGCCTTTGCCCAATCCACGTACCGTATGGGTGTTACCGCAGGCGCCAACTACTCCACACTCAAATCCGACGTTTTTGAAGCCTCCTCAGGACGCCTCGCACCTACAGTTGGTGTCGCTTTTCAGTTGGGTTTCAGTGAGTTTTTCGAGCTTAACCCCGAAATCTCATTTGCCCAAAAAGGCGGCAGCGCCCAGGTTGCACGTTACTTGCCTGAACAACAACCAGAGTTGGGCTCGTACGAATACCACTACAATACTTTTGAACTTACGCTTGTGGCAGGACTGAAACCCATCCAAACCCTTCCCGTGCGCATACAGATCGGCGGTTTTTTGGGCAGCCACTTTGAAATCATAGACGACAACAACCGCGATTGGTACCTCGGCGATGGTTCCGACATCCTTACGGCCATGCCAGCCTGGAGGTACAACAATGCCTTTTCCGGTTTCGATTTTGGCGCCGTAGCAGGCGTAAGTGTAGGCGAAGGCCGCCTCCGTGGCAGCGTGCGCTACTACCACGGCATGAAAAACCTGTACAACAACCTTGATTTCATGCAGGAAGACGGTTCCATCCAAACGCAGGGCTTTCGCGCTGGACTGACGTGGTTTCTTAAATAAACCGTATAATTAAAGCATAAAAAAAGCCGTTCGCTGTGTTTTTAAACACAGCGAACGGCCTATTTTTTGTCATTGACTTGTTGCAATCAGGGCATTTTAATTTTTGGATAAACGGCTTTTTCCAGACTGTCGATGCGGGATTTCAGCTCTTGGTTTTCATGACGCATTTGTTCCATGGCGTTTTGCTGATATTTCACCAATTGGTAAAGTTCCTGCAACGCGGCCACGGCAACAGGCACAACATCGGCATTGGATACGCTGTCGTGGCTGGAAACAGCATCGCTGATGACGTCGTCCACATCGTTGGGTACAAAACCCATGCGGGAATGGTTGTTGTCGTATTGGTCGGTCCAGTTAAAAATCACCGGACTGAGTTGCAAGATTTCGCGCAAACCGTACTCTACTGGTTTTACGTGCAATTGGGTTTCTTTGGGGGTGACAGATGAATCGGTGACCAGCCATTCATGTACATTTTGCATGCCTTGTGCAGACAATAAGAAAGGAAAAACAATGGCAATGGCGATGGTGATAAGATGTTTCATGTTTGGTATGAATGGTTATGGCACAAAGTTGAAGGGGTTGATATTCAAAGACAACTTATTCAAGACGAGGTGACACTTTTCAACGTCGAAGTGCAGAAAAGATGTAGTAAAGTGAAGAAAGGCGCCAGTTTTTGGGATGGAATGGGTTGCTTTTGGTGGATGTTTCCTCTCCTTCCGTAGATATTTTTAGGCCCTTGAATTCAAAGGCACCTGGGTGATCACATCTCTTATGCTGTTTGCTTCCATGGGTATGTTGTTGTGGGATGCCAACAAGCTGCGCTATGTATTTTTTCCAGAAAATTTCAGCGACAACAGCCGGTACCAAGACCTGCCCATGCATTCGAGGATGTGGGAATGGGTGGGGTTGTTGTCTTTTGCGGTGTTGGTGTCCATTTTTGTCAAATTATTGTAGGGTAGTCTGTAAACCAGTAAGGTGGTCGGCTGTTCCTTTGCAACACACTTTACAACATTGCCTCTTACCCAAATGAAACACCAAACAAACCCTGCTTTTTTCACGGTCCTACTTCTTACGGTCCTGAAAACATTTTCCCTCCATGCCCAATCCACCTGTTCGCCCCAGGGCAATGTGGTGGTTTTTTCCAATTACGACGGTGGCATCCTCAACATCAACATCAATGAAGATATTCCCAACCTCAAAATCGGAATAGCTACCTACGAGCCAACACAGGTAAACATTTTCGGACCTTTCGCCGCCAATGTTGTGGAGGTGGTTTATGCTGGCAACAATCCGCTGGTGGGCACTGGTAATTTACACTGCGATGCCGCGATCGCTGTGGGCTCCATAGGCCCGCTGGCCAACCCGAATGCTACCGTATCTTTTTTAAGTTTTCCGCCAGTAACAGTGTTTGCCACCGTGGAAGACACCATTTTTCCTGGCGTAACAAACCTTGTAGGGTACAATGGAGGCATCATTTGTTGTACGTCGTGTAGCCTCACCCAAAGTACAGGAGGCGTGAACAACGCCGACCAGATCATCGATTATTTTTCCATCAACTTTGGCGATCCGGTGCGTTTTTTAAAAACCCAATACGGTTGCTGGTGCGATACACTCGACATGGGCCTGCCGCCCTCCTGTTGTTTTGAACTCGACGATCCTGTCAATGGCCTCATCCTTTCCGCATCCGATTTGGTGGTATGCACCGGCCAACCGGTTACCCTGAGCGTGCAGGGCGGCAGTTTCAGTACTTATCAATGGTCTTCAGGACAAACCATGGCAACCATCGAGGTGACTACGCCAGGCGTCTATTCGGTTACCGCCACAAACGAATGCGGCGTTTTAAGTGCTTCGATCACACTTACAGCTTGTCCCGTGGAAATTTGTGGCAATGGGCTCGACGACGATGGCGACGGGTTGGCCGATTTCCTGGATGCCGATTGTCCATGTTTGCAAACTTTGCCGCCCATCGTTGTTAATGGATCGGTTTGTTCGCTGCCGGTTTTGCTTGCTACACCGCCTCAAAGCGGCGTTTTTTACCAATGGTTTTTCAATGGTTTGCCCATCATCGGAGCAGACCAGGCAGGTGAGGTTGTAGATAGCGGCGGCGTATACCTTGTGACTGTTGTTGACGCTGCCGGCAATTGTGCGCTGAGTCCTCCGCTTACGCTGATGTTGCCCGTTCCGCCCAATTTTGAGGTTACACAAACCAATATTGACTGTTTTAGAGAACAAAACGGCGCCTTGGAAGTGGTTTTTACCGGCAATACTTCTGGTTTTATCCTGCAATGGGCCAACGAACAAGGCGCTGTAGTTTCGAACCTGGTACTGGCAGAAGGTCTGGTTGCGGGAAATTATACCCTTACCATAAATGATCCCCAGGGTTGTTCCTACACTTCATCATACAATATTGCAGCACCAGCCGAATTGTTGCTTACCGTCACGGCGCAGGATGCTTCTTGTCTGGGCAATGGTTTGGGTTCCTTAACCTTTGCGGCTTCTGGTGGAGAAGCGCCGTACACGTACAGCACCGATGGTTTGTTTTTTACACAGGAATCGGTTTTCAACCTGCCACCAGGCGCCTACCAACCGGCGGTAGAAGACGCCTCCGGTTGTGTGACTTCCGTCGGCGATGTTGTGGTTGGCGAGGGTACGCCGTTGCAGATCGTGCTGACCGGTCCAACCGATTCGGTGCCTGTAGGTGAACCTTTTAACTTGTTCGTTATGGCAAACAAACTACCTTCGCAGGTAACTTTGCAATGGTCGCCAGAGGCATTGGTAAGTTGTATTACGTGCCCGGAGGTGGTTGCTGCAATCACAGAAACTACAACTTTTGTGGTTCAGGCCACCGATGTTGAAGGATGTACTGCGACTGCCCAACTGGTCGTATTGGCTGATAATTCAAAATTTGTTTTTGCCCCCAATGTTTTTGCTCCGGAGACGTTCGGGTTGAATGCTGTTTTCAATATTTTTACCGGACAGGGCGTCGAGCGACTGGAAGTGTTGCGCATTTACGACCGTTGGGGCGGATTGGTGTTTGAAGGCATAGAGGGATGGGACGGGAGTGTGGGCAACGAAACAGCCATGCCCGGCGTCTATGCCTGGTACGCCGAATTGGTGTACGCCGACGGTACCCATGGAAAACTTGAAGGTAACGTTACTTTAATTCGATAATCTTTAACAACTGGATGAAAAACATACTTCTTTTTACCCTGCTTTTTTCCGCATCGTCTCTTTTTTCCCAAAAAGAAGGAAACGTTTGGCATTTTGGCATTAAATCAGGCTTGGATTTCAACAATCCGGGCAACATCATCGATACCAACAGCGCGATGGAAACCATTGAAGGCAGTGCAGCCATAAGCGATGCCGACGGTAACTTGTTGTTTTACACCAATGGGGGCGGTCGCGATCCGATCACGACCGGACAGCCTGGCGGCGCCATTTACAACCGCAACCACGAGGTGATGTACGACATGAACGGCGTCGACGGTGGTGGCTGGAGCTCGGCACAATCGTCCATCATCGTTCCCAAACCCGATGATCCGGGAAACTATTACCTGTTTACCATGGAAGAGGTCGAGTTCAACTTAGATGGCACACCTTCACGTGGTTTTTCCTATTTTGAAATAGACATGGACCTAAACGGCGGTTTGGGCGGGGTGGAAGATTACCAGGAAGCCCTGGTGGTGAACAGCTTTGAAGCGCTTACCGGTACTTTACATGCCAACGGCAAAGACTATTGGATCGTCATCGTCGATAACGACGAAGTGGCGTTTAAAGTTTACGCCGTAACGGCTACCGGCGTGTCGCTTTCGGGCACGTATCCCCTGGGGATTTCAGTAGCTTCGTCGGGTGTGGCACGTGTATCTCCTGATGGTTCCAAATTCGCCATGGGCAATTTTCTTTACGATTTCAACAATGCTACCGGCGCCATTACCAATTTCAACAACTTGGCACAAGGCCCCTACAGCATCACTTTTTCACCCAACAGCCGGTATTTGTACACGATAGCCAACAACAACATGATCCGGTACGATGTGACGGTGGCCGATGTGGAAGAGTCGCTGGATACTTTGTTTCAACTCAACGATCAATCCATTTTTGGTCAAATGCAGGTAGCGCCCGACGGCAACCTCTATTATACTGAGCTGAGTTTTTTCAGTTTGGACATCACCTACCTGTCGGTCGTTTTGTGCCCCAACGCACCGACACCTTGTCTGCGCGAACGCATACATGCCTATCCAAACGGAAGTAATCTGCCTGGGTTCATCGGCCTCACCAACTTTACAGACCATTATTTTCGCAACGAAAGCATCAATCCGACGTTGGCGGTTAGCATCACGCCCGAAGCCTTGCAGCTTTGCGACAACCAAACCGCCACCATCACCGCTGCTGCCTTCTTGGGAGAAACCTACCTTTGGAGTACAGGCGCTACATCACCCGCCATCTCGGTAAATGCGCCGGGTACGTATACCGTTACTGTGAGCAGCGGTTGTTGCTCTACGGGCACGGCCTCCGTTACGGTAGCTGGGCCAGGCCCTTTAAATGTAAACATCACGGGCGACACCTTGCTTTGTCCAGGTGTAACCTTTGTTGAACTAACAGCCTCCGCTCCTGGCGCCATAGGTTTCCAATGGAGTACGGGTGTTACTACGCCCAACATTTTGGCAGAGGCCGTAGGCACTTACACCGTAACTGCCATTGGTGCCTGCGACAACTTCGGTATCGACTCCATTACGGTGGTCTTTCCCAATCCGATAACGCTGGAAACCTATCAAAGCAATACCCTCCCTTGCGAAGGCCGTGATACGCTGCGGGTGACCACCAATGCCGGCGTGATACTGTGGTCTACAGGGGACACCACGGCACAAATCATCGTTACGGCTTATGGCGACTACGGCGTAACCGTCACCAACGGCTGCGACAGTCCTACCCAAGTTTTTCAAATTGTGGAACCCGTCGAAACCGAACGGGTGATCCCCAATGCCTTTACCCCCGACGGCGATGGTACAAACGACGTATTCCTACCATTGTACGACTGCCCAGTAGCAACCAATTATACATTCCGAATTTACAACCGATGGGGCAGGCAGGTA
>JBBSDH010000135.1:0-11865 GCA_038249605.1 Chitinophagales bacterium | reverse complement strand
TTTCTTGGTTTCCTGGCAAGTTGGAGATTTCGATTACTTCCGAGTTGGCCGCTGGGAATGCGCCATTGTTCAGGGTTATAGAATAAAGGCTTCTCAGCGAGCCTGATACCCTCGGAAAATAGACTTTAACAAGCCCGTTCTCGTAATTGACTCCGATTCCCCAAACACGTTCTGATTGGATCACAATTCCGGCAATACCGTTGTCGGCAACCCAAGGGTCATAGGTATCAAGAATAGCTCCAGTATTTACATCAATTCTGTAAATTTTTCCGTCTTCAAGATTGGTTGCAAACAATTGTTTGTTCTGCTTGTCGTAAGCAATGTTGCCAATGCCATTTAAAGCATCGTTGTTATTGGGAAGAGAAACAAACGGTACCGCCGTCCAGAAAGGTGGCACACATTTGAAAATTTGACCGGCTGTGAAAGGGAGTGGCCTGGTGAGATTCCCGGAAATTATTGGCAAAGCCTGGCCTGGATGATGGATATAAATATCTGAAGACGCCAAATAAATGTTTTCGTTTTCATCAATAGCAATTCCAAATATTTGACCGATTTGATTGGCTGTCCAGTTGCTCGGATGAATGGCAGTAACGGTGCCCCAATGATTGCCTAATGGTGCATTTGAATTAAGATGGGTATCGTAAATAACCGCAACTGGATTGGTTAACATATCTGCAAAGCATGTAGCAACCGACCAGCCACAATGTTCTGTATTGGGATCAGAACCGCCGCAAGGCTCCAGAACCACTTCTTTGCAATCATTGCATGCTACATAAGGTAGCGCAGCCAAAAGAAGGGCTGATAATTTAAGGTATTTCATGTTTTTAATTTTTTGGTTTTGAAAAGTTGGAGATGGTTGGGGCGTTTAATTGCACAATAATTTGGCTTCGGTTCTGCGATTTATCCGGTGTTCTTCCTCGCTGCAGTTAATGCCATCTAAACAGCGGTTAAGCAGGCGTGATTCACCGTAGCCTTGCGCAATTATTCTTTCCCTGCCAATGCCTTTTGAAATGATGTAGTCAACAGCCGATTTTGCGCGGCGTGCACTCAAATCCTTGTTGTAAGGTATGCTTCCTCTGGAGTCGGTGTGCGAAGAGAGTTCCACCCTCGAAACCTGATGGTCCTTCATGTAGCGGGCTAATTTGTCCAAATCAAATTTTGATTCTTGTAAAAGCTCGGCCTTGTCGAGGTCGTATTTTATATCGAGCACTGTTCCTCTATCACAATCGAAGTTTTCAACACCCAATTCGAGGTTGACAAACAAGGTTGTGCTGCGTGTGAGGCCAATGGTCGAAGTTTTATCGATATCCGACAACCTGTTTTCTTTAATTCCAACCACTTCATAACTGGATTTTTGGTCCAACCTGAATACAAACTCACCCTTCCCGTCGGAGTTTTCCTGATTTACGGCTCCTGTTTGGTCATGGGTAAGGCTTACCACGACATTGGGTTCGCGGCTTTTGGTTTTTTTATTCACAACTACTCCTTTTAGGATAAAGCGAAGGTCGTCGTACAAGATTTCTTTTTGAATGACCGCATTCGGAACAAATTCAGCATCAAGCAAGGAGCTGGTGGTGGTAGGTATTTCAAATACCTGGCCTGCTATTGTATAATTTCCATGCGGAATTTCTCCGAAATCCACCACGCCAAAGGAGTTGCTGGTACCTGTCGCAATGATGTTTCCACCCATATCTTTGATGGCAACATCAGCCCCGGGAATTACTTTTTGGGAGGGCTTGTCGCGGACAGTCACCACGACTTTATGCTTGTCATTTGGACATGCGCAGGTAATGCATTTTTCAGGTCGGGGTGTACTGCCAAAGGTGTATTTTAGCCCAATATTAGCGCCAACGGATGGCAAATCCATACACGTGGGTTTTTCAGCATCCAAATTAACAATGAGCGGCGGATTCGCTGTAACCGTGTAAGGGTTGATGGTGTGATCGTAGATGTTTTCTCCATGTCCAATGGGGAGTATACCATTGGGACTTACATCCAGGGAATTATCCAGGTGAACACCAAAATGACGCAGGTAATACAGACCAAGGGTTATGCTGAAATTTCTACTGACAGCAAAGGAGAAATCCAAATCCATCTTTGCGGAAATAGCTTTACTGTCAAACCCTGTATTAACCAATTGTGTTTCCAACATATTGGAACCCGGATTCAAACTTTCGGCAAAAGCATCTCCTCCTGAAATGAATGCATATCCTACCATGGGCGCAACCAAAAAAGCAAAACGAGAATTGCCCATATTTAAGGTGTAACTTGGACCTATTCCAATAAAATGCCGATTCATTTTTAAATTACGCTTGATGGTCTGAGAAGGACTTGTCCCAAAATAAACTTGGTCTGCAATAAGTATTTTGGGGTTACTTACAATGTTCGCATAATCCAGTCGTATCCCTAAATTACTGGGAAAACGATAGTCGGCATGGATACCCCAATACAGGTTTCCTTCGTAGTCAAGTTCTTTGTATTGCGTATTGAAAATGGGTAAATCATAGCCAATTCTGGCGCCTACTGAAAATGCAGGTTTGGTTTTTAAGTCCGTTGGTGACCCTGGCTGTGCGAATGATGTTTGGGAAACAATCGCCATCAGTAACAAGCTGAAATAGAATGGAAATTGTTTCAATAAAAATAGATTGCATCTCTTACGCGTGAAACTGCATTCAAATTTTGGTTTTTCAACAATGGGATTCATGGTTTGAAAATTTTGGTTTTAGTGTAAAAAAAATTGGTTTTATTGTTGGGCTGTCATGGATTGGAAACACAAGCCATGACAATAGGCTTTAACCCTCACCGCGTTACGCGATAAGCTCAATGTTTAAATGATGTAATAGGCCCCCGGCCAGTTAATGGCAACGGACAATCAGCATTTAGGTATTCACACGACCAGTAAAAGGAAATGGTTTTTAGAGATTAGGGGTTTATTCCAACAAAACTCTTACAATATTAATCCTTTGCATTGAAGCATGCAACTTTTTTTTATAAATATTATTTTTTTAACTTTCAAAATCCGGAAATCGGCTATTGATTTGGAGGGCGGTACGGGTTCGCGGCCTGTAGTTTGGAGCATCTTTTTCCTTTCCTTCTAAAAATAATCATCCCGAACCTTCCATCATGGGAAAATTCGGGATGACTCTCGTTTTTACCGGCTAACAGCTACTTACAACGCCCTCATCAACACATAACACACAAACACCTCATCCGGATTTGTAACACCCAACCGGTTGTTGCTGAGGTGGATGAGGCTCGGGAGCGCTTTTTCCAGGTTGCTTCCAAGCTCTCCAAGAACCATTTCGTTGCCCATGTGCCAGCGGCGCCATTCGGGTTGTTTGGCGTCGGTTTTGCCGGTCTGCAGGGCTTCCCAAAGGGCGTCCATGACGGGGCGCAAGGCGTTTTCCTGGGCCTGGAAAGATTGCTCAAATTGTTCGCGCACCTCCTGCATCCAGATCTTGTCCTGAGGTTTTTCGTCGTTTTCCGGACGGAAAAACAGGGGCAGCCATTGGTCGGTGAGCTGACCGAAATACCAGGATGCGCGTTCGCGTGTGAACCCGGCTGCATGCAACATCATTGCGTTCAGGCGCAAGGCATCGTACAATGCATCGCCGTAGGTAAATTCTGGCCGGGCTATACGGTCGAGCACCACCCTTGTCGACAAATGAAAATGCTCCTCCGCCCATGCCATGGCCTCCTGGCCACCGAAACGATCGGACTCCGCTTGGTAAGAGACTTCAGTCCACGAACCGCGGTCTTTCACCAGCATTTCAAAAGCAGGCAACAACGTTTCCCGCAGCAATGCCGTTTCACCGCGGAAACGCAGGCGCAAGTGTGGCCCCTTTTCATCTTCAAACCTTACGAAAAAAAAGCGTGCGCCCTGTACGTTCCACACATGCTGGACAAGGAATGGGCGCAAAGCACGGGTCAGGAAAACATCCTGGGTTTCCAGGGGGTAAAAATGCAATGAAAGCCAGGCAGGTTCGCTCATGTTGGAAGGGGGTAAAAGGACATAAAAAAAGCCCTCAGTACAATACTGAAGGCTTTTGTGTTGTGGCGGAGACAGGACTTGAACCTGCGACCTTCGGGTTATGAGCCCGACGAGCTACCAACTGCTCCACTCCGCGATGTAGTGGACCACAAAGGTAAGGCCAATTTTGTTACCACCAAGCATTTTCTCAAATAGTTTCAAATTAGTTTGGGGACAAACTCTTAATCTTTTTCAAACCAGTAAAAAGAAGCCTCCCCGACATCGTGCGTAACCCACAGTCCCGGTTCAACTTCCTGAGCGTTGCTAAGCTGGAAGTTCGATACAAGCCGTGCAAAACATCGGCATCAAAACCCCAGGCATAACCGTTTTGGGAGTCGCTGAACCGGATGTAGGACAAAATCCAGTCGCTCACCACAACCGTTTGCCAATTGATCCCATCGGTGGTTCGAATGAGCGTTGCGCCGATGGCATAACCCTCTGAATTATTCAGGAACTTAAATGGTGGGTAAAAATCTCCAAAAATGTATTTGGTTGTCATACGTTTGGAGGACCAGCCCGGAATCGATTCCGGTAGGCTGTCGCTCGCAGCACACAAATCTTCAGAATCGTTGTCCATTTCTTCCCTGCAGGAAAACACTGAAAGCAACAATAAGATCGCCAACGGTAAAACACGCAAGATTGGTTTCATTCGGAAAAGTTTTGGATGAAGTTAACCTCATTCAAAAACAAACAAATGCAACCATTTACGCCAAACAAGCTTTTTACTTGCTGCTTTTGTGCAAAAGAAAACATGGGCACACCGGGAAAGCCCGGGGCCCATGTCCATTCTAAAAAGTTAAAAAGCGTGTTGGGATGGCCTTGAGAGCCCGGATTAAAAGCACACTAAAGTGCAGGTATTAAATTAATGTGGGGGAGGCTGGAGGTTTAATGTCAAAAGGGATTAAAGGTGTTTGACACCGCTAACGTACAACCATTTTGCTTTAGTACGCAATTCCTTTTTACCAAAATGCCTTTTTAAAGATTTTTGTCGCCTAAACGACGCTATTTATAGTCAAAATAGGGTAAAATGGATGGCATCGGGCAAAAAAGTAGCAAGTTTTACCCGGACAACAAAAAGCAACGCTCAGGAAAATCCAATCCAATCCATCCCAATCCCCAAATCCCCGTAAAATCCCAATCCCTCAAATCCCAGAAATCCGGGTTAAGACAAATTCTTCCACGCCCGTGTCATTTCCCTTTTACCTGGCGGGCCTTGCACCCGTTCCACAGAAAATCCTACCTTTTTTAAGGTTCTTTTAAATTCTCCCTGGGCGCAGTAAGTGACGAGGATGCCATCTGGACGGAGGGCATCGTACATGTTTGCAAACACTTCCTGCGTCCACAACTCCGGTTGTGATTGTGGGGAGAAGGCGTCGAAGTACACCACATCGAAAGCTTCTTTCGCATGAAATTCCTGGATGGGAAGCAGTTTTTTTTCAAAAACAAAGTTGTTCGAAAGGGTATGACGCTCGCCCCACGAAAGGGTGTGAAGTTGTAAAAAATCCTGCTTGCGAAGGGGCCCGCCCAGCAGATCGGCGTAATTGAATTCGGCAGCTTGTTGGGCCGAAACGGGTTGGATCTCCAGGCCAAGGTACCGAACGCCTAGGTTTCGGCGCTCGGCTTCCAGCCAGGTCAAAAAGGCATTAAGACCCGTACCGAATCCTGTTTCCAAAACATCCACGTGGTTTTGAACCGCGGCTTTGAACCTCAGCCCGGCATTGATGAACACGTGCATCGACTCGGTGGTAGCACCGAAGTGGGAATGGTAAGTTACCCCGTAACGTTCGGAATAGAGCGTATGTGAGCCGTCGCCGGTAAGTTGTAACATGGTGGAAATGTACAGCCGGATTTCCGGAGGTGCAACAAAAAAGAGCTGTTTCAGCAAAGAAACAACTCTTTTTGATGTTTGTGCGGGAAGCGAGACTCGAACTCGCACGACCGTGAAATCAATGGTGTTTGAGACCATCGCGTCTACCATTCCGCCATTCCCGCAGGCTCTATTGCTAAAGGGTCGCAAATTTAGACAGGTTTTCCCGAATGCGCAACAAATACCGCTTTTTCAGAAAATAATCCTGAAGTTTCTCAAGATCACCCGGCTGATTTGTTTCAATGCTCCAATGATGAAGCTGTGTATTTACTTGGTTGTCAAGTGTTTGCTCAAGAATGTCGACATCCTGAGTCACTTTTTTGAGCTTTTCTGGATTGGGCTCAAATTCGAGTTCAGCAAGTGTTTCGTTGAGTTCCATCATTTCCATGAGGAAATCTGCCGGTATTTTGGGTTGCTGTTTTTCGTCGCCCAGCAATCCATGAAGCTGCAAAACGTATTTCAGCCGCAGAGTAGGGTTGCTCAGGGTCCTGTAAGCATCGTTGTTGAACGAGGCGATGTCGAGGTTGCGGGCCTGGGTATCGTCGTCGGCAAGGGTATGCACGTCGGGGTGGTGTTCCTTGCTTTTTTGATAAAAAAGACGGCGCAGCAGCCCTTCATCCAGG
This sequence comes from Chitinophagales bacterium, assembly GCA_038249605.1. Classification (GTDB taxonomy): domain Bacteria; phylum Bacteroidota; class Bacteroidia; order Chitinophagales; family Saprospiraceae; genus M3007. The sequence goes on along the minus strand of JBBSDH010000135.1, from coordinate 5,345 downwards.
TTCAGCGTTTGAGGCAGACCGTAAAACTCGAAGTAGGTCATGGTTGGTCCCTACGGGATGACAATGCGGTTAGAAGAATCTTTGGAACACGTGTCTCCACAGGTCGAGGCCGAAAGCATAAATCATGAGGGCGAGCATGAGGAAGAAGCCAAAAGTGACCGCTTTTTCCATGATGTTGTCGCTTACACGTTTGCCGGTAGCCACTTCCCAAAGCAGGAACACAACGTATCCGCCGTCGAGGGCCGGGATGGGCAGCAGGTTCATGAAGGCTAGTAGGATGCTGAGCGAAGCGGTGAGCTCCCAGAAGCGTTCCCAGTTCCATGTAGTGCCATACATTTTACCGATGCTGATGATGCTGCCAAGGTTGTCCTTAACGGCAATTTTGCCCTTAAACATTTGGCCGAAGGCCTTGAGTTGGTTGTTCAGGAACTCAACGCCCCTTTCAACGCCGCCGGGTATGGCTGCAGCCAGTGTGTAGTGCTCGCGTTCCTGTTTGAAGTAGTTGCTCAGCGGCGGCAGTGCCACACCGATGGTACCTTGTTCGGAAATCGTGAGTGTTTTGTTCAGGGTGTCTTTTTCATTGCGCAGGATGCCCAACGTTACTTCTTTGTTCAAATTGGCTTTGGCAATGGGCCCGAATTGGTCGAAAAACGTGGTGGACTGTCCATTAACGCTGATGATGCGGTCGCCTTTTTGAAGGCCTGCTTTGATGGCGGCAAATCCGGGTGCAGCTTCTTCCACGTAAAATGGCATTCGTGGCGACATTAGGGCGCCTTTGGCCAGTTTCTGACCGGTGATCTGCGAAGCCATGTCGGTGGGCAGTTCGATGGTCGTTTCCTGTCCATTGCGCAGCACAGTAACTTGACGGGCATCGTCGAGCACTACGGCTTCAACAAAAGCAGAGGGATCGAAACGTTCGAAGGTCTTGTTGCCTATTTTGGTGATTACGTCGCCGTTTTGGAAGCCACTGCGCAGCAAAGTGGAGTCAAAAGCGAGGCCGTTGGTTTTGATTTCCGAAATGGGAAGGTATGCCTTGCCGAAGCCCCAAAGCATCATGGCAAAAATGAAAAAGCCGAGGATGAAGTTCACCGTAACCCCGCCGATCATGATGATGAGGCGTTGCCATGCTGGTTTAGAACGAAATTCCCAGGGTTGAGGTGGTTGTTTGAGCGCTTCGGTATCCATGCTTTCGTCCACCATACCGGCTATTTTTACATAACCGCCGAGAGGAAGCCAGCCGATGCCGTATTCGGTATCGCCGCGTTTGATTTTCCACAGCGAATTGAAAGGGGCGAAATCAAAAAACAGGTAAAATTTTTCCACTCGGGTTTTGAACCAAATGGCGGGTAAAAAGTGTCCCATTTCGTGCAAAACGATGAGTAGGGAGAGCGAAAGAAGGAACTGACTGATGTTAACGATGGTATCCATGTAGCGAGATAAGAAGCGCGGTTCAGTTGATTTCGCGGTAGCGTTGGCTGAACGTCGGGTCAATTTTTGTCATAATCTGAATCACACGATCGCGTTGCGATTTCGGCGCAACTTTCCACATCTCCACGATTTCATCGCGTTTGCAGTTGGTGAACATTTGTACGATCATGGCATTGAAATAAGCGGTGTTGGCCTTGTCTATTTCTTCCAAAGAGGAAAGAATCACACTTCGGCCCTGTTCTGGATTGGCTGAAAAAACATCCAATCCGTTTCTGTGGTACTGGTATTGAGCAGCGCGGTAAGGTTTGATGCGTGGGTTAAGCATGTTTTCCACGATCCACCAACGGTTGCGGTTTTTTCCGCCGTCTTTCGGGCGCCAGCCTGCATTGGCATTGGTGGTAGAGTTTTCGATGTTGGTCACAATTTGTTGTGCCACCAAAACGTAAGGTTCGCCGCCGTACAAACTGTAACTGTCGTAATCGAGGCCCAAAATGAAGTATGCATAAAAAGCAAACAACGCCGCGATGTTTTGGTTGTCTGTAGCATCGGGTAAAAACTCGATGGGCATGTTTTGAATGTAATAGAACGAAATCTCCTTATCGAGATGCGACAACATAGGTGTTTCGTAACCGCTGCCGTAAGCAGGTCTTACCGATTGTACGGCAAGTTCGCCTCCAAAAAACCCGTTTTCATTTTCACTGCTGATGGTCATGATGAAGTTACACTTGATGCGTTCATCCTGCTCAAACTGGTCTTTGGTCCATTTGGTGTTGTTGATGAAATCCCTCAGGGAGATTTCAAGCTCGTCGAACACCCTGCGGTCGGTTTGTTGCAACTGGGGCGTATTGATACGCACTGTAGCGAGCAACTCTCCCTGGGCAAAAACAGGCAGGGTAGAGGCGAAAACAAACAGAGATAGAAATATGCGTTTTAGCATGGCGGCAAAATTAAACCAGGATTTGCAGGATTTACGGATTGGCAGGATTGGATTTTATGATTTTGAAAGGATGTCGCGTTTTCAAGTATTTGCGGGCGTAAAAAAAGGCAACACTTTCCATCCAAGCCTTAGACGCTTTCTGTTATAAAACGGTTGGCTAAGCCCACAATTATATCCACAATATCGGCGGCGGCTTCGGTTTTGCTTTTCAAAGCGAACGTTTTGGCCGTACCATCTCTGTGCAGAATGCTTATTTTGTTGGTATCGGTACCAAATCCTGCGCCTGGGTCGCGAAGCGAGTTAAGAACGATGAAATCGAAGTTTTTCTTATCCAGTTTGAGTTGAGCATGTTTTTCTTCATCCTGTGTTTCGAGTGCGAATCCGACAAACACCTGCTGCAGCTTTTTTTCTTTGCCGAGGGTAGCGGCGATGTCGATGGTTTTGGTGAGTTGGAGGTTCAAATCGTTGTCCTTCTTTTTGATTTTTTGCTCCGAGTATTGGGTCGGACGGTAGTCGGCTACCGCAGCGGCCAAAACAGCGATGTTGCAATCAGGGAATAAACGTCGGCAGGCATCGTACATGTCGTTGGCTGAAACCACGGGCACCACTTCGATGGCGGTATTTTGCGGCCGCAATTCGGTGGGGCCGAGCACAAGGGTCACTTCGGCGCCCCTTGAGGCGAGGTCTTCGGCGATGGCGATGCCCATTTTACCGGAGGAGTAGTTGCCGATGAAGCGCACAGGATCGAGGGCCTCGAAGGTTGGCCCTGCGGTCACCAGTGCTTTCTTGCCCGCCAGATCCTGTTTTTGGGCAAAAAAGTGTTGCAGGTAAGCCACAATATCTTCGGGTTCGGCCATACGGCCTTCGCCGAAGAGTCCGCTGGCCAGCTCGCCATGGGCTACTGGAATGACATGTACGCCGTATTTGCGCAAGGTATTCACATTGTGGCGTGTGGAAGGGTGGTGCCACATGTCGACATCCATGGCCGGGGCAACGAACACAGGGCACCTGGCGGACAGGTAAACGGCCGACAGGATGTTGTCGCACAGTCCTACTGCCATCTTGGCGAGCGTATTGGCGCTGGCGGGAGCAACCACGAGCGCATCGGCCCAAAGGCCGAGTTCTACGTGGTTGTTCCAGCCCTGTTCCGATTGTACGTTGCTGTACACCGGGCGTTTGGAGAGCGTTGAAAGCGTCAGCGGCGCGATAAAATGCGCAGCTGCATCGGTCATCAGCACTTGAACCTCGGCGCCTTGTTTGACCAGCAAACGGGTAAGGTGGGCCGACTTGTAAGCGGCTATGGAACCACTGATGCCGAGGATGACTTTGCGCATAGAGGATATGGGTTCAGCGCGGGTTAGGGTTGTTCTTTCTCCTCCGTGTAGCGCCACTGAATGTCATCATTCAGAAATTCATTGGCGGCGATGATGGATGTGTTGGGAAGGCGTTCGTAAAATTTGGAGATTTCGATTTGTTCTTTGTTCTCCTGAACTTCTTCGATGGTGTCGGTGTTCACGGCAAACTCTTCCAGTTTGCGTTGGATTTCCCATTTCAGGTCGCTCGAAATCTGTCGTGCGCGCTTGGAAACAATCACGAGGCTTTCGTAAATGTTGCCGGTTTTAGCAACCAGATCAAGTACGTTACGCGGTTGCACATTGGGGTCGAGGCCCTGTGCTTTGCTTTTGATATCGCTCATATTAAGTTTGTTTCAGACGTTTTTTAAGCAGTTTGATCTGCTCTTGTGAATCTTTTCGGATCTCTTTGATCTCTTTGCTGTATTTCCCGGAGGGATATTTTTCCAAAAAATCGTTGCAACGTTCGATGGCTTCGCTGAAGCGCTCTTCCCTTTTGTCCACGATGCTGTTTTTGCTCAGCAGGTATTTCGAATTGGCGATGAGGTAGCGTACACGTTCAGCATCTGGGCTTTCAGGGTAATCGCGCAGCAGGTTGTCGAACGAAATAACCGCAGACTGGTATTGTCTGAGGTTGAAATAAAGTTCGCCTTCGGCAAATGCTTTCTCTTCTTGTTTGCGCCGCAATTCATCAATAAGACTGTTGCATTCTTTCACCCGGATGCTGGTCGGGAAAAGGTTGACGAACAACTGAAACTCCTCAATGGCCGTTATGGTGGTGCTTTGTTCAAGCCGAAAATTGGGCGATTGTATGTAGTTGCTGTAGGCCGACATAAAGGCCGCCTCTTCGCGGTATTCAGAGTTGATGAAGGTGTTTGAAAAGTTCTTGAAGTAATATGCCGCTAGCACGTACTGCTTCAGGTTATAATACGTGTAGGCGTAACAAAAATATGCCTTTTCAGCCTCCTGCCTGCCGCGAAGGTTGTTTAAAACCTGATCGAACAGTGTTTGAGCACGCTGGTATTCCTTCTTTTCATAATACTCAAAGGCGGATGCGAGGATGATATCAGGGTTGCCGCTAACACGGACCTTTTCGTAATCGCTTTTGCAGGAGCTAAACAACCACATCATACCCACCAGCAACAGCCAGCCATTCGTTTTTTTCATAGGGCGCAAAGGTAAGTTTTTTTTGCTTTCCAACATAAAAACACTGTCTATAAACGCCTCATTATCTTTTATAGTGGCGTCACCGTTAAAAAAAATGTTTCTTTCCATCACAACAAGCCTACCTTAGCTGGTGTTATTCAGAAAGATTCCAAAAATCAAACGACCTTTTTGATTTTTCAGAATTCACCGACCTTTACAGCGCTCAGACGCAACCAAACCGAATCAATACGTCCAAATATGGAAGTGAGTGGAAACAAAACTGCAAACGTTCAATCGCTGGAAGAACAGTTTCAGACCAAAATTGACGCGGAAATCCGCATAGAACCGAAAGACTGGATGCCGGATGCCTACCGCAAAACCCTCATCCGTCAGATCGGTCAGCACGCCCACAGCGAAATCGTAGGCATGTTGCCCGAAGGCAACTGGATCACGCGGGCCCCGTCGCTGCGTCGCAAGATGTC
>JBBSDH010000134.1:0-11889 GCA_038249605.1 Chitinophagales bacterium | reverse complement strand
CCTCGGGCGCGCGTTTGTGGGGGGTTGCCCGCTTGGCTTCTGCGGGGCCCCCCCTCATAAAAAAAAGACCTCCTTAATTTTTTGTGTTTTTTTTTTTTCGGGCGTGCCCCCCGCTACTCCTCAATGCCATCGTCCAGCTTTTCAACTTTTTTCATCATGGAGTCGACGGATTGAAGCATTTCTTCCGCATCACGTACCTTTTGAGGTTTTACTTCATCCAGCAACGATGGCGCAAGGCTGTCTTTCGGAGGCAGTGGCACGGGTAATGGTGAGCGGTAGGGTTCGGAGCGCGGGAACTCTTCGGGCGGACGCTCGAACACAGGCGGGAGCACATCGCGCAGGCGTTTGTAGTAACGCGGCGAGCAGGAGTCGGTGTACCAGTTCATTACCGAGTACAGGATGAGGCCCAGGATGAGCCAGCCCGTCCACCGTGGCAGCGATTTCCATACGGGGCGGCCTTCCTCCAGCATGGGTGGATGCTTAAACGCTTCGAGCGACCTGCCTTGTCGTTTGAATTCTTCCATCCAGTTTCTGCGCAATTCTTCGATCGCCGGTTTCAGTTGTTCCACAATGGCCAGGTAAGCGTCTTCCTGCGGCTGGGTTTCGGCTATGGACTTTTTTGGGCCTAGGGTAGCGAATCCCGAAAGGCTGGAGTGTTGTTTCCAATGCGACGGCGACACCATGACGGGAAAAATGCGGATGAACCGCTGTCCCAGTTCGGTGTATCGATCCACTGCGGTGGGTATTTCAATCTGATTGATGTGGGCTACACGCAAACTGTGGTGGCTGGTGAGGAACAAATAAATGTGTCCTTCACGGGTTTGGTAAGGCAGGTGCGGGTGGTAAGGAAGTCCGGGCCTTTCCGGCTGGTACCAGAAAAACAGCATTTGCCAGATGTCGGGCAGGCGCGGTGGTGCAGGCATGGGATGGTTGTACCAGATGCGCAGGAAATAATCTTCCTGCATGGGCGTGAGCCATTCCACCAGCTTGTCGAGGCAAGCTTTGTCTTCGGGAGCGTATGAAATGTAGACATGCAGCATAGGAGGGACAAAACAAAGAAAAAATCATTGGATGAACAGAAAAAAAAGGAAGTGTGACCAACGTCAGGCCTCGCCCTGACTTCCGTCATCCTTGCCACAACGGGCGGTTCGGACCTTGCAGCCGTTTACAAAGCTTACGCTCATGGAAATCATGTTTTTGCTCATTCTCATCAGCCTCGTAGTTGCCGCAGGTTTTTTGCTAGCTTATTTGTGGGCCACCAAAAATGGCCAGTTCGACGACGACTACACCCCATCGGTGCGCATGTTGTTTGATGATGAGCTTCGCAGCAATGCTGTGGATGCGGATGACAAAGCGACCGGCTCCAGTGAACACACCTAAACCTCTTCAGGGCAAACAGGCAAAAAGTATCTGCATTTTGCCTGTTGCATTTTACCTAATCGAGGAGATTGCAACAAACCAACTTATTTGCTAACCTTCTCATGAAAGCCTTTTATGAGCCGCATCGAACAGTTTCAGTACGACAACCGCATCACAAGAGCCTTCGGCATGGCCTCCTTTATTTGGGGCTCGGTGGGCATGTTGGTAGGGATCATTCTTGCCCTCCAACTCATTTTTCCCGTTTTGAATGCAACTTCAACGGGTTTGGAATTCCGTTCTTTCGGACGCCTTCGTCCGTTGCACACCAACGCCGTCATCTTCGCTTTTGTGGGCAACGGTATTTTTATGGGGGTTTATTACTCCCTGCAACGACTGCTCCGAGCACGCATGTTTTCCGACCGCCTTTCCTGGATTCACTTTTGGGGATGGCAAGTCGTCATTTTATGCGCCGCTTACACCTTGCCCATGGGCATTACCACCAGCAGTGAATACGCTGAGCTGGAATGGCCCATTGATATTCTGATTACACTGGTTTGGGTTGTTTTTGGCATCAACATGTTCGGAACCATCCTCAAACGCCGCGAAGACCACCTTTATGTCGCCATCTGGTTCTACATCGCTACGTGGGTTACAGTGGCCATTTTGCACATCGTACGAAGCATTGAGGTGCCCTTTTCGGCATTCAAAAGTTACACGGTATTTTCAGGCGTACAGGATGCGCTGTTGCAGTGGTGGTACGGGCACAACGCCGTGGCCTTCTTCCTCACCACGCCTTACCTCGGCATGATGTATTACTTCCTGCCGAAAGCCGCCAACCGTCCCATATACTCGTACAAATTATCGATCATCCACTTCTGGGCGCTCATTTTCATCTACATCTGGGCCGGGCCGCACCACCTTTTGTACTCGACGATGCCCGACTGGGTTCAATCGCTTGGCACCGTGTTTTCGATCATGCTGATCGCTCCATCGTGGGGTGGAATGCTTAATGGTCTGCTCACCCTTCGCGGCGCCTGGGACCGTGTACGCCAGGATCCTGTTTTGAAATTTATGGTGGTAGCCGTTACCGCTTATGGTATGGCCACGTTTGAAGGCCCCATGCTTTCGATCAAAAGTGTAAACGCCATCAGTCACTTTACCGACTGGACCATAGCCCACGTTCACGTAGGCGCTCTGGGCTGGAACGGTTTCCTCACGTTCGGCGTGTTGTACTGGCTGTGGCCTCGCATGTACCGCACGGAGCTTTATTCCGTGAAACTTGCCAACATGCACTTCTGGATCGGCACGCTCGGCATCCTGTTCTACGCCGTGCCTCTTTACTGGGCCGGCTGGACACAAGCCATGATGTGGAAACAGTTTACGCCAGAAGGAACCCTCGCATGGGGTAACTTCCTCGATACCGTTACACAAATCATCCCGATGTACGCCATGCGCGCCTTCGGCGGCACCTTGTTCTTCGTTGGTACCTTGCTTGGTGTTTACAACCTTGTAAAAACAGGGCAAAAAGGCAATTTCCTTGCCAACGAAGATGCTGAAGCGCCTGCTCGCCAAAGCGGCAAAGTCGTGTTGGCCGTCGGCGAACACTGGCACCGTTGGATTGAAAGCCGTCCGATCCAAATGTTGCTCTTCAGCACCATTCTGATCGCCATTGGCGGTATTGTTCAGATCTTCCCCATGGTTTTCATTGAAAGCCAGGTACCCAAAATAGCATCAGTTAAACCGTTTACTCCGCTTGAACTTGAAGGTCGCGACATCTACATCCGCGAAGGTTGTGTGGGATGCCACTCGCAACAGGTTCGTCCTTTCCGTTCAGAAACCGAACGTTACGGAGAATACTCCAAGAGTGGTGAACACATCTACGACCGTCCGTTCCTGTGGGGTAGCAAACGTACCGGTCCGGACCTTGCCCGTGTGGGTGGGAAATACCCCGACAGTTGGCACTACAACCACATGTTGGACCCAACCACCATGTCGCCGGGATCGATCATGCCAGCCTACCCTGCCATGCTCGACAATGAGCTTGATCTCAGTGATTTGCCAAATAAAATATCTGCCCTGCGCAAACTCGGTACGCCTTACCCCAAAGACTTTGAAGGTAAAGCCATCGCCGATGCCAAAAAACAGGCGAACAAAGTGGCTGAAAATCTGAAAAGCCAGGGCGTAAAAGATGAAGGCATGGAAAACAAGGAGATCATAGCCATTATTGCTTACATGCAACGACTGGGCACAGACATTAAAGCTCAAAAATCAGCCACCCAAAAATAACCATACATCATGTACAAATACCTGCTTCAATCGGTCGAAGGCATCCAATGGTTCGGCATCACTGCATTGCTCATCTTTTTCACCGCATTTTGCGTTGCTTTTTTACGCGCAGCACTTAGCAGTAAAGACGACATGCAGCACATGGCCAACCTTCCTTTAGACGACAAATAAACAAGTTGCAAGTTGCAGGTTGCAAGTTTGTCTTGCTGCTTGCTACTTGCAATTTGAAACTTGAAACTTGCAACTTTAAGAAATTCAAAACTTATGAAATCCGTTAAATACTTGTTGACTCCGCTGGTTGTGCTGGCTTCTTTGACGGCATGGGGACAAGCAGCAGGAGCTGCCGTTGCAGTGGCGCCACCAAGCGCCGAAAAACTCGCCAACATCATGACCTATGTGTTGGTGATTGCAGGATCGCTGCTGTTCATTGCAGCCATGGTGTTTGTGATCAAGGTAAACCAGTTCCTCTACAAACGCGTTATTGAACTCCAAGCGCGCGAAAATGGCCTCGAACTCCCTCAACCCGAAGTGAAACCTGTAGGTGAAAGCTTCTGGACACGCATCCGCAAACAATATTGGGAAGACGCCGTTCCACGCGAACGCGAGCACGAAATCATGTCGCACCATGCTTACGATGGCATCCGCGAACTCGACAACCGCCTCCCGCCATGGTGGGTGAACATGTTCCTCCTCACCATCGTATTCGCCGTGGTTTACATGGTGTATTACCACTTTGGCGGAAACGGCCCTTCACAGGTTGAGGAATACGAAAGGGACATGGCACAAGCCAAAAAAGAAATCGCTGTCGCCCTTGCCGGTCAGGCCAATGCGGTTGACGAATCCAATGTAACGGTGCTCAGCGACGCCACCGCATTGGGAGAAGGCGAACTGATTTACACAAACAGTTGCGCAGCATGCCACCTTGTCGACGGCGGCGGTTCCGTAGGCCCCAACTTTACCGACGAATACTGGATTCACGGCGGCGGCATCAAAAACATTTTCAAAACCGTCAAGTACGGCGTACCTGAAAAAGGCATGATTGCCTGGGCCTCGCTACTCAATCCTTCCGACATGCAAAAAGTGTCAAGCTACATCCTCACCCTTCAAGGCACCACTCCTGCTGCACCGAAGGAACCACAGGGCATAATTTGGAAAGAGGATGCCACAGCAGCCCAGGACAGTACTGCCACGCCTGGGGCAACAGGTGAAAGTAAATAAACAACACCATGAAAAGCGCAGACAGCGAAGAGATTTTGCACGACGAATTCGACGAATACCGCGATACCATTGCTACTGTCGATAAAGAAGGCAAACGGGTTTGGATTTATCCAAAAAAGCCCAAAGGGCGTTTTACCAGGTACCGTACCTGGGTAAGCCATGCTTTTCTGTTGTTTTTCCTCGCCGTCCCTTTCATCAAAGTTAACGGTGAGCCCCTGTTGCTTTTCAATGTGCTTGAGCGCAAGTTTGTGCTGTTCGGATTGTTGTTTACCCCGCAGGACTTCCACCTGTTCGGATTGGCAATGCTCACGTTCATCGTGTTCATCATCCTTTTCACCGTGGTTTTCGGCCGCTTGTTTTGCGGCTGGGTTTGTCCGCAAACCGTATTCATGGAAATGTATTTCCGCAAAATCGAATACTGGATAGAAGGTGATGCCAACGAACAGCGCAAACTTGAGAAAGCTCCTTGGACGGCCGAAAAAATTCGCAAAAAAACGTTGAAACACTTCATCTTTTTTGGGATTGCCGTGGTGGTGGCCAATTATTTCCTTGCCTACATCATCGGCATGGACCAAGTGCTGAAAATCATCAGCGAACCCGTTTCGCAAAACGTATTCGGCTTTTCGGCCATGCTTGTGTTCTCCGGCGCTTTTTACTTCGTTTTTGCCCGCCTGCGTGAACAGGTTTGTACCACCATTTGTCCTTACGGCCGATTGCAAGGCGTTTTACTTGTAAATGACTCCATTGTGGTGGCTTACGACTACAATCGTGGGGAGCCTCGCGGAAAAATCAAAAAGGACCGCAGTGAGGCAACGTCTTCCACAAGCCTGAGCAACACGATGGCTGCCAACCCTGTTGATAAAATTCAAAATACAGTTTCGCGTACCCTGGGCGACTGCATCGACTGCAAACTTTGCATCGCCGTTTGTCCCACGGGCATCGACATCAGGGGCGGCACCCAACTGGAATGCATCAACTGCACTGCCTGTATGGACGCTTGCGACGAAGTGATGGATAAAGTAGGCCGCCCACGGGAACTCATCCGTTACGACTCGATGACCGGCATCGAAAGCGGCAAACGCAAGATTTTTACGTCGCGCGTTTATGCCTATAGTGCTGTGCTTGTTGCCCTGATTGCCGTCGACATTGCTCTTTTTGCAAGCCGTGGCATCGTGGAAACCATCATCCTGCGCTCACCCGGACAGCTTTACCAACAAAAAGACGATACCCACATCACCAACCTGTATACCTATAAAATCATCAGCAAGGCAACGCATGAACTGCCCATCAAACTGCATCTCATGCATCCTGAAGGTGAAATTCAAATCGTAGGTCAAGAGCCAGGCTTTGTTGCCAAAGGCGCAATTGCACAAGGCGCGTTTTTCATCAGCATGCCAGAATCAGCACTTACAGGCCGAAAAACACACCTCACCATCGAGGTACTTTCCGGCGACAAAAAAATCGATGAAGTCGAAACCAATTTTATGGGACCAAAATAAGTTGGCAGTCAACAGTCGAGGAAAACAATACGGACTAATGACTGTCGACTTCCGCCCGCTTTAATCTTTAAACTTTAATCTTTAATCTTTAAACTTTAATCTTTAAACTTTAAACGATGAAACTATCCTGGGGTACTGGTATTGCGCTTTTTTACGGCAGTTTTGTATTGATCATGGTGTTCGCTGCAATTATGGCAAGCCGCGAGGATCCCGGATTGTTGCGCAAAGACTACTACAAACTTGACCTGGAGTACCAAGCGCACATGGACAAAAAGGTGAACACTGCCGAACTTGAAGCCACACCCACCGTGCGTTTCGATGCGCAAAAACAGCAGTTGTTGATCGACTGGCCGCAGGGGCTAAGTCTGAAAAAAGGCCGATTGAGCATGTACCGCCTGAGTGATGAGCGCGACGAATTTAGTCTGGAGCTTACGCCCGAACTTTCTGTTTCGGGCATTCCTGCCGCCAAACTCGGCAGCGGAAAATGGCAGGTGGAGCTCGACTGGCTGGGGCCGAACGGTAAAACGTATTTTGCCACCAGTAAAATCAACATCAACCAACCCTGATGATTGCGTTGTTCGCCACGGCATTGTTGCTCGGTGTGGCCGGCAGCCTTCACTGTGTAGGCATGTGCGGTCCACTGATGCTAGCCCTGCCCCTGCCTTCCAACAGCAGGATGGAGGCGTTTGGGCATGCTCTGGGTTACCAGACCGGCCGGATCAGCACGTATGTTTTGCTTGGTTTGATGTTTGGTCTGCTTGGCAAGGGACTTTCCGTGGCGGGTTTTCAGCAATGGTTGTCGGTATTCGCCGGTGTATTGTTGCTTGTAGCCGCTTTTTTTTCCATGCAATGGGAATCCACGTTGTGGAACATACCTGGTGTTCAAAAAGTCGTTGGTTTTTTGCGCAGGAACATCGGTCGCCTACTCCGTGAACAGCCAACAGGCGCAACCTTGGGTCTTGGCATGCTGAATGGCTTGCTTCCTTGCGGACTTGTGTACGCCGCTGCCGCTGGCGCAGTAGCCGCCGCTGACGTATGGCAGGGCGCGGGATTTATGGCTTTTTTTGGGTTGGGAACCTTGCCACTCCCCTTGATGCTGATGCTGGGCGCAGGGAAATTGAGTCTGAACTGGCGACGCAGGCTGCGCTTCATGCAGCCGTTCCTAATGTTTGCCGCAGGCGTATTGCTTCTGTACCGTGGTTTCAACCTTGATCTTTCCCTTTTCGAATCGGCAGTGCCGCCCGCGCACATCGATTGCCATTAAATCGGCTATCTTTGCCCATTCGTCGTATAAACTGGCACGGCGTGTTCCATAGACTGCTACTTCGCAGCTCAAATCAAATTTTTACACCATGCTCACAACCAAATCGCTTTTTGCTTCCGAAGGACTCGATGACCGCAGTCTTGAATTTCTCGCCGGTGCCATTGAAAAAAACAACCTTCCCGGGTTTGATTATTTCGAATTCAAACGCGCCGTAGCCACCTTGCAACAAATGCAACTCGACGAGGCCATCGCCCATAAAAGTGCCTTTACTACAGCCGCTACCTTAGGTGTCACCAAGGAAAAACTGATCGAAACAGCAGGTTATTACCGAAATCTGTTGCTGGAAGAAAAAGTAGGATTCGACAAAGCCCTCGAAAACCAGAACGCTACCAAAATTACGGCGCGCCAAGCAGAAATCAAACGACTGAAAGATCAGATTGACAGGCACAAAGCCGAAATCACCCGACTGCAGGATGAAATGGCTGCCTACCTCGAGCAAATTGAAGTGGCTGAAGGCGCCGTAAAAATAGAGACGGAAAAACTGGAAAAAACCCACAAAGCCTTCGAAAAAACACACCAGTCTGTGGTGAACCAAATCGATAAGGACATCGAAAACATGCACAAATACCTGTAAAGGATGGAGCAAAAATCATTCTGGCAACGCCCCGAAGGCATCACTGGCGCCCTGCTGCTAACAGGAATCGTCGCAGGTGGTCTATGGTGGCTCAACAGCATGTTGCCCACCATCATCGCTTTGGCGTCCAACACCCTCTACCTCTCGGCCATGCTTGCCGCTCTGGCAGGGGTTGTATACATGGTGCTCGACCCCAAAATGCGCAACCTGGTCTGGTACCTTTACACTTCTTTTACCCGTTGGATTACCGGCTTGTTTGTCCAGATCAACCCCATCGGTATCCTGAAATCGTACATCAGCGACCTGGAAAAAAACCTGAAGAACCTGAGCAAACAAATTGGCGCCTTACGTGGCCAAATGCGGCAGCTCAAAGGTACCATGGATACCAACAACGCCGACATTCAAAAAAACCTCACGCTCGCCAACAAATCCAAACAAACCGGCGACGATAAAAACACGGCCCTCTCAGCCCGAAAAGCAGGCCGATTGCAGGAGGCAAACGCCAAATATGAAGTGCTTTACAACAAAATGGAGGTGATGTACCGCATCCTAACGCGCATGTACGAAAACTCCGAAATCATGCTCGATGATACCCGCGATCAGGTGAACATCAAGGAGCAGGAATACAAAGCCATCAAAGCCAGCCACAGCGCCATACAATCGGCCCAAAGCATATTGAAAGGTAGTCCCGACCAACGCGCCATGTTCGACCTGGCCCTCGAAGCGCTCGCCACAGACGTAAGCACCAAAGTAGGTGAAATGGAACGTTTTATGGACACCAGTAGAAATCTCATGGATACCATAGACCTGCAAAACGGTGTGTTTGAAGAAGACGGCCTGCGCTTGCTCGAACAATGGGAACGCGAAAGTCCGCTGTTGGCCTCAAACGAAGTACCCTTGAAAGGCAAATCAAAAACGGAAAGCCTCGACATCAGCAAACCGCCCAAAGAACCCCTTAAGGACAACAACGATTACCACCAGCTTTTCGACTGATTCCATGCACAAAACCGCTTATTTTAAAACACCCGAAGAAGCCCTTTTGCTCATCCATTCGGGACACCGTGTATTCATCCACGGCAGCGCCTGTACCCCCACCTACATGCTGCGCCACCTTGCCAAACGCAAGGACGAACTCCGTAAAGTTGAACTCGTTTCCATCACCGTTTATGGCGACATGTACGTTGATAAACCTGAATTTAAGGACAGTTTCCGCATCAATAGCCTGTTTGTTAGCGGTGCCATACGCGAAGCCGTTAATTCCGGACTTGCTGATTTTGTCCCCGTTTTTCTTAGTGAAATTCCGGAACTTTTCATCAAAGGTGTACTGCCCCTCGACGGCGCCATCGTATCGGTTTCACCACCCGACAAACACGGCTATTGTTCTCTTGGCACCTCTGTGGACATTGCCCGTTCGGCCGTAAACTGCGCCAGGTACGTCATCGCACAGGTGAATACCCACGTGCCGCGCACCCACGGCGATGGCTTCATGCACGTCAGCGAATTCGATGCCATGGTGTGGGGCGACGAACCGCTGCATGAAAACAAACTTGGCCGCGAAGCAAGCAAGGAAGAACTGCTGATCGGCCAAAACGTAGCCGCACTCATCGACGACCGTTCTACCCTGCAAATGGGCATTGGTTCCATCCCGGATGCCGTATTAAAATACCTCACCAACCACAAGGACCTGGGTGTACATACCGAAATGTTCTCCGACGGCATCATCAACCTCTGCGAATCGGGCGTGATTACCAACAAATACAAAAACGTGCACCCCAACAAAACCGTTACCGGATTCGCCATGGGGACCCGCAGGTTGTACAACTACGTGGACGACAACCCCGGCTTCGCTTTCCTCGACATCGATTATGTAAACGAACCAGCCGTCATCAAACGCAATCCCAAAGTGGTGGCCATCAACAGCGCCATCGAGGTGGACATTACTGGTCAGGTATGCGCCGACAGCATCGGCACCTACCAATACAGCGGCATCGGCGGACAAATGGACTTCATGCGCGGCGCGGCACTTAGCGAAGGCGGCAAACCCATCCTCGCCCTTACCAGCCGTACCAAAAAAGGCGTTTCCCGCATCGTTCCTACGCTCAAACCCGGAGCAGGTGTGGTAACCACCCGCGGACACGTTCGTTTCGTAGCCACTGAATACGGCGTTGCCGAACTGTTTGGCAAAAACCTCCGCCAACGCGCCCACGCACTCATCAACATCGCACACCCCGACGACCGTGAAGATCTGGACCGCGCCTGCCATGAGCGTTTCAAAATCTTCGAATAAACGCTCATGAAAAACTACCGCATCGTTGATCGCAACCATGACGGCGACTGGAAATTCAGCATCCTGATCCCCACCTGGAACAATCTGGCCTGCCTGCAACTCGTTTTGCGCAGCCTGGAAACCCATTCCACATTCAGGCACCAGATCATCGTGATGATCAACGAAGGCAAGGACAGCACAGCCGAATGGGTGCACAACAACACCAACTACGACTACATTTATGCAGAGGAAAATCTGGGCGTTTGTTTTGGCCTAAACCTGTGCCGAAGCTTGGTGAAATGCCCCTACATCGTGTATATGAACGACGACATGTACGCCTTGCCCGGTTGGGATTTGGAACTGGACCGCGAGGTACAAGCCATCGGGCACAACTGGTTTTACCTGTCCTCAACCATGATCGAACCCGGTACAAGCGACAACAATTGTGTGATCCGGGCCGATTACGGACGCGATCCGGGGTCTCTAAGGGAAGACAAGTTGTTGCAGGAATTTCGGAGTTTTGAGTTCCACGACTGGCAGGGCAGCACTTGGCCACCCAATATTTTACACCGTGATTTGTGGGACCTGGTGGGCGGCATGAGTATCGAGTTTTCGCCGGGCATGTACAGCGATCCGGATTTTTCAAGAAAATTGTGGCTTGTGGGTGTGCGGTTTTTTAAAGGCGTGGCCGCCAGTCGGGTGTATCATTTCGGGGCGAAAACGACCAAAAGAATCAAACACAACCTCGGGCGAGACATGTTCATCCGCAAATGGGGCATGAGCGCAGGTACGTTCACAAAGTCCTTCCTGCGGCGCGGCGAACGGTTCGAAGGACCGCTTCAAGAGCCGGTAGTTGATGCAGTCAAACTATGGGAAAACAAGCTGAAAGCTGTACTTTCCTCTTTGCGATAATTTTACCACCACCCCATCCCAGTGAAGCGTGGGATCTGTACCCTTTGATGCAAAACACCTGCTATGCATTTTCACTCCAGCGGTAGGTATTGTGTTCGAAACCGGCGAGGTCGAGTACCCGGTCGACCACCGTGGCGGCCATTTCCTCCATGGTTTGGGGCTTCGAATAAAACGACGGACTCGCGGGGCACACCACCCCACCCGCTTCGGTCACCGTTTTCATGTTGTTGATGTGGATGAGGCTCAGGGGCGTGTCGCGCGTGACAAGAATAAGCCGCCGGCGTTCTTTCAAAACCACATCAGCGGCGCGGGTCACCAGGTCGTTGCTTATGCCCGTGGCGACGCGCGCCAGGGTCCCCATGGAACAAGGGCACAGGACCATGGTGTCGTATTTCGCCGATCCAGAGGCAAAGGGTGCGAAAAAGTCGTTTTTTTCGTAAAAATCGAAGGG
>JBBSDH010000133.1:0-11998 GCA_038249605.1 Chitinophagales bacterium | reverse complement strand
CTCCCTGCCGGTGTGGAACAAAATCGTGCAAATTTTCAATCCAGATTACGTGGGCGCTGCACTGAAAGACCCCATTGCCCACCACAACCGCTACCAACTCTGGATTGCCGTATTTATGGGTATGCTAAGCGGTGTGGCCCAACTAATGCGCTACCGCGAACGCAACTGGGCAACATATGCCAAAAAATTTGCCACCCACATGGCAATAGCTACTGTAGGCGCCGTGGTGCTTACCTTCCTCAATGCTTTGTGGATCAACGTACAGGCATGGCAGCTGTTCGCACTGCTGTTTGCCGCTATGTTTACCATCACCGCCAACGCCGATTACCTCATCCGGGTACTGAAAGGCAATCTGAAACTTGGCGCTTCCGCCGTTTCCCACGTTGGTTTTGGTATTTTGCTGCTCGGGATCATGAGCACCGGACTGAACAAAGAATGGGTGTCGTCCAACAGTTTCGCCATGGAAGGCCTCATCGAAGGCGCTGGTGAAGACGCCATCAATAAAAATGTTCTGCTGCTGAAAAATGCGCCCATGCCCATGCGCAGCGGCTACGAAGCCATGTATGTGAGAGATACGGTGGTGCGCCAAACACGGACGTTCTCCGTAGAGTTTCAAAAACGCGATACCTTAGGCAACTACACCGGTGAAAAATTTGTGCTTTCACCCAACGTGATGTACGACCGCGAGTTTACCAAAGTGGTGGCCAGCAACCCATCCACGAAACATTACTGGAACCGCGACATCTTCACCCACGTGTCGTCGCTGCCCAAAGCCGAGCTCGATCCCGCGTTTGCGAAACAACAGGACGACAGTTTGAAATACCTGCCCTACGAAGCCATTCTTGGTGATACCATTTTTACAAAAAAACACTACCTCGTTTTGGAAAGCATATCCAAAACGCCCGAGCACCATGACTACACGCCCCAAAAAGGCGACATGGCCATGGGACTTCGGATGCGCGCCTACGACATCGAAGGCGATCCCGAAGGCCATGCTGCGGAACCCATGATGTACCTGCGTCCAGGAGCAGGCGCTTTTGCTTTGCCCTCGCACGTCGGACAATTGTCGATGAAAGTGCGGCTCACCGAGAAATCGATGGAGCAAATGTTGGTGTTGGAAGAAAAGCTGGATTTCAAAAAATTTCCGCTCAAAGAAGGCCAGGAATTTGCTTTTGGTAACTACCAGATGCGTTTCACTGGCGTAGACCGCAACATCAATCACCCCAACTATGAAGCCCAGGAAGGCGACATCGCAATAGCTGCCTTGGTGGAAGTAACCCAGTCCGACGGCAGCAAGGTGAGCGCCAAACCGGTCTACCTCATCCGTGGCAACCAACCTTTCAGTTTGAAAGACGAACTGCCCAACTTGGGACTCCATTTCCGTTTCGAAAACATCGATCCCAAAGATGGCACCATCACCATCGGGGTGGCCGAAGCCGACGAATCGATGCGCAAAATCCCGATTGAAATTGCTGAAAATGCCGCCCGCAGCGATTACATCGTTTTGGAAGCCATCCTTTTCCCAGGCATCAATTACGTGTGGCTGGGCTCGCTGATGATGTTGTTTGGATTGGCGTTGGGGCTTGTGTTTAGGTTGGGGAAGACTGTTAGCCGGTAGCTGTTAGCCGGTAGCCGGTAGCCGGTAGCCGTCGGTAAAAAACGCCCAATCATTTGTTTTCAAACGATTGGGCGTTTTTTTACTAACTGCTATCTGCTATCTGCTAACAGCTACCGGCTAAAAATTAACCTCAATCTGTCCCCTTATCCCGAATTTAAACACATTCGGGTTGTCGAGGTAATTGAAACGTCGCACCAGGTCTATGCGCAGGACTTTGAAGATGTTGCCCACGCCCAAACTGGCTTCCACGTAGGGACCTTTGTTGAGGGTGTAGGAAATGGGCCTCCCGTCGTCGTAGGTTGGAAATTTATAAAGGCCCGTACTGCCTTCGTTGGGCTGGTTTTTGTTGGTCACATCTCCCCACAGCATTTTAACGCTGGCCATTTCGCGCAGCTTCAGTCTGCGCAGCAAAGGTACTTTGTTGAAGAAAAAGCCGTAAAAGTTGTGGTCCACGTTGACGGCCACATACCGGTCGCTCATGAATTCCATAAAATTCATCAGGTTGTACGAACGCAGTTGGTAGATGTACGTTTGGTTGGCCCGGTGGATGTTGAGCAGTGGGTACGGCACTTTGCCCAACACTGCGCCAGCTTCCACCCACAGGTAGTTGTAGCCTATGGGCGGTAGTTTGGAAAATTTGTAGGCGCTGAAATTGAGCCTGTCGTAGTTGTATTGTCCGCCCACATACCCGTCGATGCCACGCGCGTAGCGGAGCGTAAAGATGTAGTTGAAATCGATGAGTTGGCGGTAGGTGGCGGTTTGGAAAAATTTCTCGCCTGGTGCGTAGCGCAGTTCGGTGTAAATTTCCGAACTGATCACAGATGCATCGTATTGGAGCTCTCCGTCGATGGGGTCGAAGTGCAAAGCGCCGGCAGGCCGTTGCTCAAGTTTTTCTGTTCCCAAAATGTAGGAAAAGTGGTTTGCGAATTCGCGTTCGTAGTGCAGGTTGATTTTGCGAAAATACACGAATTTGTCGTTAATGCCACGGGTAAAAGATGTCAGGAAGCTGCCGCTTTGCACAGAACGCAATTCCTGTCCCGGAATACGGATGTCGTTTTGCACCTGCAAACGCAGGATGTTGAACGGAAATTTGTTGTAACGGGTGTCCCCAAGTGCGTAATACATGGTACCACCGTATTTCCAGTTGGCATCCAGAAAACCATAGGCTCCATAGCCTTCCACACGGAATTTTTTACTCATCTCCGAGGTTGTCCGGCCACCGAAGCGCACCCTATTGCCTTCTACGGCATTGAAGGAGTAAAACGTATTGATGGGACCGATTTCAAATTGGGGTATGGTTTTTACATACCCCACACTTGCAATGAGCGCTGTCTTTCCCACATTGCGGAACAGGCGAGTGCGCTGCAGGCTGTCCATGTTGTCGTAGGTGGAGGCTTCTGCATTGTTGAGAGCTACGTGGCGGTTGTTGTTCCAGTAAGTCGTGTCCTGTGTATTGGCGCCCAGAAGGTACACCACGTCGTCGGGAAAGCGGAACAGGGAATCGGCGAGTGGCTGGTTGATGGTGGGGTCGCGGTGCGATACCATGCGTTGACCAAACACCCCGAAACCTTTTTTGGTGATGCCGAAATCCATGCGGTAATCTTCGAATGCGAGCAGCCATTTGCCAGAAGGCAGTCGTTGGAAGCTTTGTTCCATTTGCATGGAGCGCACCCAGTTGAGGTTGATGAGCGGATTGACCTCGAATGTGATGCGGGTCACGGGGTAGGTGCTGTCGAGGGACACATACAGGTCGCCTTGCAACAACATGTCCGTTTTATTGCGGGGAAAAAACGCAAGGCGCACAATTTTACTGCCTGCTTCCTCCGTGGTATCCATGGGGTAGTAGCGGTAAAACAGCGGTGCGTTGTTGGCGATGGGGGAGAGGAAGTGGTTGGTAAGCAGGACGATGTAGTTGTCGTAAATATTGATGTCCTGGTTGAGGTATTGCAGGGCTTTGTTGAGGCCTTCCTGCTCAAAATAGTCTGGAAATTCCACCGATTTGGCAGCCAAAACGCGTTTTTTGGCGTTCTGAGGCGGATTTTTGCTCACAAAGTCGATGATGTTTTCCTGGAGCATTACCGGTACAATGGTTTTGCCATCGAGTTTGGCGGTATCGGCGTTTTCGAGTACAAATTGGAGGTCTTTAAGTGCCCGATTCGTTTTAAGACCTTCGGGAAGGGCGCTGAGGCCGAGGTAGGTTTTTTCGTATTGTTCTTCACGGAAGGTGCGAAGGTTTTCCACCCGGTTTTTGTCGCGGTTTTGCACCACAAGTTGGATGAGTTCTACGGCGGGATTGTTTTTGTTGCGGTATTTTTCGGGACGGACGGTGACTTCCTTGAGCAGTTCGCTAAGTGGTTCCAAAAAGATGTCGACGGTTTGTTCAACACCGGGTTCGATCTTGATGGTTTGTGTTTTGAGGCCAATCTGTTGGATGCGCAATTCGGTAAATGGTTTTTCGGAGCGCACCACAAAGCGGCCGGTTTCATCGGACCGAACGCCTATGTTTACACCCAGGGCACTCACACTGGCATAGGGTACGCCAAGAAGGGTTTCGGTGTCGGTGATGCGTCCTTTTACGACGGTGGGATTTCCCGACTGCGCCAACAATATTGATGGTAAAAACAGCAGTGTACAAAGGACTGCCAGGGAAGTGCGCATAGGTCGCTTGTTTGTTTTACAATTCAAAAGTAAAGGAAATTTGCGATAAGCATACAGGTGCGGGAAATGCTGCCGTAGCAGTAGTGAACGAAACATCAGCCATAAACAACATGAGTCACCCCAAAAAAAATCGGGATGACTCATGCCTATGCGGACTATTGCTGAAAAAAAACGCTTAGTTTTTGAAGTAAGGCGCTGTGTTTTTACCACCGCCTTTCACTACTTCGAGGCGTTTTTTAAACTCCAGCGACTGTTCATCTTCTTTGCGGGCGTAAATTTCCGAAAGAGCGATGAGGGTGTTCATGTCGTTGGGGTCGAGGTTTTCCGCTTTTTGGAAATAAGGAAGAGCCAGCTCAAACATGGCCATTACTTCGTCCTTTTTGGTGTTGTATTTTTTCATGCCGGCCGAGGAAAAGTCTTCAGGCATGGCATTGAGTTCCTGCGTCAAAAAAGCCGCTTTGTTGTAGTAAAGAGCGCCGAGTGCATAATTGGCGTCCGAGTTTTTGGGATCTTTTTGCGTAGCCTGGCTGTAGTTAGTTTTGGCTTCGTTGAAATACTCTGTGGCTTTGGCTGCGTTGTTGGCGGCTTGTTCGCGCTGGTACAGGTTATCGTACACGTTGCCGAGGGTGATGTACAGGCCGATGTTGGAGGGTTCCTGAGCGATGGCCTGTTTGAGGCGTGTGGTCAGTTCATCCAGATTGCCGGCTTTCAGGTACTCGTTGATTTCGGCAAAAAGAAGACCCGGATCTTCAGGGAATTTTTTACGGCCTTCGGCCAAAGTTTTGGCAGCGCCTTCTTTGTCGCCGAGTTCAATTTGGCAGGTATACAAACCTTCATAAATGGCGGGTTTGTCGCTGCCCTTGGCGTACAGGTTGCTGAAGTATGGCAAAGCGTCGCTGTAGCGTTTGGCAAGCATGGCGGCCAGACCGGTGATGTACATCTGCTCGTCGTACTTGGTTTGGTCGTCGAAGAAACTTGTGGCGCCGTTGGCAGTCATCAGCTCGTGGCTTTGCAAGGAAGCGCGGAACGAGTTGAAAGCTTTTTCATACTCACCGGCTTCGTATTTGGTCACGCCAATGTTGATGAGTTGACCCTGCATTTCGCTGACGCCTTTTACGGCGTCGGACTTCTCGAACTTTTTGGTCGCAATTTCATAGCCTTTTTTGTAGGCCTCAAAAGCTACGAGCGCATCGTTGTCGCCGGTGAGTGGTGCGTCGGGGGTACGAATACGTTGTGCCAAATCGCGGTTTAGGATGGAGTTGTAGATGTCGCCTTTGGTGATCCAGGCAGAAGTCATTGCTTGTGCATCGGAAAACGCGAGCGCTTCATCGATTTTTTGTTTGGCCTCATCCAGTTTTGCCTTGTTGTTGGATGGGTCGATGTTGTAGCTGGTAAGGGCTTTGCCGGCGCCTTTGGCAAGTTTGGCGCCTTCTTCCTGGGCTTGGACAAATCCGGCGCTGAGCAGGAGGCCCAACAAAGCAACGAACATTTTTCTCATGGTCATCTGTAATTTTTTACGGAGTGTTAGATTCTGATTTCAGACGCCTTTGTGGCGTATTTGTTTTACAATGGAATGTTAACGGACCATTATTCCGTCGTTTCCTGAATTTCTGTTTCAGGCTCGCTCTCTTCGGCTTCTGCTTTCATAACTACGGTCACATCGGCAATGCCGTCGTTGCCGTCGAGTTTGATGATGCGAACACCCTGGGTATTTCGGCCCATGACGCGCAATTCGTCGGCAGCGGTGCGGATGGTGACGCCGTTGGTGGTTGTCACCATCAGGTCGTTGTCGTCGCTCACCATTTTGATGGCAACGAGCTTGCCGGTTTTGGCGGTGAGTGCCATGGTTTTGATGCCTTTGCCGCCGCGGCCTTGTGTGCGGTAGTCTTCAAGGGCCGAACGTTTGCCCAGACCTTTTTCAGATACAACCAACACGCTCGACGCTGCATCGGCAGCATCTACACATACCATACCTACCACCGTGTCCTCACCGTCGTCGGGCACCTGGATGCCACGAACGCCTGATGCGGTACGACCCATTGAGCGTACATCTTTTTCGTTGAACCGGATGGCGCGACCGCTGCGTACGGCAAGAATGATTTCGTTGTTGCCGTTGGTCAGTTTGGCTTCGATAAGCCTGTCGCCCTCGTTGATACCGATGGCGTTGATGCCGCCCTGACGGGGCCTGGAGTATTCTTCGAGCAGGGTTTTTTTGATTTGTCCCCTGCGTGTGCAAAAAATGATGTAGTTGTTGTTGATGAACTCCTCATCGGTGAGGTTTTTCACAATGATGAAGGCGCGTACCTTGTCATCTTTGGGAATGTTGAGCAGGTTTTGGATCACACGGCCGGCGGTAGCTTTGGCGCCTTCCGGAATTTCATACACTTTCAACCAGAAACACCTGCCACTTTCGGTAAACAGCATCAGGGTTTGGTGGTTGGTAGCCGTAAACATGTGCTCCACAAAGTCTTCACCGCGGGTGCGTACACCTTTGGCACCTCTGCCGCCGCGGCCCTGGGCGTGGTATTCGCTGATGGGCGTGCGTTTGATGTATCCTGCGTGGCTGATGGTGATCACCACTTCTTCGTTTTCAATCAGGTCTTCGATGCTGATGTCGCCTTCATCCACTTCAATGGATGTGCGGCGGGCATCGGCAAAACGGTCGCGAATTTCGCCAAGTTCACTGATGATGATGCTGCGCTGCAAACCTTGGTCGGCAAGAATACCTTTGTATTCAGCGATTTTTTTCATCAACTCGTCGTATTCCATGCGCACTTTGTCGCGTTCCAGACCGGTGAGCTGCTGCAGTCGCATGGCCAGGATGGCGCGGGACTGGAGTTCCGAAAGACCAAATTTCGCCATAAGGCCTTCACGGGCTTCTTCGGCATCCTTGGAAGCACGGATGAGTTTGATGACCTCATCGAGGTGGTCGAGGGCGATGAGCAAGCCTTCCAGAATGTGCGCACGCTCTTCGGCTTTGCGCAATTCGTATTTCGTGCGGCGCACGATGACTTCAAGGCGGAATTTGATGAATTCCTCGATGAGGTTGTGCAGGTTCAACATGCGCGGCCGGCCGTTGACCAGGGCGATGTTGTTGATGCCGTAGCTGGTTTGCAGCGGCGTCATTTTAAAGAGTTGGCTTAAAATGACGTTGGCGGCGGCGTCGCGTTTGATCTCGATCACAATGCGCACGCCTTCGCGGTTGGATTCGTCGCGCACGTCGGAAATGCCAAGCACCTTTTTTTCGTTCACCAGATCGGCAATCTTGGTGATCAAAACCGCTTTGTTGATCTGATAAGGTATTTCCGTAACGATGATGGCTTCGCGGCCTTTATCGTCGGTTTCTATTTCTGTTCTGGAACGCACTACGCATCGGCCGCGACCGGTACGGAAAGCTTCTTTGATGCCTGAAAGTCCGTAAATAATGCCGCCAGTGGGGAAGTCGGGCGCTTTTACAAACTCCATAAGTTCCTCAATGTCGATGGCCGGGTTGTTCACCATCGCCACCACGGCGTCGCACACTTCGCCCAGGTTGTGGGGCATCATGTTGGTGGCCATACCTACTGCGATGCCACTGGCGCCGTTGATGAGCAGGTTGGGCAATTTACTGGGCATCACCGTGGGTTCTGTCAGCGAATCGTCGAAGTTGAGTTGGAAATCGACCGTTTCTTTGTCGATGTCATCAATCATGTAATCGGTGATGCGCCTGAGGCGTGCTTCGGTGTAACGCATGGCTGCTGGCGAGTCGCCGTCCATAGAGCCGAAGTTGCCCTGACCATCAACGAGTGGGTAACGCAGGCTCCATTCCTGGGCCATGCGCACCATGGCGTCGTACACTGAACTGTCGCCGTGCGGGTGGTATTTACCAAGCACCTCACCAACGATACGGGCCGATTTTTTATAAGGTTTGTTGTAAGCCAGGCCAAGGTCCATCATGCCGTACAAAACACGGCGGTGCACAGGTTTAAGGCCGTCGCGCACATCGGGCAGGGCGCGGCTTACAATAACGGACATCGAGTAGTCGATGTACGCAGTTTTGAGTTCTTCTTCAATACTGATTGGGACAATCCGCGGGTCTTGCATCACTTATCATTAAGACGGAGGGCTTTACGCGGCAGACGGGCTTTTTTGTTTAATTTGACGTAATGACGATACACTTATCGCCTTGCGCCCGCCGTCTTCCGTCTGCCGGCAGGACGCGCGAAGGTACGTCTTTTTATGCTTTTTACGGTTAATAACCCTGGAATAAATCCTTCGTTTTTTGAAGCGACGCGTTACGTTGGTCTGATTTTTTTTTCGACCTGATAAAGAATGGAATGGAAAGGCCAAGTTGTATTACACCCACCGCAATGAGCGAATTAAAAAAGAAATTGTTCAATTCGTCAGCAAGCGAATCATCGCTTTTTTTAAGATAGGTGGCGCCCAAAACAGTAAAAAAAGTACCTGTACCCAACAAATAAAAGCCCCAAATTTTACTTCTGTCAGATTGTTTGTCTAGCATTACCGTTGATGCCAACCCGAGGTTGATGTCATCCCGGTCAAATTTATACTTCGATAAATCAATATCATTTACAAAAAAATAGGATTTTTTTTGCAATATTATCATCCTGTCTGCTTCGGTGAAGGTTTGTCCAAAACAAGGGAAGTTTAAAATAAAACAAACAATAACAAGGCTCATGGTTTTCATACAAAATGTATTTTGGCAAATGAAGGAGTCTGCAAAATAAATAAAAAAATATTTATCCTATCCTATTTCGATGAAAAACTTCGTTCTTATGTCATGAAAAAATATTTCCTGGCCGCTGTCCTGGCGGCTTTATACGCTTCTGCCTTCGCTCAAAGCTTCCCTGTGCCCGGCAAATGGTGGGTTGAGTTTACCGATAAAGACTTGTCGCCTTATTGCATTTGCCGTCCGTACGAATTCCTTTCAGCGCGCTCACTTGAACGCAGGGCCAGGGCAGGCATCGCCGTACAATTAAACGACCTACCCGTAAACCCATCCTACACCGAAGCTTTGCGCAAAAAAGGCGCTCAACTGCACCTCTCCTCCCGCTGGCTCAACGCTGCAGCCATTGTGGCCGATTCAGCCACTGCTTTTTCCCTGCAGGGTCTTCCTTTTGTAAAAAATGTTACCTACGTAGGCAAACACCTGCGCGTTAAAAACCCGCCCAACAAGGCGCCCAAAAGTCGGGAATCGTTGAAAAAAGTGCCTCAAATCGCAGGTTCATCCAGTGTTTTTGGTTATGCAAGCAAGCAAAACAGCCTGCTTGGCTTACCCACATTGCACTTCGCCGGACACCGCGGCAAGGACATCTGGATCGCTGTTATGGACGGCGGTTTCAACCTCACCGATACCATGCCGTTTTTCGATTCCGTGGCGCTGCAACACAGGCTGTACCAGGGGTGGGATTTTGTGGAACGCGACAAGGCCGTGTTCGAAAGCGCCATGCACGGCACCTCCGTGTTGTCGCTCATGGCAGCCAATCTGCCCGGTTATTTTGTGGGTACCGCACCCGATGCGACGTATTTTTTGATTAAAACAGAAGATACAGGTGGCGAATTTCCCATCGAGGAGGCCAACTGGGTAGCTGGCGCTGAATGGGCCGACAGCGTTGGCGTAGATGTGCTCACCGCTTCGCTTGGTTATACGGTTTTCAACGACACCACCTTAGGCCACCGCAAGTGGGAGCTCAACGGGCGTACGGCCATCGGTTCGCGGGGCGCTGCCATTGCTGCTACCAAAGGCATGATTGTGCTCAACAGTGCCGGCAATGAGGGCGACAATGCCTGGCGTACCATCGGTGTACCAGCCGACGCTACGGGTGTTCTGGCGGTAGGTGCAGTAACTTCAACCAGTACACGAGCTGGGTTCAGCTCTCTGGGCCCCACCCGCGACGGGCGCATCAAACCTGATCTTATGGCACCAGGCGATATGGTGGTGACCGCCGGAAATTACGGTACCGAACTGGGCTTGTCGAGTGGAACCTCACTTGCAGCGCCCATGCTGGCCGGAGGTATGGCCTCTTTATGGTCGGCTTTTCCGGAAAAAACAGCTGAAGAAATCATCAACGCCGTGTTTGCTTCTGCCGATCAAAACGACCGGCCCGACAATGAACGTGGCTTTGGGTTGCCCGATCTCACACGAGCCTGGCTCACTATGGGCGGATTTTACACCGATGCTCCAAACGATGCCCGTGAAGGTTTGTTTGCGTACGACAGGACCAAGGGCCAATTGGATTTACTGCTTTTCGAAGGCGTCTTTACATCCCAAAACCGCTACGAACTGGTGGATGTTTTGGGCAATGTGCATCTCCCCGCTTCGGTGCAGGTGCGCAACAACCGTCTGGTGCAGGTAAGTTTATCAGGTTTGGAAACGTTGCCGCCAGGGATGTTCAGGGTGCGCATCACCGATCCTGAAGGAGTGGTGTACAACTTCCTTTCAATGGTTTGGTATTAAAAATTAGCCTTTCTGAATGGCTTTGATGCCCGGAAGTTCTTTGCCTTCAAGGAACTCGAGCATGGCGCCACCGCCGGTGCTGACGAAGCTGACGTCGTCGGTCAAACCAAGCTGGTTTACGGCGGCAACCGAATCGCCGCCGCCCACAAGCGAGAAAGCGCCCAGTTTGGTAGCCTGGGCTACTGCTTCGGCAATGGCTTTGGTTCCGTTGGCAAATGCAGGCATTTCAAACACACCCATGGGGCCATTCCAAATGATGGTGTTGGCGCGCAGGATGGCGTCCCGGAATTTTTCAGCAGCTTTGGGACCGATATCGAGGCCCATCCAACCGTCGGGGATGTCGCCGCTGGGGCATACCTTGGTTTTGGCGTCGGCTGCGAATTTGTCGGCACAAACCGAATCTTCGGGCAAAAACACCTCAACGCCTGCGGCTTCGGCTTTGCGCAAGAAATCAAGTGCCGTATCAATGCGTTCGGTTTCGAGCAGGGAGTTACCGATGTGGCCGCCTTTGGCTTTAAAAAACGTGTAAGCCATGCCGCCACCAATGATGATGGCATTGGCATTGTCCAGCAGTGTTTCGAGCAACGGCATTTTGTCGCTCACTTTGGCGCCACCCGTTATGGCCACAACAGGTTTTACCGCATCTTTCATGACACGCGAAGCATTTTTGATTTCACGCTCCATCAGGAAGCCAAACGACTTGGCACCTTTTGGAAAATATTGAGCCACAACGGTGGTGCTGGCATGCGCACGGTGTGCGGTGCCGAAAGCATCGTTGATGTACACATCGGCCAACGAAGCCAGTTTTTTGGCAAAATCAGCATCTCCTTTTTCTTCTTCCTTGTGAAAACGCGTGTTTTCCAGCAACAACACTTCACCAGCTTTCAAACCGGCGGCAAGTTCACGGGCGGAATCTCCCACACAATCGTCGGCAAAATGAACATTGGTTCCCAACGCTTTTTCAAGGTAACCTACCAGATGGCGGAGGGTAAATTTTTCGCGGTTGATGCTGCCGTCGGCATTGGGTTTTTCCAGCGGACGACCCAGGTGCGACATCAAAATAACCGAACCGCCCGCATCAAGAATGTGCCTGATGGTGGGCAACGCTTCGCGGATGCGCGTATCGTCGGTGATGTGGTATTGCTTGTCGAGCGGCACGTTGAAATCAACGCGAACGAGGGCTTTTTTGCCGGAAAAAGAAAGATCCATGTCTTGAATGCGGAATGTGGAGTGAAGAATGCGGAATTTGTCATCCCAACAAAGCG
>JBBSDH010000132.1:0-12011 GCA_038249605.1 Chitinophagales bacterium | reverse complement strand
GTTGAATGGGTGGTTGAGCGGTTAGCAGGTAGCCGTTAGGAGGCAGCAGGCAGCAGGCAGCAGGCAGGGCTCCTCGGCCTACGGCCTCGTGAGGGGAATAATTTGAAAACTCCTTGAAAAAAAAATACCCATTTGTTTGATAATCAAACAAATGGGTATTTTTTTTCAAGGAGTTTTCAAATTATTCCCCTCACGAGGCCGTAGGCCGAGGAGCCCTGCCTGCTGCCTGCTGCCTGCTGCCTCCTAACGGCTACCTGCTAACCGCTCAACCACCCATTCAACCAGCTTTTCCTTGGTTAGTTCATCCTCCACCATGACTACTTTGCACGTCAATGGTGTCAACCACGCAAGTTCCATGGTGCGGCTTCGCAAACCTTCGGCGGTGTCGTAACGTGCTGCCCAGTCTAAAAATTTATGGTACACCACGTGCAGATCGCCACCTTCGGCAAGGCGATCTGCGCCATAACGGGCTGTTTCGCGTTCACAGATACGTTGCAAACGGGTTTCAACAGGCGACCACAGGTAAACGACCAGGTCGAATTGAGGGATTAGGGCGTCGCCCCAGCCACACAATGCGCCTGAAAGAACCCAACGTGGGGTAATTTCAAGATCGTCCTGCAGTAGTTTCATGCGGTGCTCCACGTTGCGTTTGCGTTTGTAGGGCAGCGGATCGGAAGTGAACCAATGGTAATCGTCGGTATCAAAAGCAGACATGCCAAAGCGCTCGGCAAGGTTTTGGCCCAGGGTACTCACACCGGAGCCGGGGGCGCCCAACACATGAATTCGGGAATACAACAAAAGCTGAAAAGTCTTTAATCGTGTTTTTTAAATCGGTAGGAATACAAATCTGGCTCACCTTCGTAGTAACCATCGAGCGACAGGCTGTTGTAGGCATTGTTGATGGAGACAACGGCTTCCTCCAGGTTGTCCACATGGTTGCCATTTACGCTGGTAATCACAAAGCCAGGTTGTATGTTGGTTTCGTGCACCAGACTCCCCCTGCGCACACTGGTAACCAGGGCGCCTTGCAGGTGTAAGTTGCGTTGCTCTTCTTTGGAAAGTTCACGCAACCCAAGTCCAAGCGAACGTTCTAGTTCTTCGCCATACAGTCCTTTGACGGAAGCCATGATGGAATTGTTGCTGTCTTTCAATTGTACCCTTGTGCGGTATTTCCTACCTTGACGCCAGTATTCGAGCATGATTTGTTCGCCAGGACGAAACCTCCCTACATATTCCTGCAATTCTGGTGTGGATCGCACGCGGTTGTCATTGATGCCGAGAATGACATCGCCGTTTTTCAAACCGGCATCGGAAGCAGCACCATTTTGGTTTACACGTGTAACGAATACGCCTTCTGCATTGGGCATTCCTATATCACGGGCCGTTTCGTCGTCGAGGTCTTCGATCCCTACGCCGAGAAAAGCGCGTTGAACATCGCCGAACTCACGCAGGTCACGAATAACCTTTTGAACCAGGTTGGAAGGAACCGCGAAGGAATAACCTTCGTAACTGCCCGATTCGGTAATGATGGCCGTGTTGATGCCGATCAATTCGCCGATGCTGTTCACCAACGCTCCTCCGGAGTTGCCGGGGTTCACGGCTGCATCGGTTTGAATGAACGACTCGATGCTTGCTCCACCACCCAAAATGTTGATGTTGCGGCCTTTGGCACTGATGATGCCTGCGGTTACGGTACTTTCGAGGTTGAAAGGGTTGCCAACAGCCAATACCCATTCGCCTACCCTTACCGAGTCGCTGTTGCCAAAAACCAGGAAAGGGAGTTCGGATTCGGTTATTTTAAGCAAAGCTATGTCGGTAGACGGGTCGGAGCCAACCAGTTTCGCCTTATATTTGCGTTTGTCCGCCAAGGTAACCCTTATGTCGGAACTGCGTTCCACTACGTGGTGGTTGGTCACAATGTAGCCATCAGGCGACATGATGACGCCCGAACCGGAAGAACCAGTCAGCGTACTGTTACCCCATAAACCGCCGTCGTTTTCGATAAGCGCACGGATGTTAACCACAGCAGGAGTGGATATTTCGGCAGCATCGGTGAATTGTGTAGGAGCGGATGCATGGAAGGCGTCATTTGATCGGGCGTTGAAAAGTTTGTCGACCAATCCTGCATACCGAACATCACCACCATCTTCCGCGTTCCATACAAATTGCGGACGATCGAAGAATGCACGGTACATGAACACCGACGACAGGGAGCTGAACAGCGATACGCCGAGCAACAATGCTAATTTTCTCATGTGCGTTGTTGAAATATTTTTTTGAATCGTACATCAATCAAACGCGATTGTGTTCGTTTTTAGTTTCAGGATACAAATTGATTCTAATTTTGTTTAGCAGTCAAGTTTTCAAACCTCTGAAAAGCACCTTTAACACAACATTATGCAATTTTGGAAATTCCAGGGCGCAGGTAACGACTTCATCATGGTGGATCAACGGGAGAAACAATGGCTCAACCCCGATGACCAGACGTTGATTGAACGTTTGTGTGACCGCAGGTTCGGCATCGGCGCTGATGGACTTATATTGCTTGAAACCGAAGCAGCTTTTGATTTCCGCATGGTGTATTTCAATGCGGATGGTCGACAAAGCAGCATGTGCGGCAACGGCGGAAGGTGTATTGCGGCTTTTGCGCACCAACTTGGCATTATTGGCAAAGAAGGATATTTTGTGGCCATTGACGGCGAACACCGCGTGCATCTGACGCCTGAAACGCCGGAAGGTAACTATTGGATTGAACTGCACATGAACGACGTTAAAAAAATAGAAAAAACAGGTTCTGAGTTTGTCTTGAACACCGGATCGCCGCATTTTGTGCGTTTTGTGGATGATACCAATGTTGTTGACATGAAACAGGAAGGACGGGCGGTGCGCTATTCCGAACGATTTGTTAAAGAAGGCATCAATGTGAATCTGGCTGAAGTGACAGGACCAAACGATTTGCGCCTGCGCACCTACGAACGCGGCGTGGAAGATGAAACCTTGGCATGCGGAACTGGTGTCACAGCGGCAGCCCTTGCTTTTTACCAGTATAAAAACCGACTACAAAAACACAACGAGTTGAGTGTAGAAGCCCGTGGCGGGCGTCTTGCCGTTCGTTTTCAACACGATGAAAACAATGGCTTTTACGACATTTGGCTTTGTGGCCCCGCACAAAGCGTTTTTTCAGGAAAAATCAACATGCATGAGATCCTTTTACCTACCCATTAGTATTTTCTTTTTGATGCTGTTTGCCTCTAAGTTGTCGGCACAATCGCCAGACAGCCTAGAGGCATCCATTGCACAGGCACGCTCGTTGCTCATAGCCTCGCTCGTAGCCAACGATCCAATGGAGTGTACCTTGTGGATGGATTCCCTGTACAGGCTCGAAGACAGCTCACGGGCCACGCTTGATTGGGATGAACGATGGCTGATGTATTTCTGGCTTGGCAACTACGGCAATTTGCTCGGAGAAATGGCTGATTTCGACAGCATCCGCACCCTGCGACGGTTAAAAACTTTTGACCCGCCAGCCGACAGCCTTTTTGTGACCCTCGATAGGCTCGTGTATCCCTTGCGTTTTGATCTTTTCCAGGAAATAAACAAAGCATTTCTGACAGAAAGTGAAAAGGCTATGGCTACGATGACCTTGGAATATTTGCTTCAACTTGATAAAACAGAGGAAAATTGGGGGTTAAAACCTGCCAACTTTCGCGTTGTTTACCCAAATTCCAGATTTGAAAACTTCGCAGTTTTTCTTCAGGAAGTTACTGCCCAAAGTCAAGAGTATGGATTTCCATCAACTTACCAAAGAACCGGCAAACCAACCTGGGCCTTGCAATTTGACGGAGCACTGTACGGCGGATATTTGCGTGGCGAACTTGGCCGTTCACTGAATTCATCTTATGGCCTTGATATGGGCGCCACGTTTTGGAGGAACCGCCACAACATCGCCTGGCGCATTTCCTTTGGTGGACAAAAACTGCAACGCGACCTTTACGAGGGCGTGGAAGTTTGGCCAAGGGAAGCTCAATCCTCTCTCACCATTACCGGATTTGAATATGGATTTGATATCGTAAACAACAACAGGTTAAAACTGATGCCTGCTGTTGGTTACAACGTGAGTTTTTTACGCCCTCCGGTGCCCGATGTAGAAGATACCTCCTCGCCCATTTATTCCGACGATTTCCGTTACGCAGAATTCCATCCATCGTTTTCGCTTACACTCGATTTGAAAAACCAAAAAACAGGAGAAAAACGCATTGAGACCTCGCATTTTCATGGTTTGCGGTTGCGGGGAGGACTACGCTGGATGAACTACGGCAATGACAACGAATTCCTCGAAGGTTACATGTTTTTCTTCTCTCTCGGTTACGGAATTTTCACCTATCAATAACCACAACGTTAACAGCCTTAAAGAGGTGTTGTATCTTGCGCTTCAAACCTTCCTGCCAATGCCCGACAGCAATTTTACAAATAAGCCTTTCGACTGGATTTCCGACCTGGCGCCGGCTTTTGCCGCTCAGGACTTGTGGCACGAAGGCACCTACAATACCCCCGCTCTTTTCCATGTGAGTTACAAATCCCTGGGCCCTTTTGCCATTTCTTGTGGTGCTGGCCTACTCGCCGAACACGTGAAGAGATTTCGTTTTTCACCTGAAATCATTCAGCGCATGGGACAGGTAAATGACGGTAGGGGGAGTTCTGTTTTTTCCGAAAGCTTTTTGAACCATCTGCAACGCATGCGCCTGCGTGTCAACGTGAATGCCGCGCCTGAAGGTACCCTGTTGATGCCTGGAGAACCCATCCTCATCGCATACGGACCACTGCTTCAATTGCAACTTATGGAAACAGCCTTTCGGAAGTTGATGTGGGAACCGACACATTGGGCAACGCAAAGTGCGCTGAACCGTTGGGAAACCCAGGATTGGGTGGAAGAAGACACGCCATCATCGCCTCCCTACCCTTTCAATCCCGACGGGTGGAAAATCAGGGCTGCTTACATCGGAGGTGCTTCGGCCGATGAAATTTTAAACAACGTTGGCCTCAAAATGCGCACTCCCGGGCCAGGTGAAGGCCTCAGCAATGTGGGCATCGACGAGCCGGGCGACACTTTTGGAGAGTTGCCGCTTATTCAAATCAGACGCCTATACAAAGGCAACCATCCACTTGGCGACGTATGGCTAACACAGCCACACGAGGAAAAAGCAAGCGTGAGTAAAACCACCGTGCATTTTACAGACGCACGTACCCACAGGGAAAAAACAGTTAAATTCAGCCGCTTTCAGAACCTTTACCAGCCTGTTTTGTCCAAAGGACATCCTGTAATACCAACCACCCGACTGGGCTACCTGCGTCAGCGCATGTTGAAACAGCTCGAATATTTCCACCATGCCGACCTCGATACCTATCCGCACGGCTGGTTTACACAAAGCTGAACAACGGTGTTATGAAAAAGAAAAATGACGTTACACTCGCTGAAGCCATGCAGCAAATGCTTCAGGAATTCAGGCTTCAACCTCAAATGCACGAAACACGCATCAAGATGTTGTGGGAAAAATTAATGGGCAATACCATAGCTACCTACACTTCAAACATCAGCGTTCGCAAAAATGTGCTGTATGTGAGCATCCTTTCCGCACCCCTCAAAAACGAGCTCATTTTTGGAAAAGATAAAATTGTCGCCCTCATCAACGAGGAACTTGGCGAACAATACATCCGGGAAGTGGTTATCCGTTGATAAACAACGCTTCCGCCCATGTCTGCTACCAATCCCATCAATCTTTTTTGGTTTCGCCGCGACTTGCGCTTAAACGACAATGCCGGACTTTACCACGCCTTACACAGCAATTTGCCGGTATTGCCCCTTTTTATTTTTGACCAAAACATACTCAACGACCTCGACAACCGCCGTGATGGTCGTGTGGAATTCATACACAATGCCATCGAAAACCTGAAAACACAGTTGCGAAGTTTGGGTAGTGATTTGCTCGTGATCTATGGAAAACCTGAAGCTCTGTGGCCTGAAATACTCAGGCAATACGCTGTAAAAGCGGTGTTTACGAACCGGGATTACGAACCTTATGCCGAACAACGCGACGGCACATTGGAAAAACTGCTTTCAACCAACAACATCCCATTCCATACTTTTAAAGACCACGTCTTGTTTGAAAAAGACGAAGTTTTGAAAGATGATGGCAAACCCTACACCGTTTTTACACCATACAGTAAAAAGTGGAGGGCAAAACTTGAAAGCCGGATGTGGAAACAACAAGACAATAACGGCGAAACAGAAACCTTGTCGTATTTCCTGGCTTCCTACCCTAACCAGAAATACTTCAACAACTTTTGGTCAGGCAAAACGGAAGACACTCCTTCGCTTAAAGTCATGGGTTTTGAACCTTCCGGAATGACTTTTCCGCCCGATCAGGTTGCCCAATCGCTGATTAAAAATTACGACAAACGACGGGATTTTCCTGCCGTGGATGGCACTTCACGTCTTGGCATACACTACCGTTTCGGCACGATCAGCATTCGTGAAAAAGCGCGCAAAGCGCAAGCCTTGAACACAACTTACCTCAACGAGCTCATCTGGCGCGACTTCTACAGCCAAATATTGGCTCATTTCCCACACGTTGCAAACCAATCGTTCAAACCCGCGTACGACCGCATTCCCTGGCGCGAAGCACCCGCAGATTTCCAGCGCTGGTGCGAAGGAAAAACGGGCTATCCCATTGTGGATGCCGGAATGCGACAGCTCAACGCCACAGGTTTTATGCACAACCGTGTACGGATGATTACGGCCAGTTTTTTGACCAAACACCTGCTCATCGATTGGCGGCAGGGTGAAGCGTATTTTGCCAAAAAACTGCTCGACTACGACCTGGCCAGCAACTCCGGCGGCTGGCAATGGGCAGCAGGATGTGGTACCGATGCTGCGCCTTATTTCCGTATTTTCAACCCTTCGGAGCAGACCAAAAAATTTGATCCCGATTTGCGCTACATCCGCCGCTGGGTGCCTGAATACGGCACGCCAACCTATCCCAATCCCATGGTTGATCACAAAATGGCACGCGAAAGGTGTCTGGAAACCTACAAAGCCGCTCTCGGTTGATGTGCCGAAAAAAAGACTTCCTACACCCAATCCACCCCCTTTACCAAAAACGCAAGCGTCTCTGCTTCAGTGCTTCCAGGCTCTGGATGGTGGTTGTACAGCCATTCGGCATGGGGAGGCATGCTCATCAAAATGGATTCAGTGCGACCGTTGGTTTCAAGCCCGAACTTGGTGCCCCTGTCCCACACCAGATTGAACTCTACATACCTGCCTCGGCGCAGCATTTGCCATTGTTTTTCTTTGTCGCCCCAGGGAAGATTTTTTGCGCGATGCAAAAGCTCGGTGTAAACTGGTGCAAAAGTATTGCCTACGGCCAGGGAATAATCGAACAGTTGTTCGCGTGTAAGACCTTGTTTTTTTTCGTCGAGGTAGTCGTAAAAAATACCACCGATGCCTCGGGTTTCGTTGCGGTGGCGGATGAAAAAGTAGTCGTCGGCCTGTGCTTTAAACGTTGGATAAAAGTCGGGATGGAAGGCGTCGCAAGTCTGTTTCAGCGCCTGGTGAAAGAAACGCGCATCGTCGGGCGCTACGTAATGAGGCGTCAGGTCGATGCCACCGCCAAACCACCAACGACCGCCACCAGCTTCAAAATAGCGTACATTCATGTGAATGATGGGCGCCATGGGACTAAAAGGATGCAAAACGATGGACACGCCGGTCGCAAAAAAATCGGCAGCTTCCAGCCCCATGCCTTTGGCCAAAGCTTCGGGAAGTAAACCATGTACAGCTGAAAAATTCACACCCCCTTTTTCAATCACAGCGCCTTGCAAAACGCGGCTTCGGCCACCGCCACCCTCTGGACGGTCCCAGAGATCCTCTACAAATCGGCCTCCACCATCGGCAGCTTCGAGTTGATTACAAATATCGTCCTGAAGCAGGCGAAACTGGTCGGCAATGTGTTCTTTTGTGAGCATAAAAAACATACGTTAAAACATGCAATTTCAGACTTCTGAATTGATCTTAAATCCCGACGGCAGTGTGTACCACCTCAACCTGCGTCCCGAACAGCTCGCGCGCAACGTCATCACGGTGGGCGATCAGGACCGTGTGCGTCAGGTAAGCCGGTACTTCGACCGGATCGAGCACAAGGTACGGCACCGCGAATTTGTAACACACACAGGTTGGCTGGGAAAAGTGCGCCTCAGCGTTGTTTCCACGGGCATCGGGCCCGACAACATCGACATCGTGATGAACGAACTCGATGCACTGGTAAACATCAATTTGAACACACGGGAGCTCCGGCCCAAACCCACAAGCCTGAATATGGTCAGGCTGGGAACAGCAGGAGCTTTGCAGGCCGACACGCCGCTCGACGGTCTGGTAGCCTCCTCCGCCGCCATAGGTTTCGACGGGTTGTTGCAGTTTTACGATGCACCGGAGCAGCACAACCACCCCTTACTCGACGCATTGTGGAGCCATGCCGCACCCGATTGGCAGTTTCCCGTGGCGCCTTATTTTGCCGAAGGCGATGATTTGTTGAAGAAAATGTTGGCGCCCGGTTGGATAACAGGTCTCACGGCTACCAACCCCGGGTTTTACGCGCCGCAGGGCCGGGAGCTACGTGCCAGGCAACGCTGGCAGGGTTATCTGGAGATGATGCGCACCTTTGAATACAAGGAACAGCGGATAGAAAACCTTGAAATGGAGACTGCAGCCCTGTTCGGACTGGCACGTTTGCTGGGTCACAGGGCCATTTCGTGCAGTACTATTCTGGCCAGGCGTTCTGACGGCGCCTTTAGTAAAAACCCTCGAAAAGCCGTAAAAAAACTCATTGAAAGCGTATTAAGCCGCTTTGCAGACAATTCCTTTGAAGAATCTTAGTCTTTTTTGAACTTTACCTGAGGAAAAAGGCTTTAATTTGCTGTTCAAATGCAAACAATAAACTTAACCATACGTACATGAAAAACCAACCGAACAATTCCCCTCGTTTTTCTTTCTTTTTCGCATTAGCCATCGCGCTGAGTAGCCTGTCTATTGGACTAAGTTCGTGCACCGCAACTTACGATGCCGTAAGTTCCGGCAATCTGCAACAGATCACCAACACCCTGCCCACCCTGATGAGTAAAGGCATCGGCAACTTTGCCGATTACCGCAGCGAAGTGGCCAAAGCCAAAGAACTGCTCACTACAGCCATCACGCATGCCTCCACCGTTAAAAACAACAAAGAAGCCATTGGCGCATTGACAACGCTGAACGATAAAATCGCATTGCCGTTTTTTGCCCTTTGGGAAGAAAAAGGAAAAGTTAGCGGACCTGCCGTAGACGAGGCTGTAAGCAACGCACGCAAAAGTCTTGAATCCCTTGCAAAAATTGAAGCTACCAAAAAGGGAGCCCCCAAATAATCGAGCTTTCACCGACCTTTCAACCATTTGAACACCCTACCCACATGCCCGATTTTAAAAATGACATTTCCAAAGCCCTGAATGGGCTCGACACCCAGGTCATCCTGATGGTAAGCGACTTTGTCAAGCGTCGTAAAAAACACTACGAAGAAGCGGCAGCTAAACTTCATTTGGAACTCAAAACCGATGTGGAACGCTATGGGGTGATGTTGCTTGAAGGTGTAATTACCAAAGATGAGTTCGAAATGCTTGTGAAATCGCGAACGGGCCTGCTGAAAATTCAGATCCTGGAAGAAATGGCCATTTCAAAAGCTAAATTTGAAGAAATAGCCATGGAAGTGGCCAAACTTGCGATTAAAGCTGTGTTTTTGTTGTTGTAAGCATTTTACCATGAGACTGACCATCATTGCCCTTTTTCTTTGCCTTTCTTTTGCCGTTCAGGCTCAGGATACGTTTTCCATCGTAGCCGTAGATACCACTACCGGCGAGTTCGGCAGTGCCGGAGCGAGTTGCCTTGACGACAATAACATTGCGGGTGGGGCGATCATCATTTCCGACCTCCTGCCCGGTCGAGGCGCTATCCACACCCAATCCTATTGGAGCCCGATCAACCAAGCCAATGCCCGGGCACGAATGGAGGAAGGACTGTCTCCCGCAGAAATCCTCCTTTGGCTCAAAAGCAACGACCCCAACGGTGTTGTTGGCGCACAATCCCGACAATACGGCATTGTGGATATCGACCCGCAAGGGCATCCGCGTTCGGCCGCTTTTACCGGCAACGGCTGCCTCAACTGGAAAGGTCAACGCGTTGGCACCAATTATAGCATTCAGGGCAACATCCTGCTCGGGCCAGAAATCCTCGATAGCATGGAAATGCGCTTTTTGAATGCCACAGGTACCCTTGCGGAAAGACTCATGGCTGCCATCCAGGGCGCCAATGTGCCCGGAGCCGACAGCAGGTGCCTGAGCAACGGCACCTCATCCCTGTCTGCATTTCTACGCATCGCCAAACCCGATGATGAAGACGGCGAGTATTACCTTGACCTCAACGTGTCGTCGGTTCCCACTGGCATGGAACCCATCGATTCCTTGCAAACGTTGTTCGATGAGTGGCTCGTGAGCACCGCAACCACTGCGCCGCAAAACCATTCAGTTCGTATTTATCCCAATCCTGCTGCCGGCAAACTGTTTGTAGAAATCACCGGCATGTCTGGACGTATCGAATTGTATGCTGCGGACGGACAACTGTCTTTTTACCAGTCCTTGCAAAACGGCTTAAACATCCTGCAACCTGCGATTCCTTCAGGCATTTATATGGTACACATCATCGATGGATCTTTAATCAACACAACTAAGACCATTGTATGGAAAAGAGAATAACACAACACAACCAGACCTAAAATTAAAGGATTCTGTTGTGGCTAATAATTTAAAGATTACAAAACAATTCAAACTTTCATCAACAATTTTTTATTATGAAGCAATCCAAACTTCTGGCCGGCAAGTCGGCCTTGCTCACACTCGTGTTCATGCTTCTCAGCATCAGCATCACCAACCAATCCTGCGCTCCAAAACTTCCAAGCAGTGTTATGAGCATCGTTAGCAGCCTTGGCACCGATGTCCCCAATCTGTTCAGCCAGGCTTCCGGCTTGTTCGGTTCCTCACAGTCTGGTATGGCAAACAAAATCCTCGAAAGAGTTGGTCAGGCTGGAGATTTGACTAAAGGTATGGGCGGAAAAATGGGCGGTCTTTCCGACATGTTCTCGGCTCTGGGCTCCAGCAGCATTCAACCCTTCCTCAACATGTGGAAACAAAAAGGCACACTTGATGCCGAAACCATATCGAAGGCAACATCGGGCTTCAATGATGCGCTCAACGCAATCAAAAAAGTTGGAAAAATCAAGTAAATAAGTCGGTCAGTTAAAAAAGTCGTTTGTGCAACTTAAAGGAGCGCAAGCGACTTTTTTTTTGACCAACAGACCAACCCCGACCAACCGACTTTTTTGTTCTGCCATTTTGTCACATCTTCCGCAAGAATTCCCTACCTTTGCGACCTCAAAAACACATAGAAAAGACATGTACGACAGCAATCCGACGCTGGAAGGCATCAAAAAGATAGATGAGTCGCGCCAAGGCGATGTTTTGTTCAAGGAGCAGTGGGAAGGTTCGGCCATTCCAGGTGTTAAGAAGTTTTACATCGAGAGTTACGGTTGCCAGATGAACTTCAGCGACTCCGAGATTGTGGCGTCCATACTCACAGACGTGGGTTACCTGCCCACACGCAACATGGAGGAAAGCGATTTGATCCTCATCAACACCTGCTCCATACGCGAAAAGGCGGAAGAAACCGTGCGCAAGCGCCTGCGTGTTTTTGAGCAATACAAAAAACAAAAGCCTGGCACGCTGGTAGGCATCCTTGGATGCATGGCCGAACGCCTCAAGAAAAAATGGCTGGAGGAAGAAAAACTCGTCGACCTCGTGGTGGGCCCAGATGCTTACCGCGAACTACCCGGCCTGATCGGCTTTGCTGAAGAAGGCGAACGTCCTGTGAACGTTTTGCT
>JBBSDH010000131.1:0-12037 GCA_038249605.1 Chitinophagales bacterium | reverse complement strand
AGGCCAACGGGGCCATGCGGTAACCATGCGTAGCTGGGTACGAGGCGATTGTTTTCTCTGAAAAATACCCTTCGGGAAAAAACAAACCGCCACCGCTTTCCACGATCATGGGTTGGCGAATACCGAGTTGTTGTTGCAAATGAAGTTGTTCGGCAAAGGTTTTGGAAGAACAAAAAATCAACGGGATGCCTTTTTTTTCCAACAACTTAACCGCCACCAACGCCATGTTGAAATCGTAGGAATGGTGGTCTATCAAGGTTCCGTCTATGTCTGAAAACAACACCGTCATAACAACTACAGGTTGCTGTGTTTTTTCCAATCGAGGACTTTAGAGGCTTTGTCGAAATCCATGTTCGACAGTGCAGGATACCGTTTTGGGTTGGTGGGTGTTTTTTTCGAAGCAGTAAGAATTTTATGCCTTTTGAGTTCCTGGAGAATGTCTTTTTTCAGGCTTTCAGGGCAAACAGGAGAGTGGTACAAGACAGAAAGTGAACCTTCTATCATTTCTTTCAAATGGTCGTCGCCCTTGGTAACTTCGTGAAAGTGTGGATTGCGCGACTGCATTTGGAACACTTCCACACCGTTGCGCATCACTTCCGGGTAATCGGACGGTAAAACGCCGCCGAATTTTTCCAGCATGTTCACAAAGTGGTTGGTCTCTACCGAAAAACCTGCGGAGTAATCCAGCGACAAAGCCAAATTCATGGAAAGGGCATGTTCGCCTGCGTTGCCAGTAAGGATGATGTCGCTTTCAAAGCCGGTATGCAGGCTGAGTAACTGGTTTAAGTATTGGTTGGTGATGCGCGTGACCCTACCTAAGCGGGCAAAAAACAATTCTGAATCCACGATTTTGGGTTTGCTGTGCCACTGCACCCGCACCATGGAATATTCTGTTTTGGCCTGGGTGAAACCTGCGGAAAAAAGCCGAACATATTCAAGGACTGCTCCCGGAAAAAAGTTGTCGGCATCGATGAAACCTACGTAACGTTTGCCCAGCAAACGGGCCAGTACAATGCCGGCAATCATGCCTTCCGCTTTGCCGTTACGCACCAGACCCTCATCGTCGAGTAAATCCTTGTAACCGCCTTTTTCAAAAACTTCACCAAGATCGGTTCCACGTTGGTGGAACATCGCGTAGTTTTTTTTCGCGAAGCGACAAAAATTGTCCACCATGGCTTGTTCCATTTTGAACCTGTCAATAGGGTCGCGTTGGCTGTTGGATAAAATGATGGGAAAACAGGCGTGGGGAATTCCGCAAAGAACGCCTTCCAGCAACCGCAACCTTTCATCCTTGATGGGTATGATAACAGCCATGTCTTTTTCAATCGCAAACAATTCTTCGGCTGTAACTTTTCTGACAACATGAAAAGGATTGGAAAAGGCGTCGTCTACATCGATGCCGCCATCAAGTTCAAATACTTTCTGAACGGCGTAAAACATGTTGGAGCCGAATCTTTCAGCATTGACGGGTAATTCTATACGCATGTGAAAATATTTAATTAAAAAAGGGCAAAACAAGTGGTGCGTGACAAGGTGTCCATTTTAAAACCCCTGCACAACTATTTTGTTCTACTTCCCAATTTTAAATTTGCAAGCTCTAAATGCTGGAGCGCCACCACAAACTGCTATCACCGTAACTTAAAAACCGGTAATTGTTTTCCAGGGCATGGTGGTACACCTGGCGCCAGCCGTCGCCAGCAAATGCTGCAACCAGCAACAATAAGGTGCTTTGCGGCTGGTGAAAATTGGTGATGAGCCCGCCGACCATACGCACCTTGTATCCGGGCGCAATCAGCAACTTCGTTTGTGCAAAAAGCCTTGTTACACCTGTTGCTTCAAGGTGTTTGTACAAGGCTTCCAAGGCCTTTTGGGGCGAAATGTCTGAGGGTTGGTCGTATGGGTACCATTGGTCGGTGAGCCCCTGGCCAATCCCTGTGCCTGGCTCACGAAGCAAACGTACGCCCATCCAGTACAAACTTTCCAGAGTTCGCAATGACGTTGTTCCTACCGCTATGGTTTTTTCGGGATCGGCTTCCAATGCAAGCTTTCGGATCAAGCCAACTTCGACATCGATGTACTCAGCATGCATGTCGTGCTCCTGCATGGTTTCGGCTTTAACCGGACGAAAAGTTCCTGCGCCGACATGCAGGGTGAGTTGCGCCGTTTGAACGCCTTTGGCCTCCAGTTGTTGCAACACCCTTTCGGTAAAGTGTAGTCCGGCAGTTGGAGCAGCCACCGAGCCCTGTTGCAGGGCGTACACGGTTTGGTAGCGTTCGGCGTCGCTGGTTTGTACTTCGCGTTTGATGTAGGGCGGAAGCGGCATGTTGCCTGCTGCCTGCAACAAATCGGCAAAAGGGAGGGCAGGGTCCGACCAACTGAGTTCCAGCACCATGTGGTCTGGGGTTTTTTCCACGTGCGCAACTTCCAACCGAACTTGTTGCCCGTTTTCAAAAGTGAGTTCGCGGATTAAAATGCCTTCCTTCCATTTTTTGGCATTGCCAACCAAAGCCTTTACGCGCAATTGCCCACATGCAGCCATGCCCTGTACCACATCCATACCGGCGGGTTCGAGGTAA
The DNA here is from genome assembly GCA_038249605.1 of Chitinophagales bacterium. Lineage (GTDB taxonomy): Bacteria > Bacteroidota > Bacteroidia > Chitinophagales > Saprospiraceae > M3007. Next base: position 9,461 of record JBBSDH010000131.1, on the reverse strand, counting down.
AAAACCTCCACGCGAGCGCCCGTGTCTGTGTCAAACAACATCCGGGCTTCCACCACGCGGGTATTGTTCACAACAAGCATGGCACCGGATTCAAGTAGAGATGGCAGGTCGCGAAAAAAACGGTCCGTTACAAGGCCACCCCTGTACACCAACAATCGGGAAGCATCGCGTTCCGGCAAAGGGAAAGCTGCTATGCGCTCGTTGGGAAGCTCGTACGTGTAATCGAGAATGGAAATCTGACGCGGGTCCATTTTTTTATAGCATTTAGCAGTTAGCGGGCAACAGTTGGTAGTTAACGAATATGTTTGGCCGAATGTAGGGAGTACTTAAGAAAATACGATTCGACATTTTTGTTTTTTTTTGAAAAAAAGAGCCATCCACTTTCATGGATGACCCAATTGTTTTTTTTGCCTGCTGCCTGCTAAATCACATTTTCACAAATTTTTCTACTTTTTCCTTTTCACCTTCCACTTTTAAATGAAGCAGATACATTCCTGGGGCGAGGGCGCTCACGGACAATCCGTCCTGTATGATGGCGATATTGGATTGAATGACCACACGACCGGCTGCATCACTGACCCAAATACGCGTTGAAGCGTCAGTAGGGCCTTCATATTGCACAAACAAGGTGCCAGTTGTTGGATTGGGGTAAAGTTTCAGGTTGCCATATTCGCCTGCAGGCAGGCTTGCCGGTGTGGTAAATGTTTTGGCGTTGCTGTAGTTGGAGCAGTTGGCTTTTACACGCCAGAAGTATTTCGTTGCCGGGTTGAGGCCGTTCAGGGTGAACGACGTTCCGGTCACCGTTCCTGCAGTAGTGTAAGTGTTGGTGGACGAAGGGCGGTATTGCACCGTGTAATTTGCAGCGCCCGATACTGCCGTCCAGTTAACGGTAGCAGAAGTTGACGACAATGCGGTGGTGACCAGACCAGTTGGTTTGTTGCAAGAGCTGGCTGTTGTGACAAAGCTGGCTGTTGATGAATATCCCGAGCAATCTGTTTTTACACGCCAATTGTAGGTGGTGCTGCCTGCCAATCCGGTAAGGTTACGGGTGGTGGCAGTAGAGGTACCGGCTACGATCCAGGTCGATGATGCGCTTGTTTTGTATTCAACCGTGTACGTGGTGGCTCCTGATACTGCCGACCAGCTCAAAGCAGCGCTGTTGCTGGTTACGTTGCTGCTTGTCAGGCCCATTGGCACATTGCAACCGGCGCCTTGAAGGGTGCTGAATTGTGCAACGTCGGAATAACCCGAACAATCGGTTTTAACCTTCCAGTCGTAACTGTTTGCCGACGATAGGTTGCTCAACACATACGAGGTGCCCGAGATGGTGCCTGCGGTAAGCCAGGCAGACGATGTGGTGAGTTTGTATTGTACGGTGTAGTTCAGGGCGCCGGGAACCGCAGTCCACAACAAAGTAGCCGAAGTACTGGTAATGTTGCTGGTGGTGAGTCCAGTTGGAACCACGCCCGCCTGTGCGAGGCAGGAAGCATTCAAAACGCGGTTTTGTATATGAGCCTTGGGCAAAGGACCAAAGCCGTGGTTTAAATTGATGCCGTTGCTGGTGAGGTGGCAGTAGCTCATGATGGTGCCGCCATTGACGGGTGCAGGCCCCGGCGAGCAACTTCCTTCCGGCGTATAACAGTTGTCGATGGCGCCTCCCGCCCAATTGCAGCTTTGTGTGTGCCATGAACCGATGTTGTGGCCGAGTTCGTGTGTTACCACCATGACCGACCACGAATAGGTAGGTACGGTGCTGTAGGAATTGTAAATCATGCTAACAGCATGGGCGTATGATTTGTAACAAAGCACATCGAGGTATGCGATACCGCCGCCAACACTGCGGGTGGTGAGTAGGTGTGCCAGGTCGCCGTTGAAGTTTGTGCCCCGGGTGGTACGGAATGCGTTGAGTATGGCGCTGGTGGATGTAAGCGGTGCATAGGGATCGCTGGTTGTCCAAACGTAAATCTCAGAGATATCCACGTCGATGTCTTCGTTGGCGTATAACGTAGCCACTTGGTTGAAAAGGCCAGTTACGTAGTTTACCACAGTGGTCGTGTTTGAACCTTTGTCTGTGTAAAGTTTGTAATCACATTCAAAGTACACTTGAACCACTTTGCAACCAATAAATCGGTCGGTAACTTCGCCTTCAGGGTTCTGCGGCACTTCATCCAATTCTTGCGTGAAGCAGGATATTGGCATGCCGGCTTTAAGATCCTGACTACGGTAAAGGATGTACATATCTGAACCATCATCCATTTTTCCAACTTGATAATCGCCTTCGGGTGTAGAGATCATAATCATAACATCGTCCCCAAAAAGGCTGACAGCAGCGATTGAACCGGGTATGTCCTTAACGATGCCCCTGTAAAAAACACCCTGCTGAATGGCATCATTCAGGGCTGTGCCCTGGTTGCTGAGTTCACCTACAATGAACCCTTTGGCCAAAATGCTGGTCTGGGCGAGTTCAAGTTCGAAGTTGTCGCCAGCGGCATTGGGCACCACCAAACGAAGTGTGGGCATTCGGGCCTCGGTGATTTGTTTCAATACTGCCTTTTCCGGAGTGAGTAGGGTGGCATTTTCCACGGCATACTGAAGTGTGTTGTTTCTGGTATCGGTAATTTGGAAAAGTTCCACTTCCGGAAAATCGCCAGAAGGTCTCATGGATTCCAGCCATTCGGCAACCCGGTTGTTTTGAAGGTATACCGTTGAAGGGAGAAGGAAAAATACCCCAAACAGTGCAAGAGGCAACAAGAAGCGTGTGTGAAAATTAGGGATGAGCATAGACAAAATTTTTGGCTTTGTTTTATGGATAAAAAAACGTAAATATAGTTAAGTAACTAATTTTTTTTTCAGAAAACATGAATCAAAACCAGCCTTTTTTCGTCAAACGCAGTTTACACGTCACGAAAAGTCCAACCATGATTTTAGAATAAGTTCAAATGTTCAGAGGTGTTCGCAGGCCAACGTAAAAGGAGATTGTTCCTGCTGCTTGGTTAATGTTTAAAAAGGAGCCTGGTCTGTCACCCGCTAACAGGGAATCCCCAGACGTACTAATTTCGCCATGACTTCAACAGCCCCACGAGTGCCGCATCCATCGAATGACGTACAGTTTGGCGAGAACTATATTTCGCTTAATTAGGCATGAGGAGGGCGAAATGCGGGACATTTTAACCAACGAATAACGACATTGAGCGAAAAATAGGGCCGCGAAACTGTATGTTATTCACTAGACGCGGCACTAGGTACATGCTTCAAACAACCATTCCATACGGATCATCCAACATCTTAACCACGTGAAAACCTCAGAAACAAACGATCAAGACAAGTTATTGGGACTGGTCAACTTAAACGGCGATGTTTCCGATAGCTTGCCAGCGCAGGTTGCCGACATGCAACGCGCCTTGTATTACGGCGATGCTTTGTTTGAAAGCATGCGCACATTCAGCGGCCGGATGCCCTGGTGGTCCATGCATTGGGAACGACTGAATGAAGGCATGGCTCAGTTGGGTATGATCGCTCCGGCGCATTGGTCGGCGGCGTTTTTTGAAAATGAATGGCAAAAGATGCAGGTGTTCAACCACCGTATTCGTCTTATGGTGTGGCGTTCGGCCGGTGGATTGTATCTGCCGGAGAACAATGAAGTCGGTTTTTTGATGACGACGCAAAAAATCGATACGTCGCTTTACGTGTGGCCTAACGATGGGGGCGTTTTGGGGTTCAGCAAAACGGTTCAATTGCCTGTCGATGCCTTTTCAAACCTAAAATCCTTGAATACAGCACGTTATGTACAAGCAGCCAGGGAAGCCCGCAGCAACGGATGGGATGATGCCGTGATACTCAATGCTTTCGGACGCGTTTGTGAAACCAGCAACAGCAACATTTTTTGGATAAAAAATAATCAGTTACTCACGCCGCCCCTAAGTGAAGGCTGTGTGGCTGGGATTGTTCGAAAATTAATGATATATTTGGAGGTCGAAGGGTTGGAACCGTGTACCGAAGCAATATGCAATCCGGCTACTCTGTTGGATGCCGATGAAGTGTTTACAACCAATGCGGTAAGAGGGATACAACCAGTATTAAGTATTGATGGATATATTAAAAGAAATTATAAATCTAAAATAATATATGAATGTTTAATTAAATATATGTTAAATATTTAATTTTGTTATTTAAGATTTTTGGCACAGTATTTTCTAATCCTCTCATGAATTTTACTTTTCACCCCTTTCAAACCTTATGGTATGAAACAGTCTTACTATTTGCTGATTTTACTTTTTTTTCCTTTAACCATGAATTCCCAGTCAAACTGGGAGGTTGGAATAAAACTTGGTGGTTCCAATTATTTGGGAGACCTGAATAAAAACTGGTATCCGGATTTTGAAGAAAGCAGACTTGGCTATGGCGCATTTGTGAAGCGGAACCTGACGCAAAACATAGGCCTGAGCCTCAATTATCAGGGAGGAATCATCAGTGGAGATGATGATAATTTTACTTCACGGGAGAAACGCGGTATGTCTTTTACCACCCGTATCGACAATGTTTCACTGTTGTTGGATTGGGAGCTGTTGGGCCACAAACGTTACAAAGATGGTACGTTCAAAAAAATTGTAACGCCTTTTGTTTTCGGTGGACCTGGCTTCGCGTTTTACACGCCTGAAACTTTTTACAATGAAAACAGCGACCTCAATTCCTTTTTCGATCCGCGTGATTTGCCTTCGCAAACCACCCAGCAAAAGTTCTCCATCAACCTGGGAACCGGTTTGCGTATCGACCTGAGCGAACGTGCCGTCCTTGGTTTGGAATTTAGTCTCCATACTGTTGCCGACGACTGGCTCGACGGTGTAAGTTATTCAGGAGATAGTGAGAACAACGACCTTTTTATGCACTATGGTATTTCACTTTCTTACCGTCTCGGCATGAAGGATAAGGACAAAGACGGTATTACCGATGCTTTAGATGCATGCCCGGAACTACCTGGAACTGCCCTGCTTTCTGGTTGCCCCGACACCGATAAAGACGGCATCCGCGACCTCGACGATGAATGCCCTACCTTGGCCGGCTCTGTCTTGTACCGCGGATGCCCTGATGCCGACAACGATGGCGTAACCGACGACAAAGACCAATGCCCCGATGTGGCAGGCCTGGCGGCTCTCGCAGGGTGCCCCGACCGCGACAACGACGGCGTCATCGATTCCAAAGACTTATGCCCGGATCTTGCAGGCACCTCAACTTTCAACGGCTGCCCCGACACCGACAACGACGGCATTGAGGACAGCAAAGACAAATGCCCAACGGTAGCAGGCAAGGCTGAATACAATGGCTGTCCCTTCGGTGATGCAGATAGCGACGGTATTCCCGACAATGAAGACCTTTGTCCCAACGATAAGGGTACGTCTGCTACAAAAGGTTGCCCCGACAGCGACAAGGACGGTGTGGCCGACAAAGATGACCGCTGCCCACAAGCAGCCGGTTTGGCGTCCAACGGCGGTTGCCCGGAGATGAAAAAAGAAGAGCGTGAATCGCTCACCTCTTCCATGCGCAGTGTCCAGTTCCAATCGAACTCCGACAAACTCACCGCAGCTTCGTTGCCCGTACTTGATAAAGTTGCTGATTTGCTGAAACAATACCCGGCTTACAAAGTAACCATCAACGGCTTCACTGACGACCGTGGAGAGTTTGACTCAAACCAACGCTTGTCTGAAAAACGCGCCAATTCCTGCCGCCAATACCTGATCGGTAAAGGTATTCCTGCTGAAAAGGTTCAAGCCATCGGTTACGGCGAATCCAACCCCATAGCCTCAAACCTCAAGGAAGCCGGAAGAGCACAAAACAGGCGCGTCGAAATCGAATTGCGCTAAATAAAAACAACCATTTGCAAAACGCAAAAGCACCTTAATGCAAACATTGGCGTGTGTAAAAATAATGTTATGTTATTTTTCATTAATCCAATGTTTGTATTAATGTGTTTTTGTTTGGTTGTTAGCTTCTTTCTGAGAAATTTTCCATTTCTTTGCTCTGCTTTTGGTTTTTAATCTAACATCATAACGAGATGAAAAAGGTTTATCCTTTGTTCTTTTTGTTGTACTTGCTTCCATTGTATCTTTCTGCCCAACCACGTTGGGAGGTAGGTTTTAACATTGGTGGAAACAATTACCTCGGCGACCTGACCCCCAACTGGTACCCGATTGCGAGGGAAACACAGCTTGGATACGGCGTTTTTTTCAAACGACACATCAACCAATCCATCGGCATTCGCCTGAATTACCACGGCGGATTGTTGGGCGGCGACGACCTGCGATTCGATGAACAAGCCGATCGAGGGATGTCTTTCCTTGCTCAAATCCATGATGCCTCTATGTTGTTCGAATGGCAATTCAATGCCAGGAGCCGCTACTCCAAAGGCAGCATCCATTCCATAGCAACGCCTTACCTTTTCGCCGGACCAGGGGTGTCCTTTTTTAAGCCCGATACCGACTACAACCAGGACAGCGACGACAATGTCGTTTTTGACGCCCGCGACCTCGAATCCCAGCAATGGAATCAGACTTTCTCTTTGAATACAGGAGCAGGTATTCGCTTCGATTTGACTGAGCGAACGAGTCTTGGTTTCGAATTCAGCGTTCATCCTGTTTTCAACGATTGGCTCGACGGTGTGAAATATTCCGGAAATCCCATCCAAAACGACTGGTTCGTATTCCTGGGCTTAACCCTTGGACACAGGCTCAGTTTGATGGATAAAGACAAAGACCGCATCACCGATGCCCTCGATGTTTGTCCAGACCAGGCAGGCGATAAAAAGTTTTATGGGTGCCCGGATTCCGATAAGGACGGCATTACCGATGCCCTTGACGCTTGTCCCGATCTTGCGGGATCGGTGTTTTACAGAGGTTGCCCCGATACCGACAAAGATGGCATCACCGACAACATTGACCAATGCCCCGATGTGCCCGGTTTGGGCTCACTTTTTGGTTGCCCCGATCGTGACGGCGATGGCGTTGCCGATCACCTTGATTTGTGCCCCGATTTGCCTGGTCTCAGTGCCGTAAATGGCTGTCCCGATGCCGATGCCGATGGCATCACCGACGAAAACGACGCGTGCCCGTACCTTTTCGGTCTTGCTGCATTCAAAGGCTGCCCGGATTCAGACAACGATGGTGTCCCCGACCATTTGGATCTATGCCCAACACTTGCCGGGCTGTCAGGCAGCAACGGATGCCCATTCCTTGACGGCGACGGCGACGGCGTAGCCAATGAAAACGATCTTTGTCCTGATTTTAAAGGTACTCCTGCCACCAAAGGTTGTCCCGATTCCGACGGCGACGGTGTGAGCGATCCGGAGGACCGATGCCCGTACGTGGCAGGCCCTCCGGGCAACAAAGGTTGTCCTGAAATCAAAAAAGAAGACCGCGAAACCATCGCTCTTGCCGTGCGCAGCGTGCAATTTGAGTTTGGTTCCGACCGTCTGACGCCGGTTTCAAAACAGTCGCTCGACAAGGTTGGGGTTGTGTTGGGGAAATATCCAGGACAAAAAGTCTTTATTTTGGGGCACACCGACAGCAAAGGCAGCGATGCCTTTAATCTTAAACTTTCGGAGCGCCGTGCAATACAATGCCGGCAATACCTCATCAACAAAGGCATCGCAGCTGATCGCCTTACGGCCAAAGGATTCGGTGAATCCAAACCCGTAGCGACCAACAAAACAACCGAGGGACAAGCAAAAAACAGGCGTGTAGAGTTTGATTTGGGCGGACAATAAAAAATTACACCTTTCCGAAAAATCGGAAACCGTACTTTTACCGCAACAATCCTTCAATCTGCATTGATGCAAAAAATACTTGTTGCCAACCGCGGCGAAATAGCCCTCCGAGTCATGCGCACCGCCCGCCGTATGGGCATCAAAACGGTAGCCGTTTTTTCCGAAGCCGATCGCAACATGCCCTTTGTGCTGTTTGCCGACGAGGCCGTTTGTATCGGACCTGCGCCGTCGTCGCAAAGTTACCTCAAAGGCGAAAAAATCATCGAAGTAGCTTTGGAAACGGGTGCGCAGGGCATCCATCCAGGCTACGGCTTTCTGAGCGAAAATGCCGCGTTTGCTCGTAAAGTTCAGCAAGCAGGGCTTATTTTCATTGGACCCAATGCGAAAAGCATCGAAGTCATGGGCAGCAAACTCGCCGCGAAGGAAGCTGCGAAAAAGTTCGATGTGCCCATGGTGCCTGGTATCGACGAGGCCGTCACCGATGTACAATTGGCCATCCGCATTGCCCGCGAAGTAGGTTTTCCCATCCTCATCAAAGCCTCGGCAGGTGGTGGTGGTAAAGGCATGCGCCTGGTTGAAAACGAAGCCGAACTCCCCGAACAAATGGAACGTGCCATTTCGGAAGCGGTATCGTCTTTCGGCGACGGAGCAGTTTTTGTCGAAAAATTTGTGACATCGCCTCGACACATCGAAATCCAGGTGATGGGCGACACACACGGCAACATTGTTTATCTTTTCGAACGCGAATGCTCCATACAGCGGCGACACCAAAAAGTGGTGGAAGAAGCCCCAAGTGCCATTCTTTCTCATGAAATGCGGCGTGCTATGGGCGAAGCAGCCGTTAAAGTTGCCCGCTCCTGCAACTACGTAGGCGCAGGTACTGTCGAATTTCTGGTGGACGACAAGCGCAATTTTTATTTCCTCGAAATGAATACCCGTCTTCAGGTGGAACATCCCGTAACCGAGATGATCACAGGACTGGATTTGGTGGAATTGCAGATCAAAGTTGCGCGCGGCGAAAAACTGCCATTCACGCAGCAAGACCTCAAAATCAATGGCCATGCGCTTGAATTGCGTGTGTATGCCGAGGATCCTTTCAACAATTTCCTGCCCTCAGTAGGCACCCTCGAACGTTACCGCCCTCCGGTCGGGCCGGGCATTCGTGTAGACGACGGCTATGCAGAAGGACTCGAAGTGCCCATCTATTACGATCCCATGCTGGCCAAACTGGTGGTACACGCCCCCAACCGCACCGAAGCCATCCAACGCATGAAAGAGGCCATCGATTTGTACGAAATAGCAGGCGTCTCAACAACCTTGCCTTTCGGCCGCTTTGTGATGAACCACCAAGCCTTTGTGAGCGCCGACTTTGATACCAATTTTGTGAAACACTTCTACACGCCCGAAAAACTGCTTGAAAATGATGAACAGGAGGCCCGTGTTGCTGCCATGCTCGCCCTGCACCTGCATCTCAAAGCCAAAAAAAGACTCAACGTGCCACCAGTTTCCAAAAGCAAATGGGCCGGCAGGAGGTAGTTTAAAGTTTAAAGTTTGAAGTTTAAAGTTTAAAGTTTAAAGTTTAAAGTTTAAAGTTTAAAGTTTAAAGTTTAAAGTTTAAAGTTTAAAGTTCAAAGTAGGCGTTCAGCTTTGGATGGAGATAAGTAGATGCTCCATCACTTGTTAACCAAGCAAAAGGACATTTTTT
>JBBSDH010000130.1:0-12093 GCA_038249605.1 Chitinophagales bacterium | reverse complement strand
GCGCTACGAAGGCGTAATAGTAAGATGCCGCCGACCAGTCGGCTTCCACGGCAAAAGTTGTAGGTGTGTAGGCGCCGGGCGTTACCACGAGTGTGTCGTTTTCCCAGTCGGCTGAAGCGCCAAGATGGCGCATGATTCCAAGCGTCATGTCGAGGTAAGGTTTGGACACGAGTGGACCGTCGGGTTCGAGCCTTAGCCCCAGGGGCAGGTACGGACCAATGAGTGCCAGGGCGCTGAGGAACTGACTGCTTACATCGGCGCGCACACGTACGGAAGCTGTTGTTTGTTGCATTTCGCCGATGGCCAGGGGTGGGTATCCTTCGCGGCCGAGGTAACGGATATCGGCGCCGAGGGTGCGCAGGGCATCTACGAGGGCGCCGATGGGGCGTTCGAGCATGCGGTGAGAGCCGGTGAGTGTTTGAGCACCGGGTTGCAGGCAGAGGTAGGCCGTTAGGAACCGGAATGTGGTGCCTGCGTCGCCAGCGTCAAAAGTTTCGGTAAGCGGTTGTTCCAGCAAATGTTGAAGGGTGAGGGTATCTTTGGAGGTGGAGAGTCGCGAGAGGTAGTGGGCCGGCTGGGCGCCAGCGAGCGCCAGGGCGATGAGCGCGCGGTTGCTGATGCTTTTGGAGCCGTCGAGGTTGATGTTGCCGCTGATGATGCGCGAAAGCGGGGCGGAAAGGTGCAGGATGTTCATGGGATGATGTCCCCGTGGCTTAATCCCGGAAACTAAGCGCCAAAAAACGGAAACAAAATGATATTTTTAGGCTTTTAAATCAGATGTGTCTGAAAAAAGCTCACCACATCACCAAATCCTACCACCATGTGGATCGAAGAAAAAAACCGCCTGCAAGCCACGTTTAAGTTCAAAGACTTTGCAGAAGCCTTTGGTTTTATGACCGAAGTGGCCCTTCATGTAGAAAAATTGAACCACCACCCACATTGGACCAACGTGTGGAACACCGTGGAAATTCAGCTCACCACCCACGATGAGGGCAATACCGTGACCGAACTTGATCGGAAACTGGCAAAGGTGATTGAAAAAATTGCCAAGAAGTATGATGTCTGAAATTTTAAAATCCTGTGCATCCTGATATGAATTCCAAGTTGCCCAATGTTGGCACCACCATTTTTACCGTCATGAGCGCCTTAGCCAACAAGCACGGCGCCATCAACCTTTCGCAGGGTTTTCCCAATTACAATCCGGCAGACAGGCTGCAGCAGCTGGTGACTGAACACATGCGTGCGGGCGACAACCAGTATGCTCCCATGCCCGGACTGCCGCTTTTGCGCGAGCGCATTGCTGCAAAAATGGCAGCATTGTACGGAGCCAACATCCATCCGGAGCATGAAGTAACCGTAACATCGGGCGGTACCCAGGCTTTGTTTACGGCCATTGCCGCTTTTGTACATCCAGCCGACGAAGTGATTTTGATGGAGCCATGTTACGATTCATACCGGCCCTCGGTGGAGGTTATGGGCGGCGTGCCGGTGGTGTACGCACTTGAAGCTCCCGATTTCAGGGTCGATTGGCAAAAACTGGGTAATTTGATCACGCCGCGTACCCGGATGCTCATCATCAACACTCCGAACAACCCTACAGGCAGTTTGCTGCGCGACGCCGACATGCGTGCGCTGGAGGCGTTGTTGAAAAACACGGGGATTATCCTGTTGTCGGACGAAGTTTACGAGCACCTTATATATGATGGCGAGCAACATGCTTCGGTGTTGCGTTATCCGGGTTTGTACGAGCGCAGTTTGTGTGTGTATTCGTTTGGAAAAACCTACCACAACACAGGATGGAAAACGGGTTATTGCATTGCGCCGCCCGAACTAACGCGCGAATTCCGAAAAGTGCACCAATTCAATGTGTTCAGCAGTGTTATGCCGTTGCAGGCTGCTTTTGCCGATTACATGGAAGATGCGTCGCAGTACCTCGGTTTGCCTACTTTTTACCAGAAAAAGCGCGATTTTTTTCAAAATGCATTGGCGGGAAGTCGATTCAACGTGTTGCCTTGCGACGGCACGTATTTTCAGTTGTGTGATTACAGTGCCATAAGCGATGAATCGGAAATGGTTTTTTGTGAACGTTTGACTGTGGAGTATGGTGTGGCGGCCATTCCAGTATCACCTTTTTACAGCGATGGCCGCAATCAAAAACTCCTCCGCTTTTGTTTTGCAAAAACGGAGGAGCTGTTGGCGCAGGCAGGGGAAAAGCTGCTAGCTGTTAACTAATTAAGTCTCTTTTTAATTGTACAACCCACGGCCCGGGTCAATTCCGGTTCGGGGCGTTCGCCGCGGAGGATGGCGTTTACGGCATTTTCCACGTAGCGGTTTTTGGCAGCTCGTGGCGTTTCGGGGTTATCGTCGATGGCGCCGATGTACCGCACCACAAAATTATCGTCGAGGACAAAAACGTGGGGAGTACGGGTGGCGCCGAATTGCGGGTAAACGGTTTGGCTATCGTCGTGTAGGTAAGCGAAAGGATAACGCATTTCTTTGGCGCGTTTTTGCATTTCCAGAAAGGAATCCTCGGGGTACAGTTCGGCTGGATTGGGGTTGATGGCTACGACCGGCACGCCTTTGGGGGCGTATTTGTTGTGCAGGTCGATGATGCGTTGTTCGTAGAGTTGGGCGTAAGGGCAGTGGTTGCAGGTAAAAACCACAATGATACCTTTGGTGTCGTCGTAATCCTTCATGGAGACGGTTCGGCCGTCGATGTTAAGAAGGGAAAAATTGGCGACCTGATCTCCAACCACATAGGTACGGGGGGTGCCTGCACTCCAAAACAAGCAGATGCAAGCCAGGAGCAGAACCGGGGGGGCGTGTCTTTTCATGGATGAGGAAAAAATTAAAAGCGATGATTGGGAAAGTTGATTTGTGCAGGGTATTGTACAGCCGAGCCTTTCGGACCGGGTAGGTTTGCACTTACGCCACACATTACGAATTCCTGTGACGATGGATTAGTAGGAAGGTAACGGGGCTCAGTGTTTCGCAGAAAGAACTGAGGTATTAACGCCTTTTATTAAAGGGCGGACGAAAGCCTCCAGCTCCGCCGTATTTTCAAATTTACCCAGATGGAAAATGGTTTTGCCGCCCTGAAATACGATGGTGGCCGGTACGCCGCCATCCCACGTTTCGCTTAGCCGTGGAATCCATGTATTGGCGTCCTGATCAGCGAAAAGAATGATTTCAGATTTCAGTTTTTCTTTGTTCAGAAAGGGGATAAACTTTTTTTCAAGTTGACTTTTAAAATCGAGGCTTACCAAAACAACCTTCACGTTTTGCGCGGCGTAGCGCGCGTTCAGCTCTTCAAAGTAGGGCAGTTCTTCTACGCAGGGAGGGCACCATGTGGCCCAGAAATTGACGACCAAAACATCTTTACCCGCCTTGCGGATACGCTCTTCCAGTTGTGGAAGGCTGTCGTAAATAACGTACTGCTGAGCAGCCAACCTGTTTGAAACAAGTAGGGGAAGCAGCAAAACGGAAAACCGGAGTATGCGATACGGGTGCATGACGAATGACGATTATTAAAAATACAATGCAAGAAACGGATTCCTTGTGGAATATTCAGACATATTAACAGTTTTTCCGACGAAAAAAAACAAATGAGTGTCGTGTAGACGTCATACGCAAGATGCCCGGGCATGTTTCATGTCCGGGCATCTTGCACGTAAAATAATTGTTAAAAACGTTAAAACGGCCTGTTTAGGCTTCAACCGTATTTTCTGGATGCACAATTGACTGGTCTACCAACACGCGGCCGCAATGCTCGCATGCTATGATTTTTTTATGCATGCCGATTTCAAGCTTCACCTGAGGCGGCACATTGTTGAAGCAACCGCCACAAGAATTGCGTTCTACGCTCACCACGGACAAGCCGTTGCGGTAGGTGCGGCGCGTACGGTCGTAGGCATTGAGCAGGCGCTCTTCAATGCCGTTGCGGGCCTGTTCGCTCAGAGAGCGGAGTCGATTCTCTTCCTGTTCGGTTTTTTCGATGATGCCTTGGAGTTCAACTTTTTTGGCGTCAAGGTCTTTTTGCTTGGCCTCCTGTTTGGCTTCTGCAACGGTCAGGCTATCCTTTTTGATGTCGAGTTGGCTTTTGGACTCACGTGCCCGTTTTTCACCCAACTGGATGTCAAGCTTGGCAAGTTCAATTTCTTTCTGAAGCGCTTCGTACTCGCGGTTGTTTTTCACTTCCTCGAGTTGTTTCATGTACCTTTTGATGTTGGCTTCGGCCTCTTTGGCCAGGCTCTGGGTTTTGGAAATTTCCAGTTCGGCCTCCTTAACGGTGGCGCGCAATTTTTTAATTCGGGTATCGAGACCGGCAATTTCATCCTCCAGGTCGGCAACTTCCATGGGAAGTTCACCTTTCAGGATTTGGATTTCATCGAGTTGGGAGTCGACTTGTTGCAGGTTCCACAGTTTGCGGAGTTTGTCGGCAACGGATACTTCTACGGCCATGCTTAAGTGCGTATGGGTGATGAGTGATGGAAAATGAAGGTGGTTTTTCGGCTATTATACCCAGTAATGAACGGGGTTGGTATTCACTTTTGTACAATGGAGCGCAAAATTAGGGAATTTTTCGCGAACTACGTCGAATAAAAGTTCAATCGTGTATTGTTCGCTTTCAAAATGGCCCACATCTGCGATCACGAGCCGGTTTTCGGCATCAAAAAACTCGTGGTATTTGAAGTCGGCGGTTACAAACACATCGGCGCCAGCTCGTAAGGCTTCGGGAAGCAAAAAGCTGCCACTGCCACCACAAACGGCCACTTGCTGCACCGGTTTTCCACGAAGGGCGGTATGGCGAATACAACTTGCGTTCAAAGCGTTTTTCAGCAGGTTTAAAAATTCAGGTTCGGACAACGGTTCCGGCAAGGTGCCCTGAAGCCCGGCTCCAATGTCGGTGAACCCCTGTTTGGGCGCCAGGATACGTGTGTTGTACAGTCCGATTTTTTCAGCAATTTTAGCATTAACGCCCCTGAAATGTACATTGTCAAGGTTGGTGTGGATGGCATACAGGGCCACATCATTTTTGATGGCGCCGATGACGGTGCGCTCCACATAGCTGTAGCCGTTGATGCGCCGCAAACCTTTAAAAACAATGGGATGGTGGGCTACTATAAGGTTGCAACCCAAACGGACTGCCTCCTCCACAACAGCTTCTGTGGAATCAAGGCAAAACAGGACGCCCTTCAGCGGCATGTCGGGATGCCCGGTGATAAGACCGGCATTGTCGTAACTTTCCTGCAAGGCCGGTGGAGCGAGTGTTTCGAGCAGATTCAGGATGTCGCGTACAAACATGGATGCAAACAACTGGTTAATTTAAAGATTTAACTATCATCAACGCTTTTGACTTCGTAACTTTGTGGAACTTGGTAAGTCTAAACCATGCAATCGGCTTAGATGCCGTATGTTTCACTTTAAAATGGACCGATCATGACTTCGATGCTTCTGTTCCTGGGCAATTTAGGCGCTACGGAACTCGTACTTATTTTTCTGGTTGTTTTGCTTCTTTTCGGCGGCAATAAAATTCCTGAGCTCATGCGTGGACTGGGTCGCGGCATCCGCGAATTCAACAGCGCCAAAAACTCGGTGGAAGATGAAATCCGGCAAGGCATGCGCGAAGCGGAAAAAAAGCCTCTTGAAAAATAAGTCAACAGTCAACAGTCGGCAGTCAACAGTTGACCGCCAATTAAAAACAGTCGGCAGACAACTGTCGACAATCAAACTTAAGGGTTTGACTGTCGACTGTTGACTGCCGACTGTTTACTTTTTTAATACCGCGGTTTGCGCTTTTTATCGCCGCCTTTATCGAATTTGTTGAAAGCAGGTCTGCGTTCGCTTCTGTCCCGGCTATCCCGGCTGTCCCGGCTGTTTTCCATACGCGGCGTAGCGTCGTCAACACGGATGGAGCGGCCGTTGATGGTAAACTCAGGCAAACTTTTACGGATTTCCTTTTCGTAAACGGCATCCACGTCGAAGTGCATGTGCGTCTTTTTCAGGTCGATGTTACCTACCGCACTGGCAGGGATACCGATACCATGGTCGAGCAGCTTGAGGAATTCCTTTTTGGATACCCCGTCCATTTCGCCGACACTTGCGAACAAACGTACCACGCCTGGAGTGGCGCCCGGAATAGCCCCGCCGGGTCTGGTTTTGCGGTCGCCGCGTGATCCCGGGTTGATGTCGGGCGCATTGCGGTAATAAGCAAGGAATCGGTTGAATTCTACGCTGGCGAAACGTTTGATGAGTTCTTCTTTCGAAATATCCTTCAGTTCCTCCATGATGCGTTCCAGAAAAGGTTCGATTTCTGCGTGTTGAACTTCTTGTTCGCGCATGTTGTGCACGATGTGGAAAAGTTGTTTTTCACACACTTCAAAACCTGTTGGCAGCAATTCTCTTTTGAATGGCGCTTTGTTTTTGCGCTCAATCTGCCTGATTTTCTCTTCGTATTTCGACGTGATGATGGTCATCGAAATACCTTTACGTCCGGCGCGGCCTGTGCGGCCACTGCGGTGGGTGTATATTTCGATTTCGTCGGGCAGGCCGTAGTTGATGACGTGAGAGATGTCGCTTACGTCGATGCCACGTGCGGCCACATCGGTAGCAACGAGCAATTGCAGGTTGCGTTCGCGGAAGCGTTGCATCACACGGTCGCGGTCGGCCTGGGCCAAGTCGCCGTGCAAGGCTTCGGCATTGTAGCCGTCGCGGATCATTTGTTCGGCGATGTCTTTCGTATCGTTTTTGGTACGGCAGAAGATAAGGCCGTAGATGCCCGGGTTGGCGTCCACCACACGTTTGAGGGCCGAGTAACGGTCGTCGGCACGGCACACATAATAGATGTGCTCGATGTTTTCGTTCGTTTGATTTTTGCGGCCCACGTTGAGTTCGCGGGTGTCGTTCATGTACTGGCGCGCAATTTCACGCACTTCATCGGGCATTGTTGCGGAGAACAGCCAGGTAGAGGTGCGGTTTTCGGCGGCGCCGAGGATGATTTCGATGGCTTCGCGGAAACCCATGTTGAGCATCTCGTCGGCTTCGTCGAGCACCAAACGGGAAACACCCAAGAGGTTTACGGCGTTGCGGTGAAGCAGGTCGATGAGACGGCCAGGGGTGGCCACAATGATTTGTGCGCCGGCCTTGATCGATCGGATTTGCGTTTCGATGCTGGCGCCACCATACACAGCCACCACTTTGTATTGGGCGGTGAACTGCGAGTAGTTGGCCAGATCGCTTGCCACCTGAACACAAAGTTCGCGGGTGGGGCACAAAACGAGTGCCTGAACGCCCTTCGATTCGGGGCTGATGCGCTGGATGAGAGGAAGTCCGAATGCGGCGGTTTTGCCGGTTCCAGTTTGAGCGAGGGCGATAAAATCGTCGTCGGTAGCAAGGGCAACGGGAATCACAAGTTCCTGGATGGGCGTGGGTGTTTCAAAACCCAAAGCAGTGATCCCTTCGAGCAGATCGCTGCGAAGGCCCAATTCTTGAAAAGATGTCATTGAATGGTTGAAATATGAAAAAAAGCTGAAATTGCGCCTACAAGCACAATTGGGCTGCTCCCACCAAACCCAAAAACCGCATGATCCATCATGCCCATTTTCAGCCTCCGGTAGAAATTCCCAGACTCGTATAAGACGCGGAAAGTCCCAAAAAGCCACAAGGTACGGCAATTTTATTAAAATAGTTCCTGCCACGCATTTTCAAACCGTAAGTTTGCAGCCAAGCCATTTTTTTAAAAGCCCTTTTCAATGCAATTTTTACGCTCTGCCCTGTGTCTCTTCCTGGGGCTCGCTTCGGTGTCCTTGAACGCTCAAAACACCACGCAGTCGCCCGACGACTTCCTTCCGCACCACATTGGCGAACAATTTACACCGCACCACCTGCTCGTCGATTATTTCCAATACCTCGCCAGCCAGTCGCCCCAAACCATGCGCCTCGAACCATACGGCGCTACCAACGAAAGCCGGCCCCTGGTTGTAGCGATGTTTTCTTCGCCCCAAAACCTCGCACGCCTTGAAGCCATCCGCTTGAACAATTTGCGACTGGCAGGCGTGGTCGATGGTGCTCCCGACCGCTCGGCAGCGCCCGTGGCCATTGTTTGGCTCAGCATGAGTGTACACGGCAACGAACCCTCCGGCTCGGAATGCAGCATGGAACTGGCCTACAAACTGGCTACCCAATCCGACGCCGATGTGCGCCGATGGCTCGAAAATACGGTGGTCATCCTGGATCCCTCCGTGAACCCCGACGGTTACGACCGCTATACCCACTGGTACCGGTCGGCCGCAAACCTGGTTCCCAACGCCGACCCCGAAGCACGCGAACACCGCGAACCCTGGCCCGCCGGTCGCTCCAACCATTATTACTACGATCTGAACCGCGACTGGGCCTGGGCTACCCAGGTGGAAACCTCCCAGCGCCTGCTTGTGTACCAACGCTGGCTGCCACACATACACGCCGACGTGCACGAGCAGTACATAGACAATCCTTATTATTTCGCGCCGGCCGCCGAACCCATGCACGATTTCATCACGCCCTGGCAACGCGAATTCCAAACCACCATCGGCGAAAACCACGCCCGATATTTCGACGCCAACGGTTGGTTGTATTTCACCCGCGAGGTGTTCGACCTGTTTTATCCCTCCTATGGCGATACGTATCCCATGTTCAATGGCGCCATTGGCATGACCTACGAACAAGCAGGCCACAGCACCGCCGGCCGGGCCATACTCACAGGAAACGGCGATACCCTAACCCTGCGCGACCGC
This sequence comes from Chitinophagales bacterium, assembly GCA_038249605.1. Taxonomy (GTDB): domain Bacteria; phylum Bacteroidota; class Bacteroidia; order Chitinophagales; family Saprospiraceae; genus M3007. The sequence goes on along the minus strand of JBBSDH010000130.1, from coordinate 3,322 downwards.
ATCGAGCACCACCTCACCACCAGCCTGTCCACCATCGAAGCAGGCAGCAAAAGCGCCGCTGCTGTGGTCAGCAATTTCAACGAATATTACAGCCGCTCGGCTTCCAATCCGCCCGGCGTATACAAAACCTTCGTGGTGCGCGAATCCAACGATCCAAACCAGGTGAACCGCCTGTGTGCTTTTTTGGACCAGCACAACATTCGCTACGGCCGTGCAGGCACCGAACGTGCAGGCATGAAGGCGTTTGATTACCATTCGGGCAAGGAAATCAGCACCACCGTAAAATCTGGCGACCTCATCGTGAGCGCCTACCAACCCCACGGTATTTTGGTCCAGGTATTGTTTGAACCCGAATCGCGCCTCACCGACTCGCTTACCTACGATATTACCGCATGGGCACTTCCGCATGCTTATGGGCTCGACGCCGTAGCACTCAAAGAACGTTTGGATCCGAAAAAAACTTTTGAACCTTACAAGGCGCCTGTGCTCAAACTCGCGGCACATCCCTACGCCTGGTGCATCCACCGCCGTTCATTGAACGAATCCGCATTTTTGGGTGAATTGCTGTTGAAAGGCGTCAAAGTGCGAACCTCATCGAGGTCTTTCGCGCTGTCAGACCAGCAATTTGCCCCCGGAACGCTGGTGATCACGCGTGCCGATAACCGTGCGATCGACAGCCGGCTCGACAGTCTGGTGCAATCGGCGGCATTGGAAAACAACGTTTCGGCCCACCCCATTTTCAGCGGATGGGCAGGCAAGGGCAGCGACCTGGGCAGTGAAGCATTCCGTTTGCTGGAAACGCCCAAAGTGGCGCTGGTGTACGGTGACGATGTAGACGAAAATTCTTACGGCCACACCTGGTATTTTTTCGAAAGGGAAATCGGATACCCGGTGTCGCCAGTGCCGCTTGAAAAAATCGCCAAGGTTAACCTCCACAAGTACAATACCATTGTTTTTGCCAACGGCAATTACAACCTTAGCGAAGAGGACCTTCAAATGCTTCAGGATTGGGTGCGTACAGGAGGTCGTATCATTGCTTTTGAAAATGCCGTCAAAATTTTTGCCGATAAAGAAGGGTTCGACCTGAAAAGCAGGCCATCGGAAGACAAGGACAGTTCAGGCGTCAAACCGTCGCCGAAGCCTTACCTCGCCCGCGAACGTGAGGGGCTGAGCGATGCCTTGCCCGGGGCTGTGGTGCGTTGCAAACTCGACAATACCCATCCGCTCGGATATGGTATGGGCGAACAATACCATTCCTTAAAAACGCAAACCACCGCGTTTGAGATCCCGGAAAACGCTACTACAGCAGTTTGGCTCGAGGAAGGTTACCGTACGTACGGGTTCATCGGAAGCAAAGCCAAAAAGAAGCTGTACAATACCACCGTGGCATCAGTTCAAAAAATCGGTTCGGGCACTGTGGTGTACCTCGTGGACAATCCATTGTTCCGGAGTTTCTGGCACCAGGGTAAATTGTTGTTTGCCAATGCTTTGTTTTATTAATGATGGAGTAACAAGAGATGGGGCTCAAGAATCTGATAATCAGGGTGTTAGTATTTTTGAACACATTTTGACCTTCCAAGTTTTAGTACTTGGAAGGCTCTTCCTTTTGGCATGCACATCTGCAATTTCGGAAATACGCGTCCGTACAAGGCATTGCCCATCGAAGGCGCTGAAGACAAGCTGCCTTCCATACCTTTGGAGGAACGTTGATGATGTACTTTATACAGCATTTGTTTTTGTATAAAAAATTAATTATCAAGTATTTGTATTTAAAATTAACACCAATTAGTTTAAAAAAAATGTATCGAGGCGATTGATCTGCACTTGCCTTCCTACATTCCCCGGTCTATTTTTAGGGTAAAAAATGTCGGAAGAACACGTATTACCCATTTCGGCCTGGGCCGAAGAAGACCGTCCACGCGAAAAAATGTTGTTGAAAGGGCGTCAAACGTTGAGCGACGCCGAATTGCTGGCCATCCTGCTGGGATCGGGTAGTGTGGGCGAAAGCGCAGTATCGTTGGCCCGGCGGTTGTTATTGGCGGTAGAAAACAACCTGCACGAGCTTGGCAAACGCAGCATCCACGATTTGCAAAGGTTTAAAGGTGTGGGCGAGGCCAAAGCCATCGCCATTGCCGCAGCACTGGAGCTGGGGCGTCGGCGGCAGTTGTCGGACCTGCGTGAACGGCCGCGCATTACCTCCAGCCGCGACGCCTACCAGGCTGTGGCGCCCCTGCTCACCGATCTTTCCCACGAAGAGTTTTGGTTGCTCCTGCTCAACAAGGCCAACGAAGTGATGGCCCGCGAACGCCTCAGCACCGGAGGCATGAGCGGCACGGTGGTCGACATCAAGATGGTGTTCAAAAGTGCCCTCGACGCCCGGGCGTCGGGCATCATCGCCGTGCACAACCACCCCAGCGGCAACCTTCAGCCCAGCATGGCCGATCAGGAGCTCACCCGCCGCCTGCGCCGCGCCGGAGAAATGCTGGATTTGCCTTTGCTCGATCACCTCATCGTATCGGAAAGAGGGTATTACAGTTTTGCGGATGAGGGGGCGTTGTGAGAAAAACCGAGGTCTTAAGTCACAAAAACAAAACATTAGAATTCAATACATCTATGGCAAACACATACACACAATTGTACGTCCAATTGGTATTTGCGGTGAAGGGTCGGGAGAGTTTGATTCAGCAATCCTGGAGGGAGGAATTGTACAAATACATCACTGGTATTGTGCAAAATAATGGTCATAAAATGTTGCAAATCAATGGCATGCCAGACCATGTTCATATTTTCATTGGATACAACGTTAATCAAAAAATTCCAGATTTGGTTGAGCATATCAAAACCGATTCGAACCACTACATAAAAGGCGAAAGGTTTTGTAAATACAAATTTCAATGGCAATCGGGATATGGAGCATTTACTTATTCGCGTTCACAAATAGGCCGTGTTGTAAAATACATCGAAAATCAGGAAGACCATCATCGCAAAAAAACTTTTAAAGACGAATACACGACCATGTTGGCTCGGTTTGAAGTTGAATACAATGAGCTTTACCTTTTTGAATTTATTGACGTTAATTCTTGGTAAAATCATCACATTGCCGCCCCTCTGGGGCTCAGGCCAAGGGTGTTTATGCACTGCTACAAACATTGCCGCCCCTCTGGGGCTCAGTGCATGAGTGTTTATGCACTGCTACAGACATTGTCGCCCCTCTGGGGCTCAGGCCAAGGGTGTTTATGCACTGCTACAAACATTGCCGCCCCTCTGGGGCTCCGGATACATAAGTTGGGTTAATCTGCTACAGGTCTCTCTGGGGCGTAGG
>JBBSDH010000129.1:0-12163 GCA_038249605.1 Chitinophagales bacterium | reverse complement strand
CGGTTAGTCGGTTGGCCTGTTGGTTGGTCGGTTGGTCGGAAAAACAATTGTCTCGCTTTCGCTCTCTTGGAACCGCGTTGCGTTTTTCTCAATCATTCCGTTGAATGGATAAAGTTGTTTCGCTTTGCTCCTAATGAACCGCACGATAACAGCGGTTCATTAGGAGCGGAGCGAAACAATTTTATCCATTCAACAACAACTTAAGAAAACGTGATGTGTCTCATGTCGACCAAAATACCGCTGTTATTTCGACCGACATGACAGCGCGTTTTTCGGTCGACATAACAGCGCGTTTTTCCTAAGAAAAACTGCGGTTCATCAGGAATGAAAGAAGACACCTGATATTTCCAACAGACCAACCGACCAACCAATTAACCGACCAACCGACATATCTTTGCACCATGTATGCATATTTGAAAGGCGAACTGACGTTTCGCAGTCCGGCCTACGTGGTACTGGACGTAGGGGGCGTGGGATACCATGTGAACATCCCACTGAGTACTTACACGGCCCTTGAGGGCAAAGAAAAGGCAACCTTGTACACGCACCTGCAGGTACGGGAGGATGCGCATACTTTGTACGGTTTTGCCACCCAAACCGAGCGTATACTTTTCATACAACTCATTGGCGTTACGGGAGTTGGGGCCACAACGGCACAGCTTTTGTTGTCGTCTATGAGCGTAGATGAAATCCGTTCGGCGGTGGTGGGTGAGCAGGCGCATGTATTGCAGCGGGTGAAAGGCATCGGAGCCAAAACGGCCAAACAAATTATTTTGGATTTGAAGGAAAAACTCACCAAAGAGTCGCCCGATGCACCATTGTTGTTGCCATCCCACGACAATACGGTGCGCGAGGAAGCGTTATCTGCGCTTCTGGCTTTGGGATTTACACGCATTGCTGTGCAAAAAGCCCTCAACCAAGTGATGAAGGACAACCCGGCGACAGCCAGGGTGGAAGACCTTATTAAACTGGCGTTAAAATCGCTGAGCTCGTAGTTTTTTTCATCACCCTACCCTGATTGGCATAAAACTTGCATTTCGGGAAAAACACATTTGTCGGCCGGCGGTCAACCCCGGTTGGAAGACGTGTTTTTATCCAAAAAAATAAAAAAACCGGGTGTTAAACCCCCTTTTGCAGGCAACCCGTCGGCCCGGTGTGGCGTCATTGAACAGTTACCTGCGAATCCACACAGATCTGAAATAGAACATGACGAAGAGGAATATCCTTCTTGCTAACCTTGGCATACTGACAATCAGCACATTGTACGCGTTTTCCTATCCCGAAATCATACGCGATCAGGTGTTGACGTTGTTCTTTCCTTCCAGAAATCTTTCCATAGCTGCTGTGGATAACGGACAACTCCTGCAATACGCTGCCGCACCCCGCGATACCAACCCGCCTTTTCAGGAACGTTTCGACGATTTTCTCAATGGTTCCAACAACAATCCCATCGATTTACAGGATCCCAACGCCATTGATCAGCAGGTTGAATACGACCCCGAAACGAACATGTACATCATCACCGAAAAAATTGGTGACGACTTTTACCGGGCCCCCACTTACATGACTTTTGAAGAATATGTGCGCTACCGCGATGATAAACAGCGTGAGGAGTATTTCGATCGTCTGCAGGGTGTTGTTGGAGCGGGCGACAAGAACAGTAGCGGCGTTGAGGACCCAATAGCCAAATTTGATGTAAAAACTTCGCTTGTCGACAGGCTTTTCGGCGGTACCAACGTAGACATTAAGCCCTCAGGCAACATCAACCTGACTTTTGGGTTCGATTACCAGAAAATTCAAAACCCCATTCTTACCCTGCGCCAGCAACAGACCGGCAACTTCGACTTTGACATGGACATCAACATGAACGCGTCGGGTAAAATCGGGGAAAAACTCAACCTCAACTTCAATTACAATACCCAGGCGACGTTTGATTTCGACAACCAAATGAAGATTCAGTACGATACGAAAAACTTCAGTGAGGACGAAATCATCCAAAACATTGAAGCCGGTAACGTGAGTATGCCGCTGCGCTCCAGCCTCATTAAAGGCGCTCAAAACCTTTTTGGCATCAAAACCGAAATGAAATTTGGTCACCTGCGCTCCACGTTCGTCATCAGCCAGCAGCGTTCTCGCCAGCAAAGCCTGCAGGTGCAGGGCGGCTCACAGGTGCAGGTTTATGAAAAACCCATCGACGAATACGACGAGAACCGCCACTTCTTCATGAGCCACTGGAACCGCGATGGGTTTGAGGCTGCCATGAGCTGTTTGCCCGTTCCTCAGTCCCTTTTCAACGTTACCCGGATTGAAGTGTGGATCACCAACGACCGCCTTGCAACCGAAAACGTGCGCGACATTGTTCCGTTGACCGACCTTGGAGAGGACGACAAAGCCAAGCCCCAATGGCAACTTGTGGCGCCACCTTTCGTTGACATCAACAACAAACCCCTTCCAGACAACAGCAACAACAGCCTGTACCCAGCCATACGACGGGATATTGCCGACGACTCCACGTTCCGCTTTTCCGACCAGATTGTACGCCGACTCACCGACCCCGCTGGTGATTTCAACATCCAGCAAATTACGGACTTTGAAAAAGTGCGTGCACGTTTGTTGAACTCTTCAGAATTCACTTACCACGAACAACTGGGCTTCGTCAGCATCAATCTCAACGTGCAGCCCGACCAAGTGGTGGGCCTCGCCGTGGAATACACTTACAACGGTGTGCCGCACAAAATTGGTGAGTTTACCAGCGAAGTGCCCAACGGCGACTCGCTGAACCAGAACGTTTTGTTTGTGAAGATGTTGAAAAGCACCACGGCCAACGTACAGTTTCCCATCTGGGACCTGATGATGAAAAACGTGTATGCCGTGGGCTCGGCCAACGTGGATCCTCAGGAATTCCGCTTCGACATTTTTTATGAAGATCCGGGCAAAGGACAAAAACGTTTCCTCGACAATGCATTGGTGCCCGCTGCCCTGCGCGGCAAACCCCTGCTCCAGTTGTTCGGTCTCGATAACCTCAACCTACAAGCCGACCCTGGGGCCGACGGTATTTTCGACTTTGTGCCAGGCCTTACCATCAACCTGCGCTCGGGCCGTGTGATGTTTCCCGTTTTGGAACCTTTCGGCAGTTCGTTGCTTGAAACTTTCCAAGAGGCTGACCCGAGTGTCGACTCCGCGCAACTCGCCGAAACCCTAATTTACACCCAACTTTACGACTCTACCCTTTTCCGGGCGCGTGAATACCAACAGCTTAACCGCTTCATGCTTAAGGGGTCGTACAAATCGGCAACATCGTCGGAAATTTCACTTGGAACCTTCAACCTGCCCAAAGGTTCGGTGCGGGTGAGCGCAGGTGGACGACAACTTATTGAAGGCCAGGATTACCAAATCGACTACAACATCGGTAAAGTTAGAATATTGAACGACGCCATTTTGCAGTCCGGACAAAACGTAAGCATCAGTTTTGAGGACAATACGTTGTTCGGCTTCCAGGCCCGAACCATGTTCGGCGCGCGTTTCGATTATGCACTCAGCAAAGACATCAACCTGGGCGCTACCTACATGAACCTGTACGAAAGGCCGCTGACACAAAAAGTGAACTTCGGCGACGATCCCATCAACAACCGCATGTATGGTTTCGACTTCAACCTGTCGAAAGATGCGCCGTGGCTGACCCGCATGGTGGACAAAATTCCTTTCATCGATACCAAGGAGCCGTCGAACATCACAGCACAGGCGGAAGTAGCATTCCTGAACCCCGGTTTCAACAAAGCCATCAACCAGGGGCAGGATGAGGGCGGTACGGTTTTTATCGACGACTTTGAGGGCAGCACTTCCAACCTGCTTTTGTCTAACCCGGCCAACGTGTGGTTCATCGCTTCGGTGCCCCAGGGCGACCTGACGCTGTTCCCGGAATCTGCCTACACCGATACGCTTGCTCTTGGTGTCAACCGCGCCCTCCTTTCATGGTACGTAGCCGACCCCAGCGCACGCGATGGCGTGGATGCAGAAGACCCCTACACCCGACTGTTCAACTTCCAGGATATTTTCCCCAACCGTCAACTTACTCCACTGGAGCAAAACATTTTGCGTCCGCTCGACGTAACGTATTACCCCCGCGACCGCGGCCCGTACAACTTCGAACTGCCCAACGGATACCCCAGCATTTCGCAGGGCCTCACCACCAGCGGCGAGCTCAACCAGCCCAATACACGTTGGGGCGGTTTCATGCGCGGTTTGAACACCAACGACTTTGAAGCAGCCAACATCGAGTTCATCGAGTTTTGGATGCTGAACCCCTACATGGAAAAAGTGGACGGCACCGGCGTTTCGAAAGACGGCGACATGTACATCGACCTGGGTACCATTTCCGAGGACATCATGCGCGACTCGCGCCAGTTTTTTGAAAATGCCATCCCCACCAGCCCCGGCAGCGGCGCCACCGTAAACACCAAAGTGGGCCGTGTTCCCGTATTGCCTCCCGTGGTAAACGCCTTTGACAACGACCCGGCCAAACGCGCATTGCAGGACGTTGGTCTTGATGGCCTCGACGACGAAGGCGAACGCAATTTTTTCACCGAATGGTTGAATGCCATCATGGCTTCATCGTTGTCGCCCAATGCCAAAGCGGCTTTTGAGCAAGACCCTTCGAACGACAATTTTGTGTTCTTCAACGACCCTGCATTTGCCAATGACCAGCCGGGCATGCTTGTGCGTTACCGCAAATTCAACAACCAGCAGGGCAACTCACCTACCAACGAATCCTCGAACCTCAACCCCTCGTCGACCACACTTCCCGACATTGAAGACCTGAACCGCGACAACTCGCTGAACGAAAACGAAGCTTTTTTCAGGTACAAATTGCACTTGTATAAAACCATGCAGGGCAATCAGGAAGTGCTCGACCTGAGCAATCCGGAGGTCGCAAACATCGTGACAGATACCGTAATGTTCGACCGCGACGGCAAGACGTACATATGGTACCGTTTCAAATTACCCCTCGACCATGCCGGCCGCACAACAGTGGGCGCCATTCAGGATTTTCGATCGATCCGTTTTATTCGTATGTTTTGGAAAGACTTTGATGAGCGTACCACATTCCGCTTTGCAACCCTCGAGCTCGGCCGCAACCAATGGCGCCGTTTCACCCAGCCACTGGCAGAGTGCGATGTACCGAAAAACCCCATTCCGTTCGACATCAATGCCGTAAGTATTGAAGAAAACTCGGCGCGAACACCGTTCAATTACGTCATACCTTTTGGTGTTCAAAGGGAACAATCGGTGGGTGCATTTCCCGATGTTTTGCAGAACGAGCAATCGATGGCAGTGTCCATTTGCTCCCTGAATTACTGCGATGCTCGTGGTGTGTTCAAGGCATTGAACATGGACCTTCGCCAGTTTGATCGCATCAAAATGTACGCACACGCCGAGTCGCAGGAGCCCCTCAACTTCCCGCTCGACTCCAATGACCTTACGGTTTTTGTCAGGTTCGGCTCCGACTATTACAACAACTACTACGAATACGAAATACCTCTTTACCCTTCCGACCCCAACTTGCTGAACGGTATTCCCGAGAGCCGGGAATACAAGGATGAAGTTTGGAGGCCTGAAAACCAATTCGATATCCCGCTCGAATTGCTGATTGAAGTTAAAAAATTGCGCAACGCCGATCCCAACTGGCCGTTTGCAACGCCTTACATCATCAACGACCCCAACAAACCCGGCAGTAGGGTGAAAGTGGTGGGCAACCCCAACCTGGGATACGTCAAAGGCATCATGCTGGGCGTGCGCAACGTGGATACCATTGATTTCGACAATCATTGTGTGGAGGTTTGGTTCAATGAATTGCGCCTGAACGGGTTCAGCGAAAAGAACGGTTTTGCCGGTTTGGCCAGGGTGGACATGAAACTCGCCGACTTTGGCAACCTATCCCTCGCGGGCAACTACTCCGGCATCGGCTGGGGCTCCATCGAACAACGCCTCATCCAACGCCAGCTCGAAGAAATTTACCAGTACGACATCTCCACCAACCTCGAACTGGGCAAGTTTTTGCCGGAAAAGTCGGGCATCCGTATTCCTTTTTACATCCAGTATTCCAACATCACCCGGAATCCCAAATACGATCCTTACGACCTCGACATAGAACTGAAGGAAAAAATAAGTGAAGCAGACCCAGCCGATCGCGACAGCATCCGCGACCAGGCTCGGGACATCACCATCATGCGTGGCTACAACTTTACCAACGTGCGAAAAGAACGCCGGGGCAGCAAAAAACCCATGCCCTGGGACATCGAAAACTTCAGTTTGACCTATGCGTTCAACCAACAGATAAAACGCAACCCCTTCATCATCAGCGATCAATTGAACCAGTACAAAGGCGCCCTCGATTACCAGTACAATACCGGTACCCGTCCTTATGAACCGTTCAAAAAAGTGTCGAAAAGCAACAACATGAAGTGGCTCACCGACTTCAACATCAACCCCATACCCAATACTTATGGTTTTAGCACCAACGTAGACCGCGTGGTTCAAACAACCACCTGGCGATTCGCCGGTGAAGACCCCAAACTCAACACCTACTACAACAGGCGTTTCCTTTGGGACCGAAACTACGACCTCGGATGGGACATCGCCCGTTCGCTGCGCTTCAATTTCGACGCCACGGCGCGCAGCATCATCGACGAACCATTGCAGTTCAATACAGACGGCACCGAAGTATCGAAAGAACAACGCTCCGACTCCATTTGGCAAAACATTCGAATGCTCGGCCGACCGAAAAACTACATGCACACCGGAACACTCAACTGGACTTTGCCTTTCCGATCGCTTCCTTACCTGGACTGGATTTCGATGAAAGCTTCGTATTCGGCCGGTTACAGTTGGACGGCACAGTCGCTTAAACTGCAAAACCTGGAATCGGATTTCGACAATGTGAACTCCCGAAACCTCGGCCACATCATTCAAAACAACAACCTGCGGCAAATAAACGGCGATTTCAATTTTGAGGGTTTGTACAACAAAAGCAAATACCTCGCAAAGATCAACAAGCCTGCCGGCAAGGTTCCCGGCACCGGTGGCGGATCATCCGGTAATACACCCGGGGGTAGAAGGCCCGGCGCACCCAACGTTGCTCAAATGGGAGGCGATCCTGATAAAAAAGGCACCGACCCCAAACGCAACAACAGTACTGCTCCAGGCGCCATTCCCGACCCCGGCGCCAGCAAAACCGATTCACTCGCCGCAGCAGCAGACGGTGGAAAAAAGGATAAAAAGAAGGAAAAAGACCCCAACAGACAACCCTCTACAGGCGAGCGGATCGCTTTGCGCCCTCTTATGCTGGTACGCAAAGCACGATTCACCTACAGCGAAAACTACAGCACCGTCATACCTGGCTTTACCCCCGATACCAAACTTCTCGGTCTCAGCGAAGGTTTCGAAGCGCCAGGATGGGCATTTGTGGCCGGTATTCAACCCAACGTGAGCTGGCTCGATGAGGCCGGTGAAAAAGGCTGGATCACCTACCGACCCGAGTTGAACCAACAGGTCATGCGCAACTACGTGCAAACGATTGATGCCGGCGCTACCCTGGAGCCGTTCCCCGAATTCAGGATAGAACTCAACTCGGCCAAACAATTCACCAGGAACAACACCGAGTTGTTCAAAGACCAAAACTTCCTGCTCGATCCCAACGAAGTGGATTTCCAGCACCGGGCACAACGCGATTTGGGTAGTTATACCGTGACCTTCTTTTCACTCAACACTTTGTTCAACAACGACATCAACGGACTTTTCAAAAAATTTGAAAACAACCGTCTGATCGTCTCCGATCGACTGGGAGTGGATGCTGGCAACACCGACCCCCACCAGTCGGACGGCCCCCAATTCAGGTATGGTTACGGTAAAATCCAACAGGAAGTGCTTCTTCCGTCGTTTGTGGCCGCCTATACCGAAAAAGACGCCAATTCTGTCGGGCTCGACGTGTTTAAAATCATCCCGGCCGTTAACTGGAAACTGAACTACAACGGACTTCCCAAAGTGGGCAACCTCAAAAAAATATTCTCCAGCATCCAGATTTCCCACGGCTACAAAAGCACGCTCACCGTAAGCTCCTACAACACCGACATTTTTTACGATCCGAGCCTGCCCAACACCATCGACTCGCTCAACTTCAACTACGTAGCGCGGTACGAAATACCCCAGGTGGTCATCACCGAGCAGTTGGCGCCCTTGTTGGGTCTGGACGTTAAACTGCGCAACGACATGAGTTTCCGCGCCGATTTCAAAAAATCGCGCACCCTGGCCATGTCGTTCATCGATTACCAACTCGCAGAAACACGTTCGTCGGGTTACCTTTTCGGATTTGGCTACCGCATGCGCAACGTCAATATCCCGTTCCTGACCAACAACAAAACCAAAAAAACCAGCAAAAAGAAAAAAGCCGATACTGCTCCAGGCCCCGGTGGCCGACCCGCCGGCGGCGCCGGTGCGCAACAGGCCAACGACATGAACTTCAAGTTCGACTTTGAGCTGCGCGACGACATCACCGTCAACCACCGCCTCGACCAACTCGACGAAGCCGTGCCGACCCGTGGCGCTCGAACCGTGAGCATCAACCCTTCAATCGACTATGCACTGAATCGCAGACTCACCCTGCGACTGTTTACCGATTACCGCCGAACGGTGCCGAAAACATCGCAAGCATTCCCGATTACCACTTTGAATGCAGGGGTCACAGTGCAGTTTAAGTTGAACTAGTTTAAAGTTTAAAGTTTAAAGTTTAAAAGTTTAAAAGTTTCTCATTGTTTTTGTGCCGGTTGGCATCGCGCACTGTTTTTTTCTCCATGTTTTTTTGGAGCGCTTCCGTCAGGTTTACGCCGGTTTGGTTGGCTATGCAAATGAGTACGAACAAAACATCGGCCATTTCGTCGGCAAGTTCTGCCGGGGCGGTCTCTGCCTGATCGGGCGATTTGAACGATTTTTCGCCGTACAAATATGCCATCAAACGAGCAACTTCCCCTACTTCTTCCATAAGGATCGCCGTATTGGTGAGTTCGTTGAAATACCGCACCCCAACGGTTTTGATCCATTGATCGACGGTGGACTGTGCCTCATTTATAGTCATGGTTGTTAAAATTTGGGTTGGGTTGGATTTGATTGACGAGATAATCACAGATGCACCTTGCATCCTTCCGTACAATTCGTGCAAATATCAACTTTGTCGCGGCCGCTGAGCACGGCGGTACGGAAGTTTCGGTAGGATTCGCCATGCCAAAGTTGGTTGAAAGTGGTTGTTTTGAGGTCGCCGAGCAGGTGTTTGGCGTCTTTGTCGAAACAGCAGGGCACCACGAGGCCGTCCCATGTGATTACGCAGGCATGCCACAGTTTCCAGCAATGTTTGCCTAAGGCGTGTTTGGGCGCCCAGGAGCCATTGGCGCGTTGCCGGTATCGAGCATATTGTTTTTGGGCAGGGATGAGCGGGTGGCCGTTTTCGTAATCGTACACTTGTGCGCTTTTGAAGGACAATTCATCCACGCCGATGTCTCGAGCGAGGCGGCGCACATCGTCCATTTCGTGTTCGTTGGGGCGCAGCACCAGAAACTGGAAAACGATGTGTGGATGGTTTTTCCCAAGCTTTTTTTTCCATGCTACTAGGCGTTTGGCGCCGTCGAGCACCTTTTCAAGTTTGCCACCCACACGGTATTGTTCGTACGTTTCCTGGGTAGCGCCGTCGATGGAAATGATGATGCGGTCGAGGCCACTTTCCACCGTACGCCGGGCATTGTTTTCGCTGAGGTAATGACCGTTGGTGCTCGTCATGGTGTACAGCCGGTATTTTTTGGCGTATTGCACCATGTCGAGAAAAGCGGGATTGAGGTAGGGCTCTCCTTGAAAATAAAAAATGATGCACATGGTGTGTCGGTACACCGAATCGATGGTTTTGCGGAAAAAATCGGTATTCAGATGCCCTGTAGCGCGGGTGAAAGCCCGAAGTCCGGAGGGGCATTCCGGACAACGCAGGTTGCAGGCCGTAGTGGGTTCGAAGCTGATGGTTACGGGCAAACCCCATTGTATGGGTTTGCTGGTAAAACGGGCCAGGTAATACGAAGCGAGCACCTTGGCAAAGTTGGCGGCGCGGCGCAGTGTGATGCTGCGGGCGAAACGAAGGCTGTCTTGAATGTACATGGGCATCTTGGGAAAAAGGATAAAGTTGTATCTTTGTTTGATCAAACACGAAAAAAATTCATGGAAAATTCCCCTGCACCATCCAAACAAAAAAGTTCCAACCGCGAAACGGCCATCCTAATCGTAGTAGCCGTTTTGGGCTTGGTTGGTTTGGGAGCCTTGCAAGTGGCGCGCAATGCCCAACGGCGCACCAACGAACGGGTTTTACTTCAGTCGGGCAGTACACAAGGTACAACCCCGACGGCAGCGAACGATGCTCCCCGGATACAGAAAATTCCGGGCAACCTGCTGCGCGTGAACGAACAACCCGAAGCCGGACGTCCTTTTCTATTTGAAATGGCCAACATAGCCAAAGGGGCCGCCTACGAACTTGAACTCGGCGACGGGAGCCGAAAAGCATTCGATGGCAATGGTATTTTAAAACATACCTACCGCAAACCCGGCGCTTACCAAGTCACCTTGTGGGCCAAATTTGAAGACCAAGAGGAGCAGGTTCAAACCATTACCAAACAAGTTGCACAAGCCGTACAAGAGGAAATAGTGGCGCCCATCATCGATTATTAAACGTTGACCAACGACACCCGGCGGGACTTGTGCCTGCCATTTTTAAGGCGGTCGCCCCTTCCACGGGCCGCCGCTTTGTATTTTCCTTGGGGTAAATGTTAATTTTTCAAAAGCCTTTTAAGTAGTTTTGTCGCCAACAGTTTTACCAACATCGGTAGAGCTGCTGAAACATATCCAACCGCACCCAATTCGCAACGCTCAATTCAACATCCCGGAATGAAAAAAATCGGAATACTACACGGCAAAGAAAGCTCCTTCCCCGAGGCTTTTGTAGAGCGCATCAACGCCAAAAACGTGAAAGGCGTGTATGCTGAACGTACCCTTGTGGAAGAAGTTTCTCAAGGTGATCCCATACCTTACGCAGTCATGCTCGACCGCATCAGTCAGGACGTGCCCTTCTACCGCGCTTACCTCAAAAACGCTGCCCTCAACGGAACCGCAGTGATGAACAACCCCTTTTGGTGGAGCGCCGACGAAAAGTTTTTCAACAACTGCCTCTCTACCAAAGTCGGCCTGCCCGTACCCAAAACCATCCTGCTGCCTTCCAAACAAATGCCGGTGGATACCAGTGCAGCAAGCTTCCGAAACATGAAGTACCCTTTGGATTGGGAAAAAATTATTGAATACCTCGGCGGTTTTCCCCTCTTCATGAAACCACACTCCGGTGGCGGCTGGAAAAACGTGTACAAAGTGCACAACTTCGACGAGTTCTTCGCAGCCTACAACGAAACAGGCGAACTCGTGATGCTGCTCCAGGAAGCCATCGAATTTGATGCCTACTTCCGTTGCTATTGCCTCGGCGGCAAATACGTGCGCATCATGGACTATGAACCCCGCAACCCGCACCACCTGCGCTATGTGGCCGACCACAAAGTGTCCAAGGAATTGCGTGAAGAAATGTACCGTCTGGTACTTATGATCAATCACGCACTGGGTTACGATTTCAACACGGTCGAATTCGCCATCCGCGACGGCATCCCTTACGCCATCGACTTCTGCAACCCGGCCCCCGATGCCGACGTGAATTCCGTAGGTGAGGAAAATTTTGAATGGGTGGTTGAAAACGCCGCCAACATGGCCATCGAAAAAGCGCTTGCTCACAAAGAAGGCCAAAACAACCTTACCTGGGGAAGTTTTGTACGCGATGCTGTGGGCGGTTTGATTCCCGGAATGGGAACGGCACAGCCTGCGGCAAAAGCTTCAAAGAAGAAATAAACAAGTGTCTCGCTAACGCTCGACATGTCGAGCGCAAAACACGCTGTCGTGTCGAGCGCAAAACACGCTGTCGTGTCGAGCGCAAAACACGCTGTCATGTCGAGCGCAAAACACGCTGTCATGTCGAGCGCAAAACACGCTGTCATGTCGAGCGCAAAACACGCTGTCATGTCGAGCGCAAAACACGCTGTCATGT
>JBBSDH010000128.1:0-12188 GCA_038249605.1 Chitinophagales bacterium | reverse complement strand
CCTGCTGCCTGCTGCCTGCTGCCTGCTGCCTGCTGCCTGCTGCCTGCTGCCTGCTGCCTGCCGCCTGCTGCCTGCTGCCTGCTAACAAACAAAAAGGGGCAGCGCACAGCGCTACCCCTTTTTGTTTGTTCCTCTTTTGAAGAGTTATCTCAACTTGCAACGTATTTGAGCTCTTTGATGCGGGCTTTTTTGCCGACCAAACCACGCAGGTAGTAAAGACGTGCGCGACGAACCCTGCCGCGTTTAACGACCTGGATGCCAGCGATGTTGGGGTTTGAAAACGAAAAAATACGTTCAACGCCTACACCGTGCGACATTTTGCGTACGGTAAAAGTACGGGTCTGACCGTGGCCTTTGATTTGGATGACATCGCCGCGGTAATCTTGTTCGCGCGTTTTATCTCCTTCTACAATTCGGTACTTAACGATGATGGTATCGCCCGTTTTGAAGCTCGCCAATTCAGGCGCAGTAAGCAGTTGTTCGTGAACAAACTGAATGGCTTCCAACTCTTTCATGATATGCTGAATTTATTAATCTCTTTGTAATGAGGCGCAAAGGTAAGGCTATTGGTCATTAAAATAAAAATATTGTTTGAAAAAAAATGAAAAAAGTAGGGTAGGGTGCGTGAAACAAGTCCGCTTTTGATGTTGTTAAAGGATTAAAGGCTGTGCCTGGAAAGAAAATCCCAAAGATTTGTTAATTGTTTGCACAATAAGCGTTACAACACTTATCTTTGAAGCATCATTTTACCAAGAAAAAATAAATAAACGCAATATGAAAAAATTTCTCCTGCTTCCGATGCTCGCCATCATCGCCATGGCTGCAACTGTTCCGACCATCAGCAACATTGACCTTGCTGCGAGCACCATCGTATGGAAAGGTTACAAAGTGACCGGCGAACACACCGGTTATGTGAAACTGAAAAATGGCACCCTTGATTACTCGGGTGGTCAGCTGAAAGGTGGCGAATTTGTGATTGACATGAGCTCCATCAAGTGCACCGACCTGGAAAGCGAATACGCCGGCAAACTGGAAGGTCACCTCAAAAGCGACGAATTCTTTGGCACTACGGCTTACCCCACCGCCAAATACGTCATCACCAAAGCCATTCCTACCGATTCGAAAGGCAACTACAAAATCGTAGGCAACCTGACGATCAAAGACGTTACCAAAGAAGTGAAGTTCAACGCCAACGTTACCGAAAACGACAACACCGTAAAAGCTACCGGCAACATGAAAATTGACCGTTCGGAATACAACGTGAAATACGGTTCGGGTTCGTTTTTTGACGGTCTGGGCGACAAAACCATCTACGACGAATTTGACATCGCCGTATCGCTGGTTTCCAAGAAATAAACAGGGGAATTCTTCAGTTATACAAACACAAATGGCTTCGGAGCACCTGCTCCGAAGCCATTGCTTTTGAAATTGCAGGCAACATTTGTATAAAACCTGTAACTTCGCCCTCCTTGTGTTTGTTTAAAATGTTAAAAAGTGTCGGCAAAAGATCCTTGTGTAACAAATACAAGGTTTGAAGCGTTAGACACTCTGCAACGTTTCTTTCAACCACTTTGTCTATCGTATAAACGCTTACATTCATGCACCGCATAACCTCTTTGCTGGTTTTTTTGCCCGCATTGTGGATTTTTAGCGCATACCAGCCGGCTTTTGTACCCGCTCCATGTCCTGTAAATTCCACCATCATGCCATGGTTATGGCCTGAAACGGAAATAGACAACAGCGAGGAGTTTTTTGGCCCATTACCCGATTCAACCCAGGAATTGCGGGTGTTGATGCTCAATTACAGTTCCTACGACAGTGTGTATGCCTTCAAAATGCGCCGGTTCGTACGCCGCAATTTGCCCAATGCGTCCTGCACTTCCTTTTGGGATGGTTCGCCAAACGAACTTCAGCAAGCCCTTTTCGGACAACAAGTGGTGGTGATCACTTATCCCACAGGAGGAGAAATTTCCCAGATTCAAGCTTACGGTAAAATACTCAACCAATTCGTGCAAAAAGGCGGATCGGTGGTGTTTACAGGCACCCATGAATACAGTATCCTTCAGCAATATGGTCTGATCGAGTTGGACTACGGCTATTTTTGCGAATCGCCTGAGTTTCATGAAATCCAACCCGATCATGCTGTTTTTTCAAGTACACCTGCTACTTTTGTGCTGAAAAACTACGCCTATCCGCTGGACATATCCGATGCCGCGTTTGTGACTCTTGCAGATGTTCGCGGCTATCCAGTTTTAGGATACAAGCCGCTTGGTAATGGCAGGGTAGTATATCTTGGGTTGGAATTTTATTACGATGAATTGGTATCCACCCGTATATTGATCAATACCCTTCAATGGCTTTCTCAGCCTAAAAGTCAGACTTCTGTCGCAGGCAATACCCGTGAAGTGAGAAGCAGAAGTGAAGAATTGCTGTTCGCCGGTTCAGGCCGCCCAAGCGTACTTCCCGAACTGAAAATTTACCCCAATCCTTATTTTGCCAAAGGCAACCTCGATTTTGAACTTACCAAAACGAGATCCGTCGCGGTGGACATGACCGACGAAACAGGCAGGCTTGTGGCCGTACTGCTGCCCAGACGCAACCTCAATCCCGGCACCTACCGCCTCGAATTACCCAATGTTGATCCGGGTGTTTACTTCGTACAATGCCAGTTCGACGGCGAAACCACGGTTCGCCAGGTCGTAAAGACCGCTTCCAATTGACAAACTAATATCCGAAAATTTGTTCCAAGGTCAGTTCCTTCAAGGGACCAATGGTTTTCAGGTACTTGAAATCGATCTGTGAACGATCGCCCATGACCAGCCAGGTGTAATGACGCCCTTTGATCTGTTTGATCTGGTAGTCCAGCAAATGTTCCGACGTTGCCTTGTCCATCATGTTGTACACATCCAGCCTGAGATCGTGGTTGGGAAAACCTTTTTCGCGGTTTGCGCGCCAGGTCCAGTACAAATCCGATTTGCGAAGGCGGCTTGCTGCGATTTGTTTGCGTATGCTTTGCCGCGCTGTCTCTATTTGAGAGGCAGAAACGGGCATGTCTTCCAAAATGGTTTGGAAAGCCTGGACCGCCTCGCGGAGCTTGTCGGGCTGTGTACCCACGTAGGCCTGAAGGAAATGTGATCGTTTCTTTTGGTTGGGACTGGAAGCGAAAGCATAAGCGGAATAAGCAAGGGCTTTCGACTCGCGTATGTCCTGAAATACAATGGATGACAATCCATACCCGAAATACTGGTTGTACCATTCGGCCATGGCATATTCATTAAGGCTGAACTTTGGTGTTCCTTTGCTGAGGAGCATGAGCTCGACCTGTACCATGGGGAAATGAACAAAAAGTACTCGATTGCTGCGCACGCCTTTTTCAGGATAGTGTTTTGCCGGTTGCGGGGAAAGAAGTTTTTCGTTCGATGGGTGGTGTTGTTTCAACACAGCTGCTACCGAACGCGCGCCGCGTTTGCCGGAATAGAACACATCATGGCGGTATTTCGAAAGGTTGCGGATGCGCTCGGTCAGCTCTTCAGGCGTCAGATTCATCAACGCCTCTTTCGAGAACTTATCGCTGAATGGTGAAACGGGACCGTATTTAGCATAGTTGAACAACGCTTTGTTGAGCACCGTTCTTTTGTCTTTTTTATCGTTGTCGCGGCGCACAAGTACATCGGCCACCAAATTTTGCAACGCCTCGGCATTGGGCTGCGCATCGTGCAGCAGGTGTTCCATGAGGCGTACACCCTCTTCAAATGATTCGTTCAGACCCGTGAGTGTGAGGTAAAAATGTTCGTCCTGGCAGGTGGCAGTAAAATGCAAGCCAAGGCGGTAAAGAGCCTGTTGCATTTCATTCGCACTGTATTGGCTGGTTCCAAGATAAGTAAGGTAGCCGGCCGCCAAAGGAAGACGGCGGTCGCTGGTTTTACCCATGTCGTAGATGTAATACAGCCTGAACATGTCACTTTCGTGCTTCACCGAACGCAGTTTCAGCACCTTCGAAATGCTGGCGTTGTGGATGGTTTTTTTAAAATCTACAAATTCCGGGGTAATGTCTTCAACGTGGTGATCGAGGAACGACTCGGCAAAAGCAGAGTGCCCTGTGCGGTTGAGTTCGACAGCGGTAATGGGAGGCTTTTCCACTTTGAGCACGGCTTGGTCCTCTGCACAATGCTTGTATACCACCAAACACTTGGTGGGGTCGAAGTGTCGGCGCGCGAAATCGACCACATCCTGCTTGGTTATTTTTTCCAGTTTCAACCAGCGGTGCACCACATCGTACCATGGTACGCCTGCCACAAAAGCGGTGGTTATCAAGGCCGCACGGCCTTGGTTTTTTTCAAGTTCCTTGGCTTCAGAAAGTTTAATGTCTTTAACAACGGCGCCCGGCAGCCAATCTTCAAAATGGCCGTTGCGCAGGTTTTCCAGTTCTCCGAGCAGCAGTTGTTCCACTTGTTCAAGTGTTTGGCCCTCTCTGGGTTTGCCATAAACAATGAGGCTGCTGTAATCTTCATACACCCGGGGATACGCATACGCCTCGAGCATTTTTTGCTTTTGCAACAAATTGAGGTCGAAAAGTCCGGCCTGGTAATTGTGCAAAATGCCGGCTATAAGTGGAAGCATCAATACCTCCTCGCTTGAAGCGCCAGGGAAGCGCCATCCCAATTCCATCCACGCAGCTTCGTTGCCATACACATCCTGTTGTTCCCGCGCCTTTATTTCAGGCTGTTTTTCAACATGAAAAGGCGGAATGGGTTTGGAAACAAAAGAACCAAAATGGCGTTCGGCCAACACAACCGCCTGCTCGGGATCAAAATCGCCGCACAAGATAATGGCCATGTTGTTGGGCACGTAATAGCTGTCGAAAAAGCGGTATATGTTGGTTTGGGATGGATTTTTCAGGTCTTCGCCGCGGCCCAGGGTGGTTTGAGTGCCGTATGGGTGTGTGGGTGTAAGCATCGCCTGCATGGCTTTAAGCACCTTGCGGAAATCGCGGTCTTGGTTGATGTTGTATTCTTCAAATACCGTTTCCAGTTCGGTGTGAAACAACCGCAGAATGGGCCTGCGAAAACGTTCGCTTTCCAGTTGAAACCAACGATCCAGTTCGTTTGCAGGAACATCATTCACGTACACGGTTTGTTCCACCCATGTGTACGCATTGGTACCTTTGGCGCCGATGGCACTCACCAGTTTATCGTACTCATTGGCAGCGGCAAATTTGGCAGCTTCGAACGAGATGCGGTCGATTTCCGCGTACAGCTTTTTTTTGCGTACTGGATCTTTTTCGGATCGGTGCTCCTCAAAAAGTGCCTCAATTTGATCGAGTAAAGGCTTTTCAGCTGCCCAGTTGAGGCTTCCCAGCCGGTCGGTGCCCTTGAACATCATGTGCTCGAAGTAGTGGGCCAAACCTGTGGTGTCGGCAGGATCGTGTTTGGAGCCTACCCGTACTGCTATTTCGGTATATACCCTCGGCTCGTCGGGGTTGACCGACATAAACAGTTGCAGGCCATTGGAAAGGGTATGTTGTTTTACGTGTATGGGGTCGCCGGGTATCGTTTTAAAAGTCATTCGCGCAGGTGCGTAGTCTGTCATGGTCTTCTCTTTTTCAGCTGCAATATGAAACAATATCTCTGAAACTATGCTTCCTACAACGCTGAAAACAGGCTATTGGTTGCTCGAATGTTAAGATTTGTCAATAGTTGAATACCAAAACTTCGCTTTCGCCAAAACGTTTGGTCACAACGACGTACAATCGACCGTATTCATCTTCCGGAATGTCCATACACACGATTCTGCCCGCCAACCGGTTGAGCAAATCAGGTATGGTGTTGGTGTGGCCTACATAAAGTACATGTTGTCCGGGATTGCTGATGAGCAGGTCCTGCATCCATTCGTTCGCGAGCTCAGGTGAAAACACTTCGAGAGCAGGCTCGAGGGTTCGGACTTTTACCGCCTCAGCGGTCGACAAATTGCGTTTGATGTTGGATGAGCCAATGCGGTCGATGCGTGTTTTCGAAAGCATATCGCCCAGCCGCGCCGCCCTTTCCTTTCCGGCATCGGTAAGCGGCGGATTTCCGGTGCCGTCATTTGCTTTTTCGGCATGACGAACACAAAAAACGATGGTGTACGTACTGTCGTTGAAATGGGGGATCACCCTTGGCGGTTGACCTTCGATCTGAACGATGCTGTCGACAAAACCCGTTGCCCTTGGGATGGTGTTTGTTTGCACAACCTCGTATTTGGGTGGAGTTTCAACTCCGCAGGAGCAGGCCAGCAACACCAATACGAGCAATGTCCAATAAATTTTCAACATACAGGATAGGAGAACTTTAAATGGGCAACGGAAGTTGGTTTTGGACCATATCGGCCACGGTTTCGCGCTTCCGAATAAGGTGGGCTTTCCCTTTGTAAATGAGCACTTCAGCAGGTCTCGGACGCGAATTGTAGTTTGACGACATCATCCAGCCGTAAGCGCCAGCATTGTAAAAACAAATAACATCGCCTTCCACCACTTCGGCAATACGGCGGTCGGACCCAAAAGTATCGGTTTCGCAAATATTGCCTACCACCGTGTAAATCCGCGGTTTGAATTGTGGTTCGGTGACGTTTACAATTTTATGGTAAGAACCGTAAAACATCGGTCGGATGAGGTGGTTGAGCCCTGTATCGAGCCCTACAAATACAGTAGAAGTGGTTTGTTTCACGAGCGTACAATGCGCAAAAAGGTAGCCCGATTCGCTCACCAGGAATTTGCCGGGTTCAAACATAAGGGTCAGTTCTCTGCCGTATTCCTTACAGAATTCTGCAAAACGTGTGCTCAGCTTTTCACCAAGTTCTTCTACATCGGTTTCAATATCATCGGCTTTGTACGGTACTTTGAAACCGCTGCCGAGGTCGATGTATTTCAGGTTGGGAAATTTACGTGCCGCTTCGAACAAAATTTCGGCGCCCCTGATGAACACATCAACATCAAGAATGTCGCTGCCGGTGTGCATGTGTAAACCATCTACCATAAGTCCCTGGCTTTCCACCACACGCAAGGCATGCGGCAGTTGGTGGATGCTGATGCCGAATTTGGAATCGATGTGGCCAACGCTGATTTTTTCGTTGCCGCCAGCCATAAGGTGCGGATTGATGCGCACACAAACAGGTATGTCTTTGTGCTTCAGGCCCCAGTTTTCAAGCATTGGAATGGCGTCGATGTTGATTTTTACGCCAAGTTTTACGGCTTCGTCAAACTCATCGAAGCCGGCAAAATTGGGTGTGTAAAGGATGTCTTCAGCATTGAAACCGGCCATGATGCCGAGTTGTACTTCCTGGATGGAAACACAGTCGAGACCTGCGCCCCATTCGCGGAAAAGACGCATCACCGCAAGGTTTGAAAGCGCCTTGCAGGCATAGTGGATGTGAACTTTCGGATAGGTGAAGGCTTTGGTGATGCGTTCGTACTGACGATGCATGGTGCCGGCTTCATACACATAAAGTGGTGTGCCGTACATTTTGCAAAGTTGCAGCGGGTCGATGCCGCCTTCAAGCTGGTATTTTCCGTTTACAAGTTCCAATCCTAGTGTGTGTTTGTTGTTTAAAACACAAAAGTACACCCGAACTGCGAAATTCGTTCCCTCACACGCCTAAATTACAGCATCTTGCATCTTAGATGGCATACGCTGACCAGGTTAACCTTTGAAGTTGTGACTGAAACTACGCTGTTGGAAAGACTGAGGGAGAACGACCGCATGGCACAAAAGTGGCTGTACGAGCGCTATTCGCCTCTGTTTTTTTCAGTTTGCAAACGGTATTTGTCGAGCAGGGAAGATGCAGAAGAAGCACTGGTGAGCGGTTTTTACAAGATTTTTTCCCAAATAGATGCCTACAACGGAACAGGCAGCTTTGAAGGGTGGATGCGCCGTGTAGTCGTCAATGAGGCATTGATGTTGCTGCGCAAAAAACAACCGCTTTCGTTTCCTGGTGACGAATTTTTGAGCCTGCACGAACAACAAGACGGATTTTCCGTGGAAGCAGCCATGTCCGCTGCCGAAATCCTCGAATGGCTTGCCAAACTACCCAATGGCTACCGAACGGTTTTCAACCTATATGTCTTGGAAGGTTACAAACACCAGGAGATAGCAGACATGCTCGGCATCAGCATCAATACCAGCAAATCGCAATTGATACTTGCCAAAGAAAAATTGAAAAATCTTTTAAAAACCAAAGGATATTAGAACGGGCAACCGAACCAAACCACAGCAACATGCCTGATTTGTTCGATTTTTTTAAGGAAAATGAGTCCAAACTCCACGAGCGCCCTCCTGAAAAGGTGTGGGACAAACTGGAAGCACGCCTCGACAAAAAACGCCGTCCCAAAAGACGGGGCATCCATTTTGTGCAAATCGGCGTTGTTTTGCTTGCTATTTTCCTGCTTTTACTCTCCGCAACAGCAGTTTGGTACTTTGTACGCAAGCTTGGTCATTGAATCAGCCGTAATTTCCATACCTTTCGCCGGTTAAAAAAAAGGTTGTTGACCACCCGTCATCGGGTAAAGTCGTCCATAAAAAATCCATGGCTAAATCCGGCAAACCCACACCCAAACCCCAGGCACCCAAACCCACTACGGCTGCCATTACCGCGCCCAAAAGACTTCAGGACCATCTGGCACGGCCTGCAACGGACCCTCCTTCCACACCCGATTGGCTTCCCAAAGCTTTTTGGGGGCTGGCCATTGTGTCGTTGGTGTTGTACGTCGGACTTTCGTTCGGTTCGGGCATCAACGCCGACGATAAGTTTCAGGTGGATTATTCCCAAAAACTCGTCAGCTATTACGCGACCTTTGGAAAGGATACGTCCGCGCTCCTTGTTCCTGACGGCAACATGCACCTTTATGGCGGTTTTTTTGAAGTTGTCACTGGTTTTGTAAACAAAGTAGCCGGCAATGTGCCCAACGATCTGGCTTACCACCATGTGCGGCACGCTTCCAGCGCCATCCTCGGATGGGTAGCATTGTTGTGCGCGGCCTTACTTGCCCGCCTGATCGCAGGTTGGCAGGCAGGTTTCATCGCCTTGCTCATCCTCACGCTTTCACCGCGTTTTCTGGGCGATTCGATGATGAATCCCAAAGACATCCCTTTTGCCGCAGGCTACATGATGGCCTTGTACAACCTGGCAGCTGTACTTAACCGCATGCCCAAGCCAGGAAAATGGAATTTGATCGGACTGGCATTGGGACTGGGCATTGGACTGGCCATGCGTGCAGGTGGACTGCTTACCTTCGTCTATGCGTTCATGTTTACAGGCTTGCATTTTTATTTGAAAAACGGCGGGTTCGCTGCATTTACAAACAACAAACTGCTCGGAAGGTACGCCCTGGTGCTGTTGGGTACAAGTGTCGTAGGATATGTGATCGCTTTGCTGTTTTGGCCATATGCCCTGCAAAGTCCGTTGCAAAATCCGCTTACCGCTTTGTCCAAATTTTCCGTCTTGGAAGTTAAGATCCGTGTTTTGTTTGAAGGTTCCAATGTGATGTCGAACACCACGCCGTGGTATTACCCGGTAAAGTGGATCGCCTACACCATACCGCTTGCCGCGCTTGCCGGATTTGTGGGCAGTGTGGTACTGTTGCCGAGGTTGCTCAAACGGTACAACCCACTTTGGGTGTTTATGGTACTGTTTACGGCTGTTTTTCCTGTTGCATACATTATTTACAAAGATTCTGTGATCCACGACGGGTGGCGTCACCTCACGTTTGTGTATCCGTCGCTGGTGGTGGCGGCTGCTTTGTTTTGGAACGAACTGGTCCAATATTTTTCCGAAAAAAAGGCATTGCAATACGCAACCTATGGCGTTTTGGGCCTGGGCTTGCTCGATCCTGCAGCATTTATAGCCACCAACCCTAAATTCCCATACGTCTATTTCAATCCAATTTCCGGTGGCATCAAAGGGGCTTATGGGGAGTTTGAAACAGATTACTGGGGCGTGAGTGTGCGCCAGGGCATCGAGTGGATGGAACAGCAGGGCATCCTGAAATCCGACATGACCGAAACGGTGGTTATTGCCACCAACATGTATTATTCCACGGCACGCCTTACGGCAAAATACGGCGACAGGGTTAAAGTCAAATACCTTAAATGGGAAAAACGCTGCGACGACGCCTGGGATTACGGTTTGTACCCCACGCGTTTCCTCTCCGGTGCGACCCTGGAAAAAGGCATGTGGCCACCCGACAATGCG
The DNA here is from genome assembly GCA_038249605.1 of Chitinophagales bacterium. Lineage (GTDB taxonomy): Bacteria > Bacteroidota > Bacteroidia > Chitinophagales > Saprospiraceae > M3007. The sequence continues at coordinate 1,967 of JBBSDH010000128.1, read as the reverse complement.
GTACACATGGTTGAAGCCTCGGGTGTACCACTGCTCGCGGTGCTTAAAGACAACGGCCGCAACTGCTCGCTCGGTATTGCCTATTTGAAAGTGGGTGATTTTGAGGGTGCCATTGTTAAACTGAAAGCCGAACTGGAAAATGTACCCGATAATGAACTGGCCTGGGGCAGCATTGCACAGGCATACCTCAACAGCGGGCAACTCGATGAAGGCAAAGCTGCCGCAGAAAAATGTCTTGAGATTTGTCCCGACGATGCCCAGGCGCTCAATACAATTGGGTTGTATTGGATCAACAAAGAAGACATTCCCAAAGCCAAAGATCAGTTTGCCACCAACGTCAAACGCGATCCTTCCAATGCCACCGCCTGGTACTACCTGGGATTGTTGTCGCAGGCCGAAAGCGACAATGTCACCGCGCTCAATTACCTGATGAAAGCCATTCAGGCGTCGCCAGGTTTCAAACCGGCATACGAAACCTCGGCACAAATTTACGACCAGATGGGCGAGACGGCACGCGCACGTCAGTTCCGCGATGCCATTGCTAAAATCAAATAAGGCGCTCTTTTTCGATGAATTTCAAACACATGTTCCCCAGTTTTCGCAACCGCTACAATTTTGTGCGCGAAAAACTGAAAACGTACGGCGCTCAACAGGTTTTCGAAAAAGGACTGAACCTGGGCACCGGCGAAGGCGATTACGACTGTATGGTAGCTGCTTATTGCCAGTCGCTTACCGGTTGCGACATCAACGAAGACGACCTGCTTCATGCCCAAACCTTGAACAATGGCGTGTTGAACCTTCACTACGAGATGAACAACGCCCTCGATTTGTCGTACGCTGATGCTCTTTTTGACTTGGTGGTTTCCAGTGAAGTCATCGAACATGTAGGGAAACCCGACGTGATGATGATGGAGATCGGACGTGTTTTGAAACCCGGCGGACTGGCAATTATGACATTTCCAAGCCGCGAATTTCCCATTACATACGATCCCGTCAACCGCATATGGCAAATGTTTAAAAGCGACGGCAGCCGCGAATACGCCATTTCTCAGGGTGCCTACGCCTTTGGTCACGAATACCTTATTGGCTCCGACGATTTTAAAAAATGGGCGGAAAAAGCGGGGTTGGAAATCCTGGAGTTTCAACCTTTGAGCGGCGCCCTCGTGGGTTTGGTGGAAATGTACTGGACTGGACTGGCGCAGCGGATTTTCAAAAAAAATGCAACCAACCTCACCGAAACCCAGGAAAACGCACTTACGGTAAGGCCAAATTCCAGCAAAGAACCTTCGATGGTTTTCCTGACCGATGTTTTTTTGTGGAAGGATCGGGTTTTGATGCTGGGTTCGAAAAGCAGCGTGGGCAAAGGCGTGGTACTGAGAAAGCGATGATTGTTAATTGAATATTTATCGGCGTGTGCCATTGAATGCACCCGCTTCGCTCCCGGGCAGTCACCGGGTGATTTTTTTGGTCACCGGGTGAGTGCCCAAGCTTGAAATGAGATCGGGTTTGGGAAAATCGAAATCCATACATCAACGACGTTGAACCCATGGATTAACGCATTTCATTGAACATACCCAAACAACGAACAACAACAAAAATCGAACAACGAACAACAGACAATGACATGAACAACCACCTCGACATACTCCAATCCAAACTGGCCGAAGCCGCATTGGGTGGCGGACAGGCGCGCATAGATGCCCAACATAAAAAAGGCAAGTTAACCGCACGGGAGCGCATCCATTTTTTGGTGGATGAAGATTCTTTTGAAGAGATAGGTGCGTTGGTGACCCACCGCTGCACCGATTTTGGTATGGAAGACCAGGTGTTTTTGGGCGACGGCGTGGTGACCGGTTACGGCACCATCAACGGTCGTTTGGTGTATGTTTTTGCCCAGGATTTTACGGTTTTCGGCGGTTCGTTGTCGGAAACACACGCCGAAAAAATCTGCAAAATCATGGATTTGG